>NZ_JAFREJ010000004.1:0-196095 GCF_017377545.1 Faecalibacterium sp. Marseille-Q4164 | reverse complement strand
GGATGTCAAGACTTGGTAAGGTTCTTCGCGTTGCGTCGAATTAAACCACATACTCCACTGCTTGTGCGGGCCCCCGTCAATTCCTTTGAGTTTCAACCTTGCGGTCGTACTCCCCAGGTGGATTACTTATTGTGTTAACTGCGGCACTGAAGGGGTCAATCCTCCAACACCTAGTAATCATCGTTTACGGTGTGGACTACCAGGGTATCTAATCCTGTTTGCTACCCACACTTTCGAGCCTCAGCGTCAGTTGGTGCCCAGTAGGCCGCCTTCGCCACTGGTGTTCCTCCCGATATCTACGCATTCCACCGCTACACCGGGAATTCCGCCTACCTCTGCACTACTCAAGAAAAACAGTTTTGAAAGCAGTTTATGGGTTGAGCCCATAGATTTCACTTCCAACTTGTCTTCCCGCCTGCGCTCCCTTTACACCCAGTAATTCCGGACAACGCTTGTGACCTACGTTTTACCGCGGCTGCTGGCACGTAGTTAGCCGTCACTTCCTTGTTGAGTACCGTCATTATCTTCCTCAACAACAGGAGTTTACAATCCGAAGACCTTCTTCCTCCACGCGGCGTCGCTGCATCAGGGTTTCCCCCATTGTGCAATATTCCCCACTGCTGCCTCCCGTAGGAGTCTGGGCCGTGTCTCAGTCCCAATGTGGCCGTTCAACCTCTCAGTCCGGCTACCGATCGTTGCCTTGGTGGGCCATTACCTCACCAACTAGCTAATCGGACGCGAGGCCATCTCAAAGCGGATTGCTCCTTTTCCCTCTGCTCGATGCCGAGCCGTGGGCTTATGCGGTATTAGCAGTCGTTTCCAACTGTTGTCCCCCTCTTTGAGGCAGGTTCCTCACGCGTTACTCACCCGTTCGCCACTCGCTCGAGAAAGCAAGCTCTCTCTCGCTCGTTCGACTTGCATGTGTTAGGCGCGCCGCCAGCGTTCGTCCTGAGCCAGGATCAAACTCTTTATAAATGATATTTATCACTTAAAAAGTGTTAAATCTTTTCGCTCAGCACGCAATCGCTTGCGTCCTGTGTGAATTACTTTGTTTGGAATTGTTTAACGTGTTTTTCCAACACGAAAATAGGTTCCGTTACAAGTTTTTCGATATTGTTCAATTTTCAAGGTCCTGTGCGCCTCAGCCTTAGCGGCTGACGACTTGATTATTTTACCACAGAAGTGATTTTTTGTCAAGCACTTTTTTCAGAAGCTTTTCGATTTTACTGAACTTGTGGCTCGTTTTTCAACGTATCCATATTGGTTCTTTCGCTTTGCTTCTGCCGCTTTCAGAAGTCATTCTTTCCGGCGGCCCTTGGCGCTCAAGTATAATACCACATCCCCAGCCTTCTGTCAACACTTTTTGACATCTTTTTTCCAAATTCTTTGCAGGGGATAAAATTCCTCTGTTCTCCCTATAAACAATGTTTGCTCCTTTCTTGACAAGGCGGCGGGCAGAACGTATCATGGAGTCATCCCGTATCCTGTATGAGATAGCTATACTTTAATATAAAGGAGAAGCGCCATGTCCTGTGTTCCTGTCCGCGGCTGCCGTATCGGCGAAGGCCGCCCCAAAGTCATTCTGCCCATCGTAGAGCGCACCGAAGCTGCGATCCTGGAAAAGGCCGTTGCGTTTTCCACACTGTGCGCCGATTGTGTGGAATGGCGTGTCGATCTGTTTGATGCAGCCGCCAACCCCGGGGCAGTGGTGCGCTGCCTGGCAAAGCTGCGGGTCCTCTTAAAGGAGAAGCTGCTGCTTGTGACCCTGCGCACGAAGGAAGAGGGCGGCAGCATACCGGTCAGCCATGAGGGATACCTCCGTTTTCTCCGCACGGTTCTGGATACCGATTGCGCTGACCTCATTGATATCGAGTTCTTCACCGCAGGCACAGACCTTCCCGCACTGGTTCAGGACGCGCACACCGCCGGGGTCAAGGTCGTGTGCTCCAGCCACGACTTCCATAAGACCCCGCCCAAGGCCGAGATGGTCTCCCGGATGGTGGCCATGCAGCAGGCGGGGGCCGACCTGCCCAAGCTGGCCGTGATGCCCCAGAGCCGTGCCGATGTGCTGGAGCTGCTGGCCGCCACCGCCGAGATGACCGACCACCACCCCGAAACGCCCGTCATTACCATGAGCATGGGCGCACTGGGAGCCGTGAGCCGTCTTTGCGGCGAAGCCTTTGGCTCTGCCATGACCTTTGCCAATCCCGGCACGGCCAGCGCCCCCGGTCAGGTGGGGCTGGATGTGGTCAATGCTGTATTGGACAGCCTGCGGCTCAGCTGATTTATCAATACACAGCGCCCCCGGAAAGCGATTTGCTTTCCGGGGGCGCTTTCTGTTTTATTCTGTTTCTATTTCTCGCACGATCTTCTGAAAGCAGAAGTACGGGATCACGGTTCCGGCCACAAAGGAGGCGGGCCAGCCCAGCCAGACCACATCCAGATTCCGCATTCCCCATGCGCCCACAGCCACCACCGCAATTTTTGTAATGAGCTGCATCACGCCGCCCATCAGTGCCTGATTTGCCCTGTCAACGCCGCGGAGCACCTGCTGATACACCTGCATCACACCGGCCAGGATCCCCGGCACCGCCGTGATCAGCAGAAACCGCTGCACCACAGTCAGGATCTCCGCAGACGGTTCTGCGAGGAACAGCCCTGCCATCTGGCGGCCGCAGAGCAGCAGAAACACTCCCAGCACGGTGCTGACCACCAGAGACAGCTGCAGGGAGGCCCGTACCCCTTGCCGGATGCGCTGCAGCTTGCCGGCTCCGTGGTTCTGGGAGGCATAGACGCTGAGGGAGGAACCGATGGTCTCCACCGGCATCAGGGCCAGCGTTCCGATGCGGCTGGCGGCAGTGTAGGCCGCCATGGTGGCCTCGCCGAACAGATTGACGGCACTCTGTGCCACCAGATTGCCCAGATTGTTGAAGGCAGACTGCACCGCAATGGGAATGGCCAGCACCGTGATCTGCCGCAGCAGCTTTCCATGGAGCCGGAGGTCCTGCCGCCGCATCCGCATCATGGGATATTTGCGGAACAGCAGCACCGCCGACACCACCGCCGACAGGGCCTGCGCCAGTGCCGTGGCCCAGGCAGACCCGGCCACTCCCCAGCGGAACACAGCCACAAACAGCACGTCCAGGCCAATATTGCTCAGAACGGAGACGATCAGGCAGTACAGCGCTGTCTGGCTGTCTCCCAACCCCCGGAATGCACTGGAAAACAAATAATACATCAAGGGGCAGATCATGGTGATGAAACTGATCTCCAGATAGGCAGTGGCTTCCTGCAGGGGGCCCTCCGGGGTTCCCATCCACCGCAGGATGGTACCGGAGAAGGTCAGGCCCATCACCATCATCCCTGCCGACAGGAACAGCCCCAGATACAGGCTGTTCACAAAGGCCCTCCGCATCAGCTCCTCGTTCTTCTGGCCAAAGTACCGGCTGATGATGATCCCCACGCCCACATTGATGCCGATCATCAGGGCTGCCAGCAGCAGGATCACCGGCATGGTGCTGCCCACCGCCGCAAGGGCGGTCTGCCCGAGATACCGCCCCACCACGATGCTGTCGGTGATGGAGTAGACCTGATTCAGCAGGTTGCCCATCAATGTAGGAAAGGTAAACGCCCACAGCAGGGAGATCGGCTTTCCCTCTGTCATATCCAGATTTTTCTTCACGCACATCCTCCTTTGCATCAAAAAAGCTCCTTCAGAATGCCCGCAAGCACGCAACCCCGGTTTCAGGGGGGTCCCTGTTTGCAGCACTCCAAAGGAGCCTTTGTTGATTTGATTTTTCTGATACCAGTGTACCACAGCGGCGCTGATTTGTCCAGCGCTCCGGGGTCAGTGGACAGAGGTGCGGACGAGGGCGCGCTTGAGGCGGGCCTGGGCCAGCTCATATTCGCGCTCATCCAGGTCCTTCCGGGCCAGGATCTCTTCGGCGCGCTTCTTGGAGGCCTCGGCGCGGGCCTGGTCGATCTCCTCGGCCCACTCCCAGGTGGTAGCGACCAGATGGACATCCCCGTTCAGCACGGTGAGCATCCCGCCCATACAGGCGGCGCGGCGGCGCTGGCCGTCCGCGTCCACGATATGGGCTTCGCCCATTCCCAGTGCGGTGCAGTAATCACCATGCTTTGCCAGAATGGCAAGGTCGCCGTCGATGGCACGGCAGACCACCCGTTCCGCCTGACCGTCAAAGGCACAGCCGTCCGGCGTGACCACCGTCAGATGAAAGGTCGTCATGGTTTACCCTTTCTTCGCCTTGGCGAACACATCGTCGATGGTGCCCGCGAACAGGAAGGCGCTCTCGGGCAGGTCATCGCACTCGCCGTTCAGGATCATCCTGAAGCCCCGCAGGGTCTCCTTCAGCGGCACATACTGACCGGGCATACCGGTGAACTGCTCCGCAACATGGAAGCTCTGGCTCAGGAAGCGCTGCACCTTGCGGGCGCGGCTGACGGTCAGCTTGTCCTCTTCGCTCAGTTCGTCCATGCCCATGATGGCAATGATATCCTGTAGCTCCTTGTAACGCTGCAGCACCTTCTGAACATCGCGGGCGATCTCGTAGTGCTCCTGACCCACGACCTCGGGGCTGAGGATGCGGCTGGTGGAATCCAGCGGGTCCACAGCGGGGTAGATGCCCTGAGATGCAATGTCACGGCTCAGGACCGTGGTGGCATCCAGATGGGTGAAGGTGGTGGCAGGGGCCGGGTCGGTCAGGTCGTCGGCGGGAACGTAGACAGCCTGCACCGAGGTGATGGAACCCTTGCGGGTGGAGGTGATGCGCTCCTGCAGAGCGCCCATCTCAGTGGCCAGGGTGGGCTGGTAACCCACGGCAGAGGGCATACGGCCCAGCAGAGCCGAGACCTCAGAGCCTGCCTGCGTGAAACGGAAGATGTTGTCGATGAAGAGCAGCACGTCCTGATTCTTGACATCGCGGAAGTACTCCGCCATGGTCAGGCCGGACAGGGCCACACGCATACGGGCTCCGGGAGGCTCGTTCATCTGGCCGTAGACCAGAGCGGTCTTGTTGATAACGCCGCTCTCGGTCATTTCACCGTACAGGTCGTTGCCCTCGCGGGTGCGCTCGCCAACGCCGGTGAACACCGAGTAGCCGTTGTGCTCGGTGGCAATGTTATAGATCAGCTCCTGGATCAGGACGGTCTTGCCGACACCGGCACCGCCGAACAGACCGATCTTGCCGCCCTTTGCGTAGGGGCAGATCAGGTCAACGACCTTGATGCCGGTCTCCAGGATCTCTGTGGTGGACTGCTGCTCCTCATAGCTGGGGGCAGGGCGGTGGATGGGCCAGTAGGCCTCCGGGGTGGGGGCAGGCTTGTTGTCCACCGGCTCACCCAGCAGGTTGAACACGCGGCCCAGGCACTGGTCACCCACAGGCACCCGGATGGACTCGCCGGTGTCCACGGCATCCGTGCCGCGCACCAGGCCATCGGTGCTGCTCATGGCAATGCAGCGGGCCACATTGTCGCCGGTGAGCTGAGCGACCTCCACCACCAGCTTCCGGCCGTGGTTGTCGATCTCAATGGCGTTGAGCAGGTCCGGCAGCTCGCCATCCTTGAACTGGATGTCCAGCACCGGGCCGATGACCTGGATCACCTTGCCGATGTGTTTTTTGGACATAGGCTACAACTCCTTATCTTTCAATAATGCAAATGCTAAATTGCCAGCGTCCTCGCCCTCTCAGGCGCTCACGCGCCAGCTCCCCCAAAGGGGGAGCCTCTGGCGAAACCAGAAACTTTGCGCGGACTGCCAAGGCCTCTCCCTTTGGGAGAGGTGGCATTGCGCAAGCAATGACGGAGAGGGCAAGCCGCCTTAGATTTCTGCGCCTGCCACGATCTCGGTGATCTCCTGCGTGATGGCAGCCTGACGGGCGCGGTTGTAATACAGATTCAGATGGTCGATCATTTCGCCCGCGTTCTTGGTGGCGGCATCCATGGCGGTGCGGCGGGCGGCCAGCTCACTGGCCACGCTCTCGCACACGGCACCATAAACGATACCGGCCACATACTCGGGGATGATGGCGCGGAACACTTCCTCGCTGCTGGGCTTGTACAGGATCTGACTGCGGCGGGCAGCGGCCTTCTGCTCCTCGGTGGGCTCAATGGTCAGGGGCAGTACCTCCATGGTGACAGCGGTCTGGGTCATCATCGAGTCAAACCGGGTGTAGCAGAGTTTCACTGCGTCGTAATCGCCCTTCAGGTAGCCCTCGGTGATCTTCCGGGAGAGGGCAAAGCACTCACCCACCGAGACATCCGCCGCCAGCAGCACCTCTTCGGTGAACAGGTCGGCCCCGTGGTGGGCAAAGTACTCCTGACTTCTTTTGCCAATGGGCAGCACCGTGACCGGGCCCTGCTGGGCCTCCGCCTGCTTGATCACGTTGGAGTTATATCCACCGGCCAGGCCGCGGTCGCCTGCAATCACAACCAGCAGGGTGCGTTTGATCTCTGCCCGGCGCAGGTAGGGGCTGCGGGCCCGGGGGTCTGCAGCCGCAATGCCGGTCAGCGTGTCGTGCAGCGTTTCAAAGTAAGGGCGGCTGTGTTCCACCCGCTCCTTGGCACGGCGCATTTTGGAGGAAGCCACCAGCTCCATGGCCTTGGTGATCTGCATGGTACTCTCTACGCTTTTGATGCGCAGCTTGATGTCCTTCATGGAACCTGCCATGCGTTACGCCTCCTTCCCTCAGTGCGCCTTGACGAAGCTCTCGGTGTAAGCGGACAGAACGCCCTTGAGTGCTTCCTCGGTGTCCTTGTCCAGATTGCCGGTGGTGCGGATGGTCTCCATCACAGCGGCACCGGCGGCATCATTCTCGAGATATTCGTACAGGCCCTTTTCGTATTCGGCCACATCAGCCACCTTGACCTTGACCAGAAGATCATGGATGGTGGCATACAGGATCGCCACCTGCTTTTCCACGGGCACGGGAGCCGAGCGGTTCTGCTTGAGCACTTCCACAATGCGTTCGCCCTGTGCCAGGCGGGCCTTGGTGTCCGCGTCCAGATCGGAACCGAACTGGGCAAAGGACTGCAGCTCGCGGTACTGGGAGTAGATCAGCTTCAGGGTGCCAGCCACCTTCTTCATGGCCTTGATCTGGGCGTTGCCGCCAACACGGGACACCGAAATGCCGGGGTTGACAGCGGGCATAACGCCCGAGTGGAACAGCTCCGTTTCCAGGAAGATCTGACCATCGGTGATGGAGATGACGTTGGTGGGGATGTAGGCCGAAACGTCACCCGCCTGGGTCTCGATGATGGGCAGAGCCGTCAGGCTGCCGCCGCCCAGCTCATTGGAGAGCTTGGCCGCGCGCTCCAGCAGACGGGAGTGCAGGTAGAAAACATCGCCGGGGTAAGCCTCACGTCCCGGGGGACGGCGGATCAGCAGCGAGAGGGCACGGTAGGCCACCGCGTGCTTGGAAAGGTCATCATAGATGATGAGGACATGCTTGCCCTGGTGCATGAAATATTCGCCCATGGCACAGCCGGAGTAGGGAGCGATATACTGCAGGGGGGACAGCTCGGAGGCCGTGGCGGACACCACGATGGTGTAGCTCATGGCACCGGCCTCGGTCAGGCTCTGCACCAGGTTTGCCACGGTGGAGCGCTTCTGGCCGATGGCGACATAGATGCAGATAACATCCTTGCCCTTCTGGTTGATGATGGTATCCGATGCAATGGTGGTCTTGCCGGTCTGGCGGTCGCCGATGATCAGCTCACGCTGGCCGCGGCCGATGGGGATCATGGAGTCGATGGCCTTGATGCCGGTCTGCAGGGGTTCTTTGACCGGCTGGCGGTCGATGATGCCGGGGGCCGGGCTCTCGATGGCCCGGAACTCGGTGGTCTCAATGGGGCCTGCGCCATCGATGGGCTGGCCCAGTGCATTGACCACGCGGCCGATCATTGCCTCGCCCACGGGCACGGAAACGACCTTGCCGGTGCGCTTGACGGTGCTGCCTTCTTTGATGCCGACATCGGAGCCCAGCAGAACGATGGAGACCGTGTTTTCCTCCAGGTTCTGGGCCATACCGTATTCGCCGTTGTCAAACTGAAGCAGCTCACCTGCCATGCACTTTTCCAGGCCGCTGGCCCGGGCGATGCCGTCGCCTACCATGATGACCGTGCCGACTTCGCTCTGCTCGATGACATTCTCGTAGTGCTTGATCTGGGCACGGATGATCTTGGAGATCTCTTCAGGTTTCAGTTGCATTGTCTTGTATTCACCACTCAATTCTTAAAATCTTTCGGGTGGAAATTCGATGGATCACAGTGTCACGGACGCGATATCCCTGCGCAGCGCCGCCAGACGGTTCTGAACCGTGCCGTCCAGCTCGGTGCCCTCGATATCCAGCCGGATGCCGCCCAGCACAGCCGGATCGACCTTTGTTTTCAGGTCGATGGTCTTGCCGGTGAGCTTCTCCAGCTTTTCGTGCAGGCTCTTCACCTGCTGCTCCGTCATTGCCACTGCAGTGGTTGCCGCTGCTTCCAGAATACCGTGTGCCTGATTGTAGCGCACCCGGTAGGCCCGGGCGCAGCCGGGCAGCTCCCGCAGGGTGCCCTTCTCGCACAGGATCTTCAAAAAGTTCAGCACATAGAGGTGAACCCGATCCCGCAGCGCTTCGTCCAGCAGGCCGCAGCGCTCCTTTTTGGGGATGCTGGGGGTGCTGAGCAAATGCAGGTACTCCGGGCTTGCCTTAAAAAGCGCCACGGCCTCGTCCAGCTCGCCCAGAATGCGGGTCTCCAGCCCTTCCTCCGCTGCCAGGTCATACAGGCTTCCGCCGTACATCCTTGCTGTCTCGGTCATGATGCTTCACCCACGTTTTTGATAAATTCGTCGATCAGGTCCTTGTGGTCGGCTTCCTTGATCTCACGCTCGACCACCTTGGAGGCGATCTCCATGGCCATGCCGCCGATCTCGTCCTTTGCCTCGTTCACGGCCTTCTTGCGCTCCTGCGCAATGTCAGCCTCCGCCTTCTGCTTCAGGGCAGCGGCCTGTGCACGGGCCTCGCCCACGATTTCTTCACCGCGGGCGGTGGCCGTTTTCTGGGCACGGGCAACGATCTGGTTGGCCTCGGCGCGGGCATTCTGCAGGTTCTGCTCGTACTCCGCTTTCATGGCCTCAGCCTCGGTGCGCAGCTTTGCAGCATCGGCGATCTGGCTGTCCGCCTTGGCCTTGCGCTCGGCGATCACCTTTTTGACCGGATTCAGCAGGAACTTTTTGAAGATGAGCAGCTGGATCATCAGGTTGCAGATCTGGGCCAGAAAGGTCCAGCCGTCCAGCGTGATCAACGCCTGGTACAGTTCCATAAGCGTCTCCTTTCGTTCTTTTGTAAAAGGTTCCGCTTATGCCAGGAACTTCATAAACATGCCGGGTGCCAGGAAGATCAGCAGCAGGCCGGTAACAAAGCCGTAAATACCGGTGGTCTCGGAAAGTGCAACGCCCAGGATCAGGGTGCTGGTCACGTCGCTCTTGCACTCAGGCTGGCGGCCCACGGCCTCACAGGCAGCGGCGGCAGCGTTGCCTTCGCCGATACCGGGGCCGATACCTGCGATCAGTGCGCAGCCTGCGCCGATGCCGCAGCCTGCCAGGGCGATACCACGAGCAAGGTACTGAAAGTCAGTCATAAGTTTTGTCCTCCAAAAAAGTTTTTGTTTTGGGAGATGCCGTTGTGAGGGCTTAGTCCTCACCGGCAGCACGTTTGATGAAAATTGCGGTCAGGGTACAGAAGATGAACGCCTGAATGCAGCCGCCGAACCAGTCGAAATACAGGCCCGTAAAGGCCGGGATGCCGATCTGGAACAGCTGGATCTGGCTCAGGAAGCCGGGCAGCCAGCCGAAGATGACATGGCTCAGGCTTGCCAGCGCCCAGTACAGCAGTGTGGAAATGACAGTACCGGACAGGATGTTGCCAAAGTGACGGAACGCCATGCTGACGGGGGTCGAGATCTCCGACAGCACATTGATGGGTGCCATGATGAAGATCGGGTCCAGCAGGCCCTTCAGATAGGAAAAGATGCCGTTGGTCTTGATCTTGTAGTACATGATCAGCACAAACACCACAATGGCCCACGCAGCCTCGGTGTTCAGGTCGGCCGTGGGGCTCCACAGGCCAATGACACTGATGAGGTTGCAGCCGATGCTCAGAGCGAAGATCGAGCCGATCAGGGGGATATACTTGTCAAAGTGATACCCCATGTTGTCGTGCACGAACTGATCCAGCCGCTCCACGATGAACTCGGCCGCGGCCTGCCGCTTTGAGACATTTTCCAGCTTGAGGTTGCTGCCCAGCCAGATGGCCAGGCCCGAAAGCAGCGCCATGACGATCCAGGTAGTGACTAGGGTCTGGGTGATCTTGAGATCGCCCAGCAGGGGGATATCGGTATGGATGGTATACAGGATCTTTGCGCCGTTCAGTTCCATTTGTTACGTTTCACCCCCTTCGTCACGGGGCTCAGCCTCCGGCTCCGGGGCGGGTTCGGGGTCGTCCTCCACAGAGACATCCACCGAGGGCCCGGCCGGTGCAAGGGGCTTGTACTTGCCGGTTATTTGCAGGTAGTAGATCGTAACACGCGGGAACAACAAGGGCAGAACGCTGGCAAAGGGCTGGAAGCAGGGTGCCCCGATGGACACGATGATCCACACCGCCTGCAAAAGCATTCTGACGTTGTAGGAAGCTTGTAATGTGGCTTTGCGCCGTTTCTCATCCTGCTCGTCGATGACCTTCTGACACACGATGCAGATGCCCGCAAAGTTGCCGATGGCCACGGCCGCGCCGATGAGACTGCCCAGAACGACAGTGTAATCAAATTTCACCCAGCCAACCAGGTGCAGCGCCGCAAAGGCCACCCACAGGGCAGCGGTGCAGATGGCCGTGCCGCAGGCGATGCGCGTCAGCTCCTTTTTGGATTCCGGCTGTAGTTTCATAAAGGGAAACCTCCTGTAATGTTTACTGATGTGAGTTGAACCCCACCCGCTTCGGTTTTTCCTTTTTGGCGCGGTCCAGGTGCTCCTTGGCAAAATACCAGAAGTTCTGCGCCCCGGAGGCAAGGCCCAGCAGGATGGCCGGCAGGAACACCCATTCCGGCCAGCTCCAGCTGTTCACCGCCCACCAGGCACCGCCCAGGCACATGACCAGCGGCAGCAGCATATTCAGGCCCAGCTGGGTCAGCCAGACAAGATCTTCCAGCGCCTTGTACCAGCCCTTCATGCGGTGTCGCCCTCCCTCTGTGCGCAGGCCCGAACCAGCAGCCCGCCGCACCCTTTCGCAATGGTTTCGCTCCGGTTAAAAAGCTTATATGGATAGTATAATTCAATTCACTGAACTTTTCAATCAATTTTCCACCGATTTTTGGTAAAACTTCATAGTTCGTTCACACTAACGCCATAATTGTACGTCCACGGTGGAGTATGTCCGTCTCCGGCAGCATCAATACCAAAAATATGATAGGTTTCTTGTGCAAAACACAAAAAACCGCCCAGCTCATTTGAGAGCTGGGCGGCGGTTATCCTGGAAGTGCGGAGGTCAGCTGTCCTTGCGCTTGATCCACACCTGCGTGCCGTAGAAGGGATTGGCAGTGCCAAGGCACAGACCCTGGTCGGTGGTGGCGAATGCCCGCAGACCATGGTTGTAGGGGTCTCCAAAACCGTCCACGGTGATGGTCTGGAAGTTCACGCCGTCCTCCGAAACATACAGGTCAAAGCCCTGCTTTGCCTTGCGCATGTAGTTGAGCAGTCGGATGGCACTGGCGATGTTGCTGACCGTGATGTTCTCGAACACGAATTTGTAGGAAAACTTGATGGTCTGGGCCAGCGTGTCGGGGTTCCCGTTGCCATCGGGGTCCGTCGCCTGCAGTGCCTTCATCAGGGTCTTGAGATATTCCCACTGGGTCTTCCACTGCGCAGGGGTGCGCGTCAGCAGGTTGCCATTGACGAACTGACCAACGCACTCCAGCATGCTGCTGGTGTCAAAGGTACCCACATACAGCTTGCCATCATACACCTGCATCCGCCAGATGTACTGGTTCTCATTGCGCCCAAAGCCGGACTTTAAGCCAGAAAGGCTGCCGGAGGGGAACATCTTGGTGGCATTGCCCACCACAAGCTCCATGTTCTCGTCCCTGTCCATACGGTACAGGTTCACCGACTGTTCCAGATTGGCGTTGATGAACCGGCAGTCCAGCCCGCCGCCAAACTGACCGTCGGCGTTCTTGCCGGTCTTGGCAAAGAGGATGCGCTCCAGTGCGATCTCCTCATCGTTGTACTCGCCAATATAGAGGTGGTCGTTGTACACGATCAGGTTCGCCGCACCGGAGCGAGTGCGTTCCGGGTCGATGCCGAAGGTGTAGCGGGCACCATCCTTTTCCTGATCGCCTGCCACTGGTGTCCATGTGAAGGTGCCGTCAGGGTTCTGATCGCCCCGCACCAGTGCAAAGGACTGCATGGTGTTGTCGTCCGGCATATTGTCCTCGGTGCCGGTGCAGATGGAAACATACAGGCGGCCGTTGAACTCAGCCATATCCCAGATGCTGCCGCCGTAGATGCTGTCGGCGTAGTGATAGGCGGGGTAGTTGAACAGGCTGTCGGAATCCGCGATCTGGGTAAAGCCCTTTTCCGGATCGGAGGAGATCAGCAGGGCGGCGCTGCTCTTGCCGGTGGCGGCATCCATGGTTACGTTGCTGATGACCAGCTGATCCTTGTAGACGCACATACCGCGGATGCCCACGGAGATGCCCTGCTGGTAGGCTGCGGCATAATCCTGCACACTGTTCAGACCGATATACACCGGCTTGCACTCGTCGGTGGCGGGGTCCACCTGCCAGATGCTGGGCAGAAAGCCGATGCCGCCGCCACCCACACTGCCGCAGAAGTACAGCTTGCCGTTATACTCCAATGCGTTGCGGAACAGGGGGGTGTAACCGTTGTAGGAGCCGGACATCAACACCTTGGTCTCGCCGGTCTTGGTGTTGATCTTCACCAGCACGCCCTTGGGCCGGCCGCCATCCTCCTCGGTCAGAAAGAAAGTGCCGTTGTAAAGGGCATCGAAGGTGGCGGCAAGCACCTTGTCGTCGTATTCGTCGCCCAGACTGCTCTTCATCAGGGAGAGGGTGTTGCCGATGGCGGCGTAGCAGGTGCCCACATACAGCCAGTCGCCGTAGCCGACCGCCGACCATGCGTAGTTCTGACCCCGGTCACCGGCGTTGTAGGCGGCATTCTCCGGGTCAGTCACCACCGCCACCGCACCGTCTCCCAGATAATCCACGATGCCGTCTGCGGTTTTGGCATCCTTTTCCGGGTGGGTAATCTTTTCAAATGTCTGGTCGTCCTTGCTGTAAAAGAAAGTATTGCTTTCGTCAAGAGATTCCAGAGTGGTCAGTTCCTGCCAGCCATCGGCATGCCCGACCGCCTCCGTGCCTTCCGCCGACACCAGAAGCTGCACCGGCAGAGCGGACAGCATCGCTGCTGCCAGCACGCCGCTGATGACACGTTTCCAGTTCATATCGTTCTCCTTATCTACTCTGCCATTTCTTCAAAAACATGAAAGAGCTATCAATGTTTTTCATTGTAGCACAGTCCTGTCGGAAGTGCAAAGGTGCCTTGCCGCTTTTTGCGGATGATTCTTGTAAAATATGTGTGGAAGTCCGCAAAAAAAGCCGCCCGGCTCCTGCGAACCGGGCGGCAAAAGGCAGACTTATGAAAATGATTTACCAGAGGTTTGCGGTCTCGTTGTACAGGCCCTCGTAGCTCTTGGCAGAGAGGTCCCAGCTGAAATCGCATTCCATGTCGTGCTTGACGAGGTTGTTCCAGTCCTCTTTGTTGTAGTAGCGATCCTGTGCACGGCAGCAGGCATCGTACAGCTCATGGGCGCTGTAACCGGCAAAGGTAAAGCCGTTGCCCTCGCCCAGCGTGCAGTCATGGATGGAATCCCGCAGGCCGCCGGTCTCGCGGACGATGGGAGGCGTGCCGTAGCGGCAGGCCACCATCTGTGCCAGGCCGCAGGGCTCACTCTTGGAAGGCATGATGAACACGTCTGCACCGGCGTAGATCTCCTGAGACAGGGCGGGCTCAAAGCCGATGTAGGTGCCCACGCGGCCCGGATGACGGGCGCACAGGTCAGAGAAGAAGGTCTCGTACTGGTTCTCGCCGCTGCCCAGAATGACCAGCTCGATGCCGCGGTCCACCAGACCATCAGCAATGCTCTGCACCAGGTCAAAGCCCTTCATGCCGACCATGCGGCTGACCATGGCAAAGACGGGGCTGCCATCCTTGTGCAGGCCAAACTTGTCCTGCAGGGCCTCCTTGCACTTTGCCTTGCCCTCTTCAACGTTGGTCACATCGTAGTTGAAGGGAATCTGGGGGTCGGTGGCAGGGTTATTGGCCTCCATATCAATGCCGTTCAGGATGCCGCAAAGCTTATACTGCTTTTCCCGCAGCAGGGCATCCAGACCGTAGCTGAACCAGGGGTCCAGGATCTCCTGTGCGTAGGTGGGGCTGACGGTGGTGATCTTATCTGCCGTCTCAAAGGCACCCTTCATAAAGTTGGCGCAGCCATCGTACTCCACGATGTGCTGGTCACGGTGGCCGATGCCGCAGGTATCCTCCAGGATATCGGTGCCGTACTTGCCCTGATATGCGATGTTGTGGATGGTGAAGATGGTCTTGATCCGGTTGAACTTATCCAGATGGCGGTAGTACAGGTTCAGGTAAACGGGAACCAGCGCGGTCTGCCAGTCGTTGCAGTTGATGATATCGGGGGTGAAGTCGATGTAGAACAGGGTCTCCAGCACAGCGCGGGAGAAGAAGGCGAAGCGCTCGCCGTCATCGTAGAAGCCGTACAGGCCGCGGCGCTTGAAGTAATACTCGTTGTCCAGGAAGTAGTAGGTCACGCCGTTGACCTCAGCCTTGAACAGGCCGCAGTACTGGCTGCGCCAGCCCACGGGCACCGAGTAGTTGGTGACATACTCCAGCTTGTCGCGCATTTTCAGGTCGCCGTACAGCGGCATGATGACGCGGGCATCCACGCCGTCCTTGACCAGAGCCTTGGGCAGGGAGCCTGCCACGTCGGCCAGACCGCCGGACTTGGCAAAGGGGGTCGCTTCCGAAGCGGCATACAGGATCTTCATAGTATTTCTCCTTTCCAGAAAAAAGGGCGGATACACAAAGAGCGGGCGGGGGCGCAAAGGCCCCCGCCCCTCTTTGAGAGGGGCTACCGGGGAGGGGAGCCGCCCCTGTGAAAGTTTCGGTGTGTCAGGCTCAGACGGTGTGGTTCTTCTGAACATAGACCGGGAAGCTCTCGGTACCGGAGAGCTTCTTGTCGGCGGTCACACGCACGTTCTTATCGGTGACAACGCAGTCCAGCTGAGCGCCTGGTTCCACAACGGTATCCTGCATCAGGACACAGTTTCTGACCACAGCACCCTTCTTGACGCGAACGCCGCGGAACAGCACGCAGTTCTCCACGGTGCCCTCGATGACACAGCCATCGGCCAGCAGGGAATTGCTGACGGAAGAGCCGTTGACGTAGCGCACGGGGTTGTCATCACGGATCTTGGTGTAGACAGGGCTCTCCTTGGGGAACAGAGCGTTCAGGTTCTTCTCATCGATGAGCTTGAGGTTCTCATCAAAGTAGCTCTTCATGTCGCAGACATGGGCCACATAGCCGGTGTACTCCAGAGCACGGATGTTCAGGATGTTGACGTTGTGGGCCAGGATGTCACGCTCAAAGTAGATCAGGCCGCGGGAGGTCGCATCCTTGACCAGCTTGATCAGGGTCTCGCGCTCCAGAACGTAGATGTTCAGGTCCAGGTTCTGGACACCGGGGCGGTAATCATTGAACAGCAGCTCGGTCACACGGCCATCGGCATCCACAGTCAGGGTGTAGTTGTCGTTCTTGCGGCCCTCGGGGATCTCAGTCTTCTGGTAGGCGATGGTCACATCCGCGCCGCTTGCCTGATGGGCAGCCAGCAGGGCGTTGAAATCGTAGTTGATGGCGATGTTGGCATCGCTCATCACAACGTACTTCTCCTTCTGGTTCTCCAGGTAGCTCAGGATGGAGCCCAGAGCCTCCACACGGCCGGAATAGATGCGCACGCCCTTTTCTGCAAAGGGAGGCACGATGTTCAGGCCGCCGTGACGGCGGGCCATATCCCACTCACGGCCGGTGCCCAGATGATCCATCAGGGAGTGGTAGTTCTTGCGCACCACGATGGAGACATTGGAGATGCCGCAGTTTGCCATGCTGGACAGCATAAAGTCCACCATGCGGTAACGGCCTGCAAAGGGGATCGAAGCCATGGTGCGCTCAGTCACAAGCTCCGGTACGGTGTTATCATAGCTGTTGGGGAAAATGATGCCCAACGCATTGTTGTTCTGGCTCAGCATACTTCCTCGCCCTCCTTGACGGAATCAAATACTTTGGCACCCTCTTTTACGGTAGCGCCTGCGCCAACGGTAAGGCCGGTACCCACATGTGCAATGGGGCCCTCGCCGCCGATCTTGGCACCGGCACCCACCACAACATCCTCAGCCAGGATGCAGCGCTTGACCACGGCACCTGCCTTGACCACAACGCCATCCATCAGGACAGCATCCTCAACGGTAGCGCCCTCTTCCACGGTAACGCCTGCGCTCAGGACAGAGTGCTGGACGCGGCCATAGATCTGGCAGCCCTCGGTGATGAGGGAATCCTGCACCACGGCGCGGGGGCCGATCTTCTGGGCGGGCAGCACGGGGTTGCGGCTGTAGATCTTCCACTTCTTGTCGAAGATATCAATGCCGGAGTTCTCGGGGTCCAGCACTTCCATGTTGGCTTCCCACAGGCTGTCGATGGTGCCCACGTCACGCCAGTAGCCGTTGAAGTGGTAAGCATACATCTTGCGGCCATCCCGCAGCAGAGCGGGGATGATGTTCATGCCAAAGTCGTTCTTGGAGTTGGGATCAGCCTCGTCCTCTTCCAGGTACTTCTTCAGCACATCCCAGTTGAAGATGTAGATGCCCATGGAAGCCAGGTTGGACTTGGGAACCGGGGGCTTCTCCTGGAACTCGGTGATCTTATCGTTCTCGTCTGCCACCATCAGGCCAAAGCGGGAAGCTTCCTTCCAATCGACCTCCATGACAGCCACGGAGAACTCCGCGCCCTTTTCCTTGTGGAAGCGCAGGAAGTCGGCGTAGTCCTGCTTGCAGATCTGGTCACCGGACAGGATGATGACGTACTCAGGATCATAGCTGTCGATGAAGCTGATGTTCTGGTAGATGGCGTTTGCAGTGCCCTTGTACCAGTCGGTGCCCTTTGCCTGCTCGTAGGGGGGCAGGGTGTGCACGCCGCCGTACAGGCGGTCCAGATCCCAAGGCTGGCCGTTGCCGATGTACTCGTTCAGCTTCTGGGGCTGATACTGGGTTGCGATGCCCACAGTATCAATGTTGGAGTTGACGCAGTTGGACAGCGGGAAGTCCACGATGCGGTATTTGCCGCCGAACCCCACTGCAGGTTTTGCCGTTTTCTGTGTCAGCGCGTACAAGCGCGAGCCACGTCCGCCGGCAAGGATCATTGCCACAATTTCTTTTGCCATAGCTTTATTCTCCCCTTTTACACATTTCCGGATTTATTGGATTTGGAAATGGTTTGACTGTGTTGTGCGGATGCGCCCCGGTCACTCCTCGGTCTTGGCGGCCTTTTTGGCGCGGGGCTTGCGGGCAGGCTTTTCGGCTGCCGCGGGGGCAGCTTCAGCGGGCTCGGCTTTGGGTTTGCGGCCCCGCTTGGCGGGTGCTGCTTCGGGTGCGGCAGCGGCTTCTGCCTTGGGCTTCCGGCCGCGCTTGGCCGGGGTCTTTTCCGGTGCAGGTTCCGCTTCTGCCTTTGCCTTGCGGGTGGAGGTCTTTTTGGGCTTTTCCTCCTTCACGGCAGGCTCAGCCTTGGCGGTCTTCGTGGTCTTGGCGGCTGTCTTTTTGGCAGCGGTCTTTTTCACGGTCTGGGCCGTCTTGGCCGGATCTGCTGCCTTGCGGGTGCGCTTGGTGGGCACCTCAAAATACAGGGTGCTCATGGGCGGCAGGGTGATGGTAATGCTCTGCTCAAAGCCATGCAGGGGCTTCTTGTGGGTGCGCACGGACTTGTTATGGACCGCGCCGGAACCGCCGAAGGCCTCGTCATCGCTGTTCAGCACTTCCTTGTATGTACCTGCCACGGGTGCGCCCAGGGCATAGCCCTCGCGCAGGACGGGGTTGAAGTTGCAGACCACCAGGATCTGCTTGCCGTTTGCATCCTTGCGCAGGAAGGCGATCACGCTCTGCTTGGAGTCATCGGGCACGATCCACTGGAAGCCCTCCCAGCTGTAATCGATCTGCCAGAAGGCGGGGTGCTCTTTATAGAAGGCGTTCAGGGTCTTGACGTAGTTCTGCAGCTCGGTGTGCTTGTCGTAGTCCAGCAGCATCCAATCCAGCTGCTTTTCCTCGTTCCACTCCGTGAACTGGCCAAACTCCTGCCCCATGAACAGCAGCTTCTTGCCGGGGTGGGCCATCATGTAGCCGAAGAAGGTGCGCAGGTTGGCAAACTTAGCATCGTACTCGCCCGGCATCTTGTTGATCAGGCTGCCCTTGCCGTGCACCACTTCATCGTGGCTGATGGGCAGCACAAAGTTTTCGCTGAAGGCATAGAAGAAGCTGAAGGTGACCTTGTTGTGGTTGCCCGCGCGGAAGAGCGGGTCGGTCTTCATGTAGCTGAGCATGTCGTTCATCCAGCCCATGTTCCACTTGAAGTTGAAGCCCAGGCCGCCGTCGCTGGCCGGTTTGGTGACCATGGGCCATGCGGTGGACTCCTCCGCGATCATGCACTTGTGGGGGTGGCGGCCCAGAACCGTATCGTTCAGCTTGCGCAGGAAAGCAACTGCTTCCAGGTTCTCCTTGCCGCCATTCTTATTGGGCTCCCATTCGCCCTGCTTGCGGTTGTAATCCAGATACAGCATGGAGGCCACGGCATCCACGCGCAGACCATCGATGTGATACTGCTCCAGCCAGTACAGGGCGCTGGAGATCAGGAAGCTCTGCACCTCGCTGCGGCCGAAGTCGAACACCATGGTGCCCCACTCCTTGTGCTCGCCGCGCTTGGGGTTGGGGTCCTCGTAGCAGGCTTCTCCATCAAAGTTGTACAGGCCGAAGCCATCCTTCGGGAAGTGGGCGGGCACCCAGTCCATGATGACACCGATGCCGGCCTCATGCATCTTGTCCACAAAGGCCATGAAGTCCTTGGGGGTGCCGTAGCGGCTGGTAGGGGCAAAATAGCCCGTGACCTGATAGCCCCAGCTGCCGTCGAAGGGATACTCCATCACGGGCAGAAGCTCCACATGGGTGTAGCCCATCTCCCGGATGTAGGGGATCAGCTCATCGGCCAGCTCAGAATAGTTATAGGGAACCTTCTCGTCCTTGAGCTTCCAGCTGCCCGCGTGCATCTCGTAGATGTTCATCGGGCCGTTGATCACGTCCGCCTTTTTCTGAGCAGTCTGCCAGGCATCATCGTGCCAGGCAAAGCCGGTGATATCGTAGACCTTGCTGCCGTTGGAGGGCCGGGTCTCCGCGTGGAACGCATAGGGGTCAGCCTTGTAGATCAGGTCGCCGCCCCGGGTGGTCACACAGTACTTGTAGACATCGTATTCCTTTACGCCGGGGATGAACAGCTCCCAGACAGAATCCCCATCCACTTTGCGCATCGGGTGGCTGCCCGGCTTCCAGCTGTTGAAATCGCCCACCACACTGATGGCGGCTGCATGGGGTGCCCAAACACGGAACACCACACCGGACTCTCCGGCGCGGGTTTCAAGGTGTGCACCAAAGTAACGGTATGCTTCGCAGTTGTTGCCCTGCTTGAACAGATAAATCGGCAGATCCGAGGGATCTTTCTGGATCTTTTCTTCCGTCGGTCTCATAAACAGCTCCTCCCCGTACAGGCCGCAGTGAGCCTATACCTTTGTACTCTCTTATATTAAAGAATTTTGTCCGATTTTTCAAGGGCTTTCCGTCAAAATCTACTATAATCTTTTCGTCAATATTTTTTCATTGTGGTCAACTTATCCAATTTTACACAAGAATTCTCGGCAAACTTTACAGAATATAGGGCAAAAAGAAAAACCCGCCTCATTTTTCCTGCAAATCCAGGAAACTGAAGCGGGTGCTTTTTCAAATTTTTCCGTGTGCTATGCGGTTCAGCCTACAACGTAAACGTTGACCTGAATGGCTCCGTTGATGACCGACTCTGCGTAGGTCTCATAGAAGAGATCCACCAGGATCTGGCCCTTCTGCACCGCGATACCGGTGTCGGTGGCAACGGCATAACCGTAAACAAAGCTGCCGTCCGTGGAAGTGATGTACAGCAGCGTGCCATAAGGGATGACGCTGGGGTCAACGGCAACGGTGCCGTAGCCCAGGCCCAGGCCCGACGAGCCCTTGCCCGTGCGGGAATAATAGCCCGTGGCCTTGCCGGTGAGGACCTGGCTGTACGAGGCGGGGGCGTTGGTGGTGCCGTCCGGCCCGGTCAGGGGAGAAACGGGCGCACCGGCACCATAGGTCTTGATGACATGGTCGGTGGGCTCCACCGTGGTGGTCACATCCACTACCATGCTGTTTTCCAGCTCGCCGTCCACATACTTTTCGCGGGTGGTCACGGTCTGCTGGCCCTCCGCCCCATGCTGCAGGGTAGTGGCCCGGCCGGTGTTGCGGAAGTACAGGCTGGTGTAGATATACTGGGTGTCATAGGGGATGGTCTGGGTCTCCACCTTGTCCTGGTAGTCCACCCGGTGCACCGTGATCTCACTGCCCGCAGTGACCAGCTGATCCAGCGCAGGCTCGGTGTAGTCATCTGCCTCCAGGGTGATGCCGGCGCGCTCCAGCGCTTCGGCAACGGTGCCAAAGGCCATCTTCACCGGGTACTCCTGGCCGTCGGCCTGGATGTTCACGGTGAAGGCCCGCTCAATGTTCAGGGTGGCAAGATTGCCGCTGAACGCGGTGTAGTAAACGTGGTCGCCCTCTTCGGCCTCAATGCCGGAAAGGCTCATGACGCGGGCAGGGTCGGTCTCACTGCTGACCACCAGCTGACGCGCACCATCGGAGTCGGTGACGTAGGTCAGCCGCAGATTCGCGGCGGTCACGGCCAAAGTGAACACAAGGCTCACTGCCATGACGCAGAACGCCAGCACACGGGGTGTGACCGCACGAGCGCGGTCAGACAATGCTTTTTGAAATTTGACGGAAGCGATACGAGACAACTCCTCTCTTTTCATCATTTTGGAATGCGGCGGGCTCTTCCTTTGCCCGCAAAGCGCAGGGCATTTTTCCCTGCAAAGGGCCGTCTTTTTATACGGCGTTTTACTTCCTGAGAAATAAAATTTAGACGCTCCAACGTGTGTATGATCCGTTGAGCGGGCACTATTTTAGCAGACGACGGCCCATTTGTCAAATCAGCGCGCTTCGGCTTGACAATTGTTTCACATAGTTTTTTGTGCAATCTGTACATTGTTTTCCTTGATTCAGAATGATTTCGGGCGTTTCCTTCTGAAATTTTCCCAAAAAATTGGTCGTATTCGTTCATAATTTTTTAACATTTCAAGTCTGTTTCCCGGGGAGAAATCGCCGGGCTCTTTTGCACATTCCGGCGCATCAATCATGCGTAATCCGACATTTTGCGGCACAAATTCCCCGCTGTTTTCCTGCCGGAAATAACGGGGAGTTTCTCCGCAGTTTCTGTCAAAAACCGGCTTCCAGCAAAATGCCGAAAGGTAAAAAACGCCATAAAAAAAGACCGCGCTTCCGTGCCCTGCCGCAAACCGGTACAATGGGGTCAAAACGAAGAAAGGAAGGTTTTTATGCAGATCAAGATCACTTCCCGCACGCTGGGCGGCACCGAATTCACGGCCCAGCCCGCCCGGCTGCACCTGGGCGCACAGAACGCCGAGGGCGTGGACCGGCTGGTGTTCCAGCTGCCTGCGGAATGGGCCGGGTGCAGCATCACCCTGCACATCCGCCACAGCGACGGCACCCTTGCCGCACCCCTTGTGCTGGATGCAGCGCACAGCGCGCCCGTGGGCCGCAGCTTCACGGGCTGGCCCGCCGGGCAATGGATGCTGGCCGCCACCGACGGCAGCGGCTATACCGCTTACACCCGCCCGGGCCGGTACGATGTCTACGACATTCTGCCCACCGACGGCACCGAGGAGGAGCCCAGTCCCTCGGTGTACGAACAGTTCATCGCCCAGGTATCGGGGCAGGCCGATGCGGCGGTGCAGGCGGCCCAGAATAGTGCCGCCAGTGAGGCCAGTGCCGCCCGGCAGGCGCAGGCCGCTGCCGACGCTGCCGAGCGGGCCGCACTGAATGGCAGCCGTGCCGCGACCTCGGCTTCCCGCGCCGAGAGCGCCGCCCTGCGCGCCGAATCCTTTGCGCCCGAGGACGGCACCCTGCTCAGTGTCAACGGCAAGGGCGGCGCGGTGGTGCTGGACGCGCAGGACGTAGGCGCGCTGCCTGCCCCGGTGGCCCCGCAGGCAGGTGCCCTCCTGCGGGTGCTGTCCATCCGCAGCGATGGCAGTCTGGTGGTGGACACCGTCACTCCCGCCGCCCTCAAGACCCTGCTGGAGGCCACCTGATGTTCACGGTGCTGGATGTCTCCCGCTGGCAGGGCCGCATAGACTGGGATACCGTAAAAGCCAGCGGCAGGGTCCACGGCGTGATGCTGCGCGCACTGGGCAGCAGGAACGGCACGCCCTACATCGACCCCATGTTTGAAACAAACTACTCTGCCTGCATCCGGCTGGGCATCCCGGTGGGGGTCTACTATTACAGCTGTGCCGTTACTGCCCCACAGCGGGATGCTGAGCTGGCCCTCCTGCACGATGCCCTCAGGGGAAAGCGGCTTCAGCTGCCCGCTGCCATCGACGTGGAGGATGCCCGCCTGCGTGCTCTGACACCGGATGCGCTCTCCGCCCTTGTTGCCGGGGCGGCACGGCAGCTGGAGCACTGGGGCCTGTACGCCATGGTATACACCTACACCCATTTTGCAGATACTGCCCTGCACATGGACACGCTGGTCCCCTTCGACCTCTGGCTGGCGGACTACCGGGGCAAACGCCCGGCCCGCAGGCACGGGATGTGGCAGTACACCAGCAGGGGCAGGGTACCCGGCATCTCCGGCCCCGTAGACCTGAGCCGCACCGAAAAGGATTATCCCGCCCTGCTCCACCGGGCGGGGCTCGACCGTACCATCCTATAAAAGAAAGGAGTTCCCCATGAAGAAATGCAAGATCTCTCCCGCCACGCTGGCCCGCACGGCGGCGCTGGCACTGGCGCTGACCAATCAGGTGCTCAGCGCCACCGGCCACCGTGTCCTGCCCATTGAATCGGCAGAGCTGGAGCAGCTGGTCTCCACCGGCCTGACCATTGCCACCGCGCTGGTCAGCTGGTGGAAGAACAATTCCTTCACCCCGGAGGCCATCGAAGCCGATGACTTCCTCTGCCAGCTGAAGGAGCACAAATAACCAAAAAGGGACGATGCTTTTAGGTGTGTCCAGTTAAGAAAACATTCTAAGGCAAGAGAGAAACGGTATAGCTTCGGCTATGCCGTTTCTTTCATTTTTGCCTGCTATCAAATACTTTGGACATTTCCAAAATCCCGATACCTTTGTAGTAGATATCTACCTCTTGTCTGCGGTTGATTTTGCTATGGGGATCGGTCGCTGCGTGAATGACGATCTTCTCAACGAACTCATGCAGGATACGAGGTGTCAGCTCCGGGATATCGGTGTACTGGCGGACAACAGACAGGAACCTGTCAACATTGGCACTTTTGCCTTCTTCTTCTTCGATTTCCTCACGGAGTATTGCAGCCTGTGTCTGCAAACTAGCCTGTTCCGCTTCATAATCGGTGGACAGCTTGTGAAAACGCTCGTCTGTCAGCTTGCCGCTGATGTTGTCCTCATACAGCCGCTTGAAGATTGTATCCAGTTCTGTGATACGCTTCTCACTTTCAGACAGCAGCTTGCGCTTTTTGGCAAGACCTTTATTGCGTTCCTTTACATCCATATCCATGACCATCTGAACGAAACGGTTTTCGTGGCTTCTTGCGAAGGACACAATCTCCCGCAGATTTTGAAGGATCAGTTCCTCCAGGATAACCGTTCGGATGGAGTGTGGTGTGCTGCATACCTGCTTTCCCTTACGGTATCCAGAGCAGATATAATATTCTTGATCCTTTCGGAAACCGGTCGCTCTGCACTGGTACAGGATCGAGCCACAATCGGCACAATACATCATGCCGGAGAACATCCCCATTTCGCCCATCTTTGTCGGACGGCGCCGTGATTGCCGTGCCTGTTTTACAGCCTCGGCAATGGCTTCTGTCCAGATGGGTTCATGGGTATTCTCGAAGATGACCCATTCACTTTCAGGATTTTTGATTTTCTTTTTGCTCTTGTAGGACTTCTTTGTGGTCTTGAAATTCACCGTATGCCCCAGGTATTCACGCCAACGATCCATAATATGTGCTATCGTGGTATTATCCCAATCATAAGGATCGCCTTGCTTTTTTACATTGCAGGTAATGCCCTTGCTTTCATAGTAAGCGGCAGGTGTGAGAATTTTCCGTTCCCGCAGTTTTCGTGCTATCTGGGACGGTCCAAACCCATCCATAACATACAGCCCGATTTCATAGACCACATCGGCAGCCTCACGGTCGGGTATCCAATGTTTGCTGTCATCCGGGTCTTTCATGTATCCGTAGGGCGCATTAGTCGTCAAATGTTCTCCGGCGTTCCCTTTGACCTTCATCACAGCACGGATTTTCTTGCTGGTGTCTTTCGCATACCACTCATTGATGATATTGCGGAAGGGAGTAAACTCATTGTCGCCCTGGGTGCTGTCCACCCCATCGTTTACGGCGATAAAGTGAACATCATGCTCCGGGAACATGATCTCGGTATACATACCCACCTGTAGATAATCACGGCCAAAACGGGACATATCTTTGATGATGACCCGCTTGACGATCCCTGCCTCCACATCGGCAATCATCTCCTGGAAACCAGGTCGATTGAAAGATGAAGTTAGATAACGATACTTTTGAAAACACAGTAAAATCAAGGTTTTTTCGTATGACGGACAAGCAGGTATTATACTAAAACTGAACACAGACCGTAAAATGCGGCGTTTCTCACTTCCAAAATCGGAAGAACAGGAACGCCGCTTTTTTTATGCCCTTATGTTACGGAGTAGGGGCGAAAAAAGGCTTGTATTTCAAGGCTTTGCAGACACAGGTTTTAAGGGGGCAAGGGGTTTATACCTTTTCCCTCAAAATCAGCCTTTAACTGCGTAACAGAAACCACAGCAAAGGAGTGAAAAAACTATGGCAGTTTTCCGAGTGGAGCGCAACACGGGATATACCGTAATGAGCAACCACCACCTACGCAACAAGGAACTTTCCTTAAAGGCAAAGGGGCTGTTATCTCAAATGCTGTCCTTGCCGGAGGATTGGGATTATACCCTTGCGGGGCTGTCCTACATCAACCGGGAAAAGATAGACGCTATCCGGGAAGCGATAAAGGAGCTTGAAAAAGCCGGATATATCAAACGTTCAAGGGAGCGCGACGAAAAAGGACGCCTGCGCGGTGCCGACTATGTAATCTATGAGCAGCCGCAGCCTGACGAGGAACAGGAAGCCACGCCGCCTATATCGGATTTACCTACATTGGAAAATCCAACATTGGATAATCCAACGTTGGAAAAACCTATGTTGGAAAAACCTACGTTGGAAAATCCAACGCAATTAAATAAAGATATATTAAAGACTAACTTACCAAAAAAAGAAAAATCAAATACGGATTTATCAATTACCCATTCCATTCCTATCCATTCCCCAAACCCCTTGCCTTTTGGCGGGGACGCAGCAAGAGCCAACGGCAACGCAAGCGCAGCCGAGGAAAGGAAGCGAAAGGAAAGGAACGACGCATACAGAGTGTATGAGGAAATCATCAAGGACAATATCGACTATGATATTCTGCTTCAGGACAAACGCATTGACAAAGACCGCTTGAATGAAATCGTTGACCTCATTCTTGAAACCGTCTGTACCGCAAGGAAGCAGATACGAATTGCCGGGGACGATTACCCCGCCGAGCTTGTCAAGGCAAAGTTTATGAAGCTGAACAGCAGCCATATTGAATTTGTGCTTGACTGTATGCAGGAGAACACAACGAAAATCCGTAACATCAAGCAGTATTTGAAGGCGGTGCTTTTCAATGCCCCGTCTACCATTGACAGCTACTATACCGCCCTTGTCGCTCACGATATGGCAAGCGGCAAGTTATACGGCAATCAGAAATCAGGCATACCCGACTACTCTTGCAGCGAGTATGAAACCCTATAACCCATTCACAAAGAACAGGAGGACAAAAAACTATGACACAGAAAACAGGAGCTTTGGTATTTAACGAACATACCGACCGTTACGACATTCGTTTTGATGTAGCCGACTATTACGGCGGCCTGCATTGTGGGGAGTGCTTGGAGGTATTCACAGGCGGCAAATGGAAACCGACCCGCATTGAGTACGGGGATAATTGGTATCTTGTGGGTATTCGCGCCGAGGACTTGAACGGCTTGCGCGTTCGTATTTGACGGGTGCTGCCCCAAACAACACTACCGGGAA
The DNA here is from genome assembly GCF_017377545.1 of Faecalibacterium sp. Marseille-Q4164. NCBI lineage: Bacteria > Bacillati > Bacillota > Clostridia > Eubacteriales > Oscillospiraceae > Faecalibacterium > Faecalibacterium sp. Marseille-Q4164. The sequence continues at coordinate 169,414 of NZ_JAFREJ010000004.1, read as the reverse complement.
AGGAGGACGGTAAACAATGCAGGACGAAATCAACGAAAAAGTGGTTGCGCTCTCTATCAAGGGCGGCAAGCTGACCGCCGCCACGCTTCAAAAAGCTGTCAAGGCTATGCTTGCACAGATGAAGAAACAGCACGAAAAACAGCCACAGGGCAAGCAGACCCTAAAACAGCTTGCGAAACAGAACGCCGGATTATCCAACATTGAGATTACCGAGGGCAATATCAAGGCTTTTGAACATACGGCGAAAAAATACGGCATTGACTTTGCCTTAAAAAAGGACGCCACCGAGCAGCCGCCCCGTTACCTTGTCTTTTTCAAAGGGCGGGACGCCGACGCGCTGACCGCAGCTTTCAGGGAATTTTCCGCAAAGAAGCTGACACAGGAACAAAAGCCCTCTATCCGCAAAGTTTTAGTTGCGTTCAAAGAAAAAGCAAAGGAACTTAACGCTAACCGTCAACAGACAAAACACAAAGGCAGGGGGATTGACAGATGAAGCCCGAAATCAAAAAAATGCTTATCCTGAACGCCCCGTATCTTATCTTTGTGTATGCCTTTGATAAAATCGGGCAGGCGTTCAGACTTGCGCCGGGGGCTGACCTCACGGGCAAGCTCTTATCTATCGGGGACGGATTTTCAGCCGCCTTTTCAAATGCACTGCCGAGCTTTGACCCTATGGACTTGTTGATTGGTATTGCAGGCGCGGCAATCATAAGACTTGCGGTGTATATGAAAGGCAAGAACGCAAAGAAATACCGCAAGGGCATTGAGTACGGCTCTGCCCGTTGGGGAAATGCCGAGGACATAAAGCCGTATATCGACCCCGTATTTGAAAACAACGTGCTTTTGACCCAGACCGAAAGGCTGATGATGTCAAGCCGCCCGAAGCACCCGAAATATGCACGAAATAAAAATGTGCTTGTAATCGGAGGAAGCGGAAGCGGCAAGACAAGGTTTTTCGTCAAGCCTAACCTTATGCAAATGCACTCAAGCTATGTTGTAACCGACCCGAAAGGCACCGTCTTAATCGAGTGCGGGAAACTCTTGCAGCGCGGCGGGTACAAAATCAAAGTGCTAAACACAATCAATTTCAAAAAGTCAATGCGGTACAATCCCTTTGCCTATATCCGCAGCGAAAAGGACATTTTGAAACTTGTAAATACCATAATCGCAAACACCAAAGGCGACGGAGAAAAAAGCGGCGAGGATTTTTGGGTAAAGTCCGAACGGCTTTTTTACTGCGCCCTTATCGGCTATATCCATTACGAAGCCCCGGAGAATGAAAAGAACTTTACGACCCTGCTTGAAATGATAAACGCAAGCGAAGCCCGCGAGGACGACCCGGAATTTCAATCCCCCGTTGACCTTATGTTTGAACGGCTGGAGGAAAAAGACCCGGAACATTTTGCGGTGCGTCAATACAAAAAGTTTTTGCTATCGGCAGGAAAAACAAGAAGCTCTATCCTCATTTCCTGCGGCGCCCGTCTTGCCCCTTTTGACATTCGGGAACTGCGGGAGCTTATGGAAACAGACGAAATGGAGCTTGACACATTGGGCGACCGAAAGACCGCACTTTTCGTTATCATCTCCGATACGGACGACACCTTTAACTTTGTTGTGAGTATTCTTTACACACAGCTTTTCAATCTGCTTTGCGACAAGGCAGATGATGTGTACGGCGGCAGGCTGCCCGTTCACGTTCGCTGCCTGCTTGATGAATTTGCGAATATCGGGCAGATACCGAAATTTGAAAAACTGATTGCCACCATACGAAGCCGTGAAATATCGGCTTCTATTATTTTGCAATCACAATCACAGCTTAAAGCCATTTACAAGGATAACGCCGATACGATTGTCGGCAACTGCGACACGACCTTGTTTTTGGGCGGCAAGGAAAAAACCACCCTCAAAGAAATATCGGAAATCTTGGGAAAGGAAACCATAGACAGCTTCAACACTTCCGAGAACAGAGGGCGGGAGCTTTCCCACGGGCTGAACTATCAGAAGTTAGGCAAGGAGCTTATGAGCCAAGATGAAATTGCCGTTATGGACGGCGGCAAATGTATCTTGCAGTTACGAGGGGTACGCCCCTTTTTCTCCGAGAAATACGATATTACCAAACACCCCAACTACAAATACCTGTCGGACTATGACAAAAAGAATACGTTTGATATGGAAAAGCATTTAAGACGCCGCCCCGCAATCGTCAAGCCCGACGAAGTATTTGACTATTACGAAGTAGACGCCGCCGAACTTGAATAGGCGGCGCGGAAAGGAGGCTTTTATCAGGAACAGAAAACCCCGCTTTTATTGGGTGCGCGCCCCTACTGATGAAGCGCATAACCCCGAACAATCCACACCGACGGGACACGGTGCGGAGGCTGCCGCCGTATTTCTACGGCGGTTTTTTTGTACCCAAAACCAAACAACAATTATTTTGACAGCCGCAAAGCGGCAGAAAGTGAGGAAAATATATGGCATTTTTTAATTCAGCAGTAGGCGTATTACAGACACTCGTTATCGCTCTTGGTGCAGGCTTGGGCATCTGGGGAGTAATCAATCTTATGGAGGGTTACGGAAATGATAACCCCGGCGCAAAATCACAGGGTATGAAACAGCTTATGGCCGGCGGCGGTGTTGCCCTTATCGGTATGACCCTTGTACCTTTGCTTTCCGGGCTTTTCGGTTAAGCGCGGGTAACGGCTTATGCAGAGCATACTTGACGCGATTAACGAATGGATAAAGGAAATCCTTATCGGAGCCATAAACGGTAATCTGTCAACTATGTTCGGGGACGTAAACGAAAAAGTCGGAACTATCGCCGCAGAGGTAGGCAAGACCCCGCAGGGGTGGAACGCAAGCATATTTTCTATGATACAGACCCTATCGGAAAATGTGATTGTACCCATTGCGGGGCTTGTCATTACCTATGTTCTATGCGTGGAGCTTATTTCAATGATAACCGAAAAGAACAATATGCACGACATAGACACATTTATGTTTTTCAAGTGGTTTTTCAAGGCGTGGGTAGCGGTATATCTCGTTACCCATACCTTTAATATCACAATGGCGGTATTCGATTTAGCGCAGTACGTCGTATCCGGCGCAGCCGGGGTAATCGGCGGCAACACAAATATAGATGTGGACGCCGCCCTATCCTCTATGCAATCAGGACTTGACGCTATGGAAATCCCCGAACTGCTTCTGCTTGTAATGGAAACAAGCCTTGTAAGCCTGTGTATGAAAATTATGTCGGTGCTTATTACGGTTATCCTTTACGGCAGAATGATAGAAATATACCTTTACTGTTCGGTATCGCCTATCCCGTTTGCAACAATGACTAACCGCGAGTGGGGACAGATAGGAAACAACTACCTAAAATCCCTGTTCGCCCTCGGTTTTCAAGGCTTCCTCATTATGATATGTGTCGGCATTTATGCGGTTTTGGTAAACAGTATGATTATAGCGGATAATCTGCACAGCGCGATATTCTCCCTTGCGGCATACACCGTTATCCTCTGCTTCTCCCTGTTCAAATCCGGCGCACTTGCGAAGTCGATTTTTAACGCACATTAAGCGGGTACACCCCGCAGAAAGGAGGTTTTGGCGTGGCTTATGTACCCGTACCCAAAGACTTATCCAAAGTCAAAACAAAAGTCGCTTTCAACTTGACGAAGCGGCAAATCATTTGCTTTGCGGCAGCCCTTGCGATAGGACTACCGCTTTTCTTTTTGCTCAAAGGAAGCATAGGAACGAGCGTTGCGGCGTTCGTGATGATTGTTGTAATGCTCCCTTGCTTCCTCTTGGCTATGTATGAAAAACACGGGCAGCCCCTTGAAACCGTGATAAAGAATGTCATTCAGACAAAGTTTATCCGACCAAAGGAGCGCCCCTACCAGACCGACAATTTCTATGCACTCATAGAAAAACAAAGAAAACTTGAAAAGGAGGTATCGGCTATTGTCAAAGGAAACCACAAGACAGAAAAGCCCCGCAGGGGCTAAACGGAAACTGACCCGCGCCGAAAAAAAGGAAATCGCCGCCATTATCCAAAGGGCAAAGGGCGACGGGAAACCCCATACGGCACAGCAGACAATCCCCTATGTGCAGATGTACCCGGACGGAATTTGCAAGGTATCGGAAAAGAAATACAGCAAAAGCATTGTGTTTGAGGACATCAACTACCAGCTTGCACAGGCTGACGACAAGACCGCCATTTTTGAGAATTGGTGCGACTTCTTAAACTATTTTGACGCTTCCGTATCGGTGCAGCTTTCTTTCATCAATCAGGGCGCAAGGAAAGAAAAGGCGCAGGAGGCCATTCAAATCCCGCAGCAGGACGACGCTTTTAACTCTATCCGTGCCGAGTATGCGGATATGCTGAAAAACCAGCTTGAAAAAGGCAACAACGGACTTGAAAAGGCAAAGTACATTACCTTTTCCGTTGAAGCGGATAATCTGACCGCAGCGAAGGCAAGGCTTTCCCGCATTGAAACCGACGTACTCAATAATTTTAAGGTGCTGGGAGTATCAGCCCACCCTATGACGGGTTATGAACGTTTGCAGACCCTACACGGGATTTTCCACCCGGAGGGCGAGCCGTTCCGTTTCTCCTTTGATTGGCTTGCCCCGTCGGGGCTTTCCACAAAGGACTTTATCGCCCCGTCCTCTTTCCGTTTTGGCGAGGGGCGAATGTTCCGTATGGGGAAAAAGTTAGGTGCGGTTAGCTTCCTTGAAATCCTTGCGCCGGAACTGAATGACCGTATTTTATCGGAAATCCTTGACCTTGAAAACGGTATTATCGTCAATCTCCACATTAAGAGTATCGACCAGACCGAAGCTATCAAGACCATTAAGCGCAAGATTACAGACCTTGACAAGATGAAGATTGAGGAACAGAAAAAGGCGGTGCGAAGCGGTTACGATATGGATATTATCCCGTCCGACCTTGCCACATTCGGCAGCGAAGCGAAAAATCTTTTGCAGGATTTACAGAGCCGCAACGAGCGTATGTTCCTGCTTACTTTCCTTGTCGTGAATATGGCAGACACAAGGCGGAAACTTGAAAATGATGTGTTTGCTACGGCGGGTATCGCACAGAAAAACAACTGCGCCCTGACCCGTCTTGACTACTTACAGGAAGCGGGCTTTATGTCCTCAATTCCTCTTGGGGATAACCTTATCCCTATCCAAAGGGGGCTGACGACTTCCAGCACCGCTATTTTTATCCCGTTCATCACACAGGAGCTTTTTCAGAGGGGCACAGCCCTTTACTACGGCTTAAATGCCCTGTCTAACAATATGATTTTGTGCGACAGGAAGAAGCTCAAAAACCCAAACGGGCTTATCTTGGGAACTCCGGGAAGCGGTAAATCCTTTGCGGCAAAAAGGGAAATCACAAACATTTTCCTCATTACCGACGACGATATTATCATCTGCGACCCCGAAGCCGAGGTGCGACACGAAGTCGCGTAACAAATTGCCTAAAAAAGCTGCCCTATCCATTTGGGGTAATCCTACCACAGCCTGCGCCGCTGGTAACGGCGGGGTGGGGAGCCTGTGGGACAACGTGGGAAATCTGAGAGCCTAACTCAGCCGTACTGCAAGGATAAGTGCGTCATGGAGAACGTAAAGTGAATCATCGTAAGGGTCGTTACAGGGAATAGGCGAAATCAGGCTGACACGCCTACACCAAAAGGTGCGGAGGCGGCTGTGGGAACTTTCGCAATCCCCCAGCAAATGGACACAAATCCTCCCGGCTCAAAGATGGCTCCTAAAACGCACACAATTATTTGTTGCGCGGAACGTGGTAAGCCCTATGCGTTCCTTTGCAGAAATGCAGAGGTATCGACCCCGCAAGGGGAAGAAATGGCGCAGAGGGTAGAGGAACGGGATAAAAAGCGAACGCCCGCCCTGTAATGGGGTGGGATAGGGGTTCAGACTTTGCCCCGGCCCGAAAGGGCGCTGACTTATCCCACGGTATTTCATAGCAAGAAAAGGAGGTAAACCTATGAACGGTAATTGTTCAACGACGGGGTGTAAAAACCCTGAGAGATTGCCGGACGCGGCGGCGCTGGAACGACAGTGGAAATCCATCGACTGGAAGAAAGCAGAAGCCGAGGTTAATAGGCTGCAAGCCAGGATTGCTAAGGCGACCCAAGAGAATAAATGGAACACAGTGAAACGATTGCAGTATCTTTTAACTCATTCGTACTATGCAAAAGTGTTGGCGGTGCGGAAAGTGACCACCAACAAAGGGAAAAAGACACCGGGCGTGGATGGTGTGCTGTGGTCTACCCCAGCCGCTAAAATGCGCGGTGTTCTGACCCTGACAGACAAGGGCTACAAGGCAAAGCCACTGCGTCGGGTATTCATTGAGAAAAAGGGCAAAAAGACGAAACGCCCGCTGGGCATCCCCTGTATGTATGACAGGGCCTTGCAGGCGCTCTACGCACTGGCCCTCGACCCGGTGTCAGAGACAACAGCGGATACGAAATCCTTTGGCTTCCGCAAGGGGCGCTGCGCGCAGGATGCCTGTGAATATATCTTCACGGCGCTCAGCCGAAGCTACTCCCCGGAATGGGTGCTGGAGGGCGACATCAAAGGGTGTTATGACCATATCAGCCACGACTGGCTCATTAAGCATATTCCCATGGACAAATCTGTATTGAAACAGTTTCTGAAAGCGGGATTTGTGTTCCGCGATGAGCTGTTCCCCACCGATGCGGGCACACCCCAGGGCGGCATCATCTCCCCCATACTTGCAAACTTGACGCTGGACGGAATGCAAAAAGTCCTGAGTGACCACTTTGATTTGAGTGCCAAGGGTGAGGTCAGTGCATTTGTCCACAACAAGAGCAGGGTCAATCTGGTGCGCTATGCCGACGATTTCATTGTCACAGCGGCCACAAAAGAGATTGCGGAAGAAGCCAAAGACATCCTCCGCGATTTTCTGCAAGCCAGAGGGCTGGAACTGTCCGAGGAAAAGACGGTCATCACCCACATCGACGACGGTTTTGATATGCTGGGCTGGACATTCCGAAAATTCAAAGGAAAGCTCATCGTCAAGCCATCCAAGAAAGCCTTAAAAGCCCTGAAAGCCTCTCTGTCCGAGACGATCCTCGGACGCGGTAAGGCGTGGAAGCAGGAAGTCCTGATTGGAGTGTTGAACCGGCTGATCCGTGGTTGGGCAAATTATCACCAGTCGGTCTGCGCCAGTGAAGCATTTTCCCATATCGACTACACTCTCTATGAATTACTATGGCGGTGGGCGAAACGCCGCCATCCTCACAAGGGACAGTGGTGGGTCTCCACCAACTATTGGCACCGTAGAGGTGACCGGAATTGGGTGTTCTCCACCGAGGACAAAGTGCTTCAGCGAACAGACAGTATCCCGATTATCCGCCATACCAAGGTACGAATGGATGCAAACCCCTACTTTGACACCCAATACTTCACAAATCGGAAATTCAGACATGGAATGGAGCGCCTGTCCGGACGTTTTAAGCAGGTCTGGAAGAACCAAAAAGGGTGTTGCTATCACTGTGGACTCCCCATGGACATCGGTGACGAGAGGGAGATTTTCTTCAAAGTCCCGAAATCCATGGGCGGCAAGGACGAGGTGCGCAATATGGCTTACGTCCATAAGCATTGCCAGCAAATTCTCTTGGAGCGCCGCGCGAAAGCGTGATGAAATGCTTGAGCCGTATGAGTGGAAACGCTCACGTACGGTTCTTAGACGAGAAAGCGGGAGTAATCCCGCCGACTTAGTCGACTATTACCCCCTTGTAGAACGTCTGCACGGGCAGGTAATCCGCCTTTCCCCGACAAGCCCCCACTATGTAAACCCTATGGATATTAACCTCAATTACAGCGAGGACGACAACCCGCTTGCGTTGAAATCCGACTTTATCCTTTCCCTCTGCGAGCTTGTTATCGGCGGCAAAGAGGGCTTGCAGCCCGTTGAAAAAACAGTTATCGACAGGGCGGTTAGGAATGTGTACCGACCTTTCCTTGCAGACCCCGACCCTGCGAATATGCCTATCTTGGGCGACCTTTACAACGAGCTTTTGAAGCAGCCGGAGCCGGAGGCCGCGCGTGTCGCTGCCGCATTGGAGCTTTACGTTTCGGGAAGCCTGAACGTCTTTAACCACAGGACGAATGTAGAACTTTCAAACCGCCTTATCTGCTTTGATATTAAGCAGCTTGGAAAGCAGCTTAAAAAGTTAGGTATGCTCATTGTGCAAGACCAAGTATGGAACAGGGTTACGGTAAACAGGGCGGAAAAAAAGGCTACCCGTTACTATATGGACGAATTTCATTTGCTGCTCAAAGAGGAACAGACCGCAGCCTATTCCGTTGAGATTTGGAAGCGATTTAGAAAATGGGGCGGCATACCGACCGCTATCACGCAGAACGTCAAAGACCTTTTGGCAAGCCGTGAGGTTGAGAACATTTTTGAGAACAGCGATTTTGTCCTTATGCTCAATCAGGCCGCAGGCGACAGGGCTATCCTTGCAAAGCAGCTTAACATTTCCCCACAGCAGATGAAGTATGTAACCCACACCGACGCAGGCGAGGGGCTTATCTTTTACGGGAATGTGGTGCTGCCTTTTGTTGACCGCTTCCCGGCAGATACCGAGCTTTACAGGGTAATGACGACGAAGCCGGAGGAAGTCGGAGGTGCCGCCCATTGAAAGAACTGACCCATTTAAGCCTGTTTTCGGGGATAGGCGGTATTGACATAGCCGCAGAAGCGGCGGGGTTTACTACCGTCTGTCAATGTGAATGGGCTGACTATCAAAACGAAGTCCTGAAAAAGCATTGGCCGCAGGTGCCGCGCTTTCAGGATATTACTACACTCACAAAGGAGGCTTTTATTGAAAAAACAGGAAAAGAAACCGTTACCCTCATATCGGGAGGCTTCCCCTGCCAGCCCTTTTCAAGTGCCGGAAAACGGAAAGGCTTTGAGGACACCCGCTACCTGTGGCCCGAAATGTGCAGGGTTATCACAGAACTGCGACCCGCTTATGTGCTTGGAGAAAATGTTGCTGGCTTCATCAATATGGGGCTCGACAAAACGATTTTTGACTTGGCAAAGGCGGGTTACGCCGTTAGGGTTTTCGTACTGCCTGCTGTCGCCGTCGGCGCGTGGCATGAGCGCAAACGAACTTTTATCGTGGGGTTTAATGTTTCCCACACCCCTTGCCTGCGACACGAAGCCGCAGGCGGAAACAAAAAATGTACGGCTTTCGGACACCGGCTCGGTGCGGGTAGTCAAGAAGAACGGGACGGAATGGTCGGCAAAGTTATCAACAGCGGTTTACTTTTTAACCCCTATGGCGTCGGACAGCTACCGTTCGACGCTGAAACCCGAAGCCGTGAAAAAGGGCAAGCCGACGGGCAGCCTTGCGGCACAGATGATATTTGCGGAAAATCCGAAGTCGGAGAAATCGGCACTCAACCCGGATTGGGTGGAATGGCTGATGGGCTTCCCCCACAAGTGGACGGACGTTCAATCTGGAGAAAAGAGCCTGACGAAATCCCGCGCCTGACCGAGATAACCGAAAACCGTGCGGAACGCTTAAAATGTCTTGGAAACGCCGTTGTGCCTGCACAGGTATATCCTATCCTCAAATACATTGCGGATATTGAAACCGGCAGGTGCTACCGGCCATAAGGAGGTGAAACTGCTTGAAAGAATACAAACCCCGTGACAAAATCACGCAGAAAATGACCCGTGACGGGGCTGTCGAAGTCAACGAAACCAAACAGACCGCCGAGCGTATCAGCAAACGGGAACAGGAAACGGATTTACAGAAAACCCCCGAACAGCAGGCGGCACAGGACGCGGCGCAGCTGACAACCCCCATTCCCGAAGCCGCCCCTTTCCCGTCTGCCCCGTTTACGGCTTCCAAAGCCGACACAGGCACAGCCGAGCGCATTATGGGACACCTTGACGCCGCCCATACCCGCAAGGCTTCCAAAAAGGCGGTGCAAAAGGCACAGGCGGAAATGGCGGCAGAAACAAAATCCTCACGGCTGAAATTCACGGAAGAAGAACTATCCGCACCGGAGCTTGAAAAGTATATCCGAAAATCCGACAAAGCCGCAGACCGTCTGGACGCGGCAAGGGCAGCTATCCCAAAGGAAAAGAAACTTGTAAAAACAAGGACTTTTGACGAAGCCACAGGCAAAGGGAAAAACCGCCTGCACTTTGAGGAAAAGGACAAGCCGCCCGGATTTAAGGAAAAGGCCAACCCGCTATCCCGCCCCACACAGGAAGCGGGCGTTTTTATCCACAACAAGATACATTCGGTTGAAAAGGACAATTCGGGTGTTGAGGGGGCGCACAAATCGGAAGAACTTGCCGAGCGCGGCGCAAAGTACGGGGCAAGGAAACTCAAACAGGGCTACCGCAGCCATAAGCTGAAACCCTACCGGGAGGCGGCAAAGGCAGAAAAAGCAGCGTTCAAGGCAAATGTGGATTTTCAATACCACAAGGCTTTGCACGATAACCCGCAGCTAAAAAGTAATCCCGTTTCCCGCTTCTGGCAGAAACGGCAGATTAAAAAGCAGTATGCAAAGGAAGCAAGGAACACCGCAAAAGGTATCAAGAGCGCAGCCGAGAAAACGGGCAAGGCGGCAAAAAAGGCAGCCGAGCAGACAAGGAAAGCGGCGGCGTTTGTGGCAAGACACCCGGCAGGCGTGGGGGTAGCTGTCGGTGCATTGCTTCTGTTTATCCTGATTATGTCCGGGCTGTCCTCTTGCGGGGCAATGTTTTCCGGCGTGATGAACGGCGTTCTGGGAACTTCCTACACTTCCGAGGACAGCGACCTTGTAGCAACGGAAAATAACTATGCCGCAAAGGAAAGCGAACTGCAAAGAAAGATTGACAATATCGAAAGCGAATATCCCGGCTATGATGAATACCGCTATGACCTTGCAAATATCGGGCATAACCCCCACGAGCTTGCGTCATATCTGACCGCACTTTTGCAGACCTACACCCCGCAGAGCGCACAGAGCGAAATTAACCGCGTCTTTGATATGCAGTACACTTTGACGCTGACCCCCGAAACCGAGATACGCTATCGAACGGAAACGAGGACAGGCAGCTATACCGTTACTGACCCGGAAACAGGCGAAACAAGTACGGAAACTTACGAATACGAAGTTGAAGTACCCTATGAGTATTACATACTCAACGTGTCGCTGACGAACAAGACCATTTCCTCTATTGCACAGGAGCAGCTGACCCCGGAACAATTTGAAATGTACGGCGTGTATATTTCCACAAGCGGAAACAAGCCGCTTTTGTTTGGCGGCGGCTCTCCCGATACGGGAGCGTCGGAGGATTTAAGCGGCGTACAGTTTGTAAACGGCACCCGTTCCGGCAATACCGCCCTTGTGGAGCTTGCGAAAACGCAGGCGGGAAATGTGGGCGGTTATCCTTATTGGAGCTGGTACGGCTTTAACAGCCGTGTGGAATGGTGCGCCTGCTTTGTATCTTGGTGCTATGGGCAGGCAGGGCTATCCGAGCCGAGATTTGCGGCTTGTCAATCACAGGGGGTTGCTTGGTTTACCTCTCACGGACAATGGGGAGCGCGGGGCTATGAGAATATCGCACCCGGCGACGCCATTTTCTTTGATTGGGATTTAGACGGAAGCGCCGACCACGTCGGACTTGTGATAGGCACAGACGGAAGCCGCGTTTACACCGTTGAGGGCAATTCGGGCGACGCCTGCAAGATAAAGAGCTATGCCCTTGACTATGCCTGTATCAAAGGGTACGGGCTGATGAATTGGAACTAACAAACACATATTTTTTTGAAATCTGAAAGGAGAATTTTATTATGGCTATGAACAAAATTGAGCGTATCGACAAGGAAATCCAAAAGACCCGTGAGAAAATCACGGAGTATCAGAACAAGCTGAAAACCCTTGAAGTACAGAGGACGGAAGCGGAAAATCTGCAAATCGTCCAGCTTGTGCGCGCTATGAACATGACCCCCGCCGAGCTTACCGCCCTGCTTTCCGGCGGCGGTATTCCCGGTATGACCCCTATCCCCGCAGACCACTACAACGAACAGGAGGACAGCGAAAATGAGGAATAAAGGATTTATCCGTATTATGAGCGTGCTTTGTATCGCGCTTGTGTGCTTGGGCGGTTTTTCCGTTACCGCCTTTGCACAGACACCCGCAGAGGAAACCGAAACCGACGACAGCGGGGTTATCTATGACCCGCAGCCCTTAACGCCGGAGGGCAATATGAGCCTTGTGGACGACATAGAGGGCGAAGCCGCCGAGGATAAGCAGTTTATCGTTGTGCAGAGCAGAAACGGAAACTATTTCTATATCGTTATCGACCACGCCGCCGAGGGAGAAAACAAGGTGCATTTCTTAAATCAGGTGGACGAAGCCGACCTGTTGGCGATTATCGAAAGCGAGGAAACCGAAGCCCCGCCTGCCGTATGCAACTGTACCGACAAATGCGGAACGGGCAAAATCAATACGGCCTGCCCCGTTTGCAGCGTTGCTATGAATAACTGTACGGGCAAGGAAGCCGAGCCGGAGCCTGCCGAGCCGCAGGAGGAACAAAACAATATGGGCGGGCTTGTGATTTTCCTTGTCGTTGCCCTGCTTGGCGGCGGCGGTGCTTTGTACTATTTCAAAGTGATGAAACCAAAGCAGGCAGCAAAGGGCAATACCGACCTTGAGGACTTTGACTTTGAGGAATACGACGAGGACGAGCCGGAGGACGAAACCGAAAGCGCAGACAACGGACAGGAGGACGAGGACGAATGAAACTTGTAATTGCAGAGAAACCGAGCGTCGGGGCGGCGATTGCCGCCGCCCTTGGCGTTACGGGTAAAAAAGACGGATATATTGAAAATAACGGCTATATCATTTCTTGGTGTGTCGGGCATTTGGTAGGGCTTGCGGAAGCTGCCGCCTACGGCGAACAATACAAAAAGTGGGACTATGACAGCTTACCTATTCTGCCGCAGGATTGGAAATATACGATTGCCGCAGACAAGGGAAAACAATTCAAAATCCTTAAAGGGCTTATGCACAGGGCAGATGTTACGGAGGTTATCAATGCTTGCGACGCAGGACGCGAGGGCGAGCTGATTTTCCGTTTTGTCTATGAAACGGCGAACTGCAAAAAGCCTATGCGCCGCCTTTGGATTTCCTCAATGGAAACCGAAGCTATTAGGCAGGGCTTTGAAAGCCTAAAAGACGGGCGGGACTATGCCCCCCTTTTCGCTTCTGCTTTGTGCAGAGCAAAAGCCGATTGGATTATCGGTATCAATGCGACCCGCCTTTTTTCCTGCCTTTATAGCAAGACCTTGAATGTGGGGCGCGTTCAGACCCCGACCCTTAAAATGCTTGTTGACCGTGATGTTTCTATTACGAACTTCAAGAAAGAAAAATACTATGTTGTATGCCTTGATTTACCCGGCGCGGAAGCGGCAAGCGCGAAGATCCGCGCAGCTACGGAAGCTGCCGAACTGAAAGCGGCCTGCGAAGCGTCGGCGGCGGTATGTCTTTCTATCACGAAAGAGAAAAAGACGGTTGCACCCCCAAAGCTCTTTGACCTTACGAGCCTGCAAAGAGAAGCTAACCGCATTTACGGCTACACGGCAAAACAGACCCTTGACCTTGCACAATCTCTGTATGAAAAGAAGCTGCTTACCTATCCGAGAACGGACAGCAGCTTTTTAACTGATGATATGGAAGCTACGGCGGCGGGGATTGCCGCCCTGCTTCTGAACAAGCTGCCGTTTATGCAGGGTGCAAATTACACGGCAAATATCGCCCGTGTGCTTGACAGTAAAAAAGTATCAGACCACCACGCCATTATTCCCACAATGGAGCTTGCGAAAAGCGACCTTGCAGCACTTCCCGAAAGTGAGCGAAATATCCTTACGCTTGCAGGGGTACGGCTTTTGACCGCTACCGCCGAGCCGCATATCTTTGAAGCGGTTACGGCGGTATTCTCCTGTGCAGACCGAGAATTTACGGCAAAGGGTAAAACGGTGCTTTGCGGCGGGTGGAAAGAGCTTGAAGCACGATACCGCGCTTCTCTTAAAAAGAAACCCGACAGCGACGACGAGGAAAACGCCCTTGTGCTTGATGTGCCGCCCTTTACCGAGGGACAGCGATTTGAAAAGCCTGCCGCAAGGGTAACAGAACACGAAACCACGCCCCCGAAGCCGCACAATGAAGCAAGTTTGCTTTCGGCTATGGAACACGCAGGAAGCGAGGAAACCGACGAGGACGCAGAGCGTCGCGGGCTTGGTACTCCCGCCACCCGCGCAGCCGTCATTGAAAAGCTCATTAAAGGCGGCTTTATCGAGCGCAAAGGCAAGCAGCTACTTCCTACCAAAGACGGAATTAACCTTGTCTGTGTGCTGCCGGATAGCCTTACCTCTCCGAGCCTTACGGCTGAATGGGAAAACACCTTGACGCAGATTGCAAAGGGCAAGTCTGACCCTGCCGTTTTTATGTGCGGTATTGAGGATATGGCGCGTGAGCTTGTGAAAACCTATCCTTTCCTTTCCGATAAAGACAAGGCGCGTTTTCAGAGCGAAAAGACCGTAATCGGCAAATGCCCGCGCTGCGGCTGTGATGTATTCGAGGGCAAGAAAAATTACTACTGTTCGAGCAAGGAATGTTCCTTTGCTATGTGGAAAAATGACCGTTTCTTTGAGGAACGCAAAACCGCTTTTACTCCGAAAATTGCCGCCGAACTCCTAAAAAGCGGCAAAGCAAAAGTAAAAAAGCTGTATTCTCAAAAGACGGGCAAAACCTACGACGGAACGGTACTTTTAGCCGACACGGGCGGCAAATATGTAAATTACAGGGTATCTGTTCAGAGGGACAAAGAACTTGAATAGCAAGCATAGGAAACGGGTACCCATTTCCGTAAAATCTCCGCTTTTCTCTACCAAGAACGGCGGGGATTTTGCTTGTTGGGATAATCCCAAACCCTTATACCAAAACAACGAAAGGAGCGATTATTTATGTCCTATACTTCATACGACCACGACAGATTAGAAGCCGCCGAAAAGCTGAAAATCGAGCGCACTATCTATTTTCAAAGTGAGAAATCGGATATAGCCGAGCTTACCGCCCTACCTCTTGCAGAGCTTATCAGACAGAAAGAAGAAAGCGCGGCGGCAGAAGAAAATATTTACAGCAGCCTACGGGAGCAGGCGACAGCTTGGGAGGAACAGGCGGGCAAGACCTTATCCCTTGAAAAAGCCATTGAATACGCGAGGACGCCCGCCGTACAGCATACCTCTAACAAATGGCAGGAGCGCGACCACGACCGCCGCGAAATCAGTAACGCGGTATATCGAATGAATTACTATGTTTATGAAAATACCCGCTATGACCGCGAGAAAAAGGAAAGCGTACCATATTCCTATTCTCTCACTTGGAACGTCTACACCAACGGACCCGAAAGAAACAGGCAGATGAAAATTGCGGGACAGGACAGAAAGGTTTTTGCAGACAGGGCGGCTATGGAAAAATACCTTGCAGGGCGACAAAAAGCCTATGCAAATCTCTTTACCGAAGTTTCCCCGCAAATCCCGAAACAGTATGCAGAGTGCTTTAAGGTAAACGGCGTTTTGCTTCCCGGCTACACGATTGAGGGCGAGGAAAGGGGCAAGCCCGAACAGGCACCCGCCGAGCAAAGAACAACGACGGAAAGCAAAGACGAACAATTTGCTATCTTGCTTGACAGCCGCAGCCGTTTTGAAACGGGCGAAGCAGGCGGCTATTGGTTATCAATGCCCGCAACAAAGGAGCAGCTTCAAGAGGCATTGGCGGGTATCGGACTTACCGCCGACAAGCCGCAGGATTTATTTATTCGCGGCTTTTCCGACACCGAAGAAAAGCCGCTTGCCCTGCCATACGATATGGTATGTTCCGCAAATATTGACGAGCTTAATTTTCTTGCCGCACGTCTTGAAAATCTTGACGCTTCCGGGGTTGCCGCATTAAACGCGGCGGCACAGAGAAAACAGGGCTTTGAAAATGTCGGGCAGATAATTGACTTTACCTATAACGAGGACTTTTTCGTACATATCCCCGAAGTGCGAACACCCGCCGAGCTTGGTAATTATTACTTGAACAAATCGGGTATGGTACAAATGCCTGATGAATGGAAAGCAGGCGTTGACCTTGCCGCTTTTGGACAGAACGCAGCCGAAAAAGAAAAAGGCAGCTTTACCGACTACGGTTATATCTTGGAAAGTGGCGACGATTGGGTAAAGCATTATGAGGGGCGCGAAGTGCCGGAGGAATACCGCATTATGAGCAGCGCACAAGCTCCGCAGATAGACCCGGCAAAGGTGGATATGGATATATCCGCAGTACAGACCGCCGAGCAGATAAACGTACAGACCAAAGAGCCGCAGCCTGTTATCCCGATAATTCTGACTTCCGAAAATCCCGCAGGCAAGCTAAAAGAAATTACAGACCGCTTGGAACAGGGCATTACCGAACTGTTTAACAGCGAGCGTTTCAAAGAATACCTGCAGGTGATGTCAAAGTTTCATAATTACAGCTTCAATAACACGCTGCTTATCGCTATGCAAAAGCCCGACGCTTCCCATATCGTAGGCTTTTCCGCTTGGAAAAACACCTTTAAGCGCAACGTAATGAAAGGACAAAAGGGTATCAAAATCCTTGCCCCGTCTCCGTACACGGTTAAAAAGGAAATAGAGAAAATCGACCCCCTGACACAAAAACCCGTTATCGGCAAGGACGGGAAACCCGTTACCGAGGAAAAGGAAATCACGATACCCGCCTTTAAGGTGGTATCTGTCTTTGACGTATCACAGACCGAGGGCAAGGAACTCCCGAATATCGCCGTTGATACCCTGACGGGAAATGTGGAACTGTACGAGGACTTTTTTAAGGCGTTAAAGGAAACTTCCCCCGTACCGATTGCCTTTGAGAAAATCGAGGGCGGCGCACACGGATATTATCACTTGGAGGACAAGCGGATTGCCATTGACGAAGGAATGAGCGAATTACAGACCATTAAAACCGCCATTCACGAAATCGCCCACGCAAAACTGCACGATATTGACCTTACCTCTCCTATGGACGGGCAAAACCGTGTTGACCGCCGTACCCGTGAAGTGGAAGCGGAAAGCGTTGCCTACACCGTATGCCAGCATTATGGGCTTGATACCTCTGATTATTCTTTCGGCTATGTTGCGGGTTGGAGCAGCGGCCGCGAGCTTGCGGAATTAAAAAGCTCTCTTGAAACAATCCGCAGCGCAGCCGCCGAGATTATAAACAGCATTGACGGGAAATTAGCTGAAATCCAAAAGGCACAGGACAAAGAACAAGCTCCCAAAGAGCAGACCGCCGAGCCGGACAGAGATACCTATTCTATCTATCAGCTAAAAAGGGACGAAGCAACACAGGACTTGCGCTTTGAGCCTTACGACCGCTTGATTGCTACGGGGCACGAAGTAGACAGGGCAAATTATGACCTTGTTTATACCGCGCCCCTTACGGAAGATATGACCCTGAACACCATTTGGGAAAAGTTTAATATCGACCACCCGAAAGACTTTAAGGGACACAGCCTTTCCGTTTCGGATATTGTCGTGCTTCATCAGAACGGCGGGGACACCGCCCACTATGTAGACAGTATCGGCTATCAGCAGGTGCCGGAGTTTTTGAAAAAACATACGCCCCTTATTCCCGACGAGCATTTGACAGGCGAGAAAATCAGGACGCCGCGCGGCAGTTTCAGCCTTACGGATATGACCGCCGAGCAGATGAAAGAAGCCGGCTATGGGCTTCATCACACATCAGACGACGGAAAATATCACATTATGGGGAACGGCACAAGGGCTTTTGCCATTGCCGCAGAGCCGCCGGAGAAAACAAACCCGTTGAAACATATTGAGGACACCGTAGAGCAGAACGACAACAATTTTGACGGTATTATCAATAACACGCCGCAGACGCCTACTGTCGGGGAGTTGGAGCAGAAAGTTAAGGCAGGCGAGCCTATTTCCCTTGTTGACCTTGCAAACGCTATGAAAGCGGAAAAGGCACAGGGCAAGGAAAAATCCAAAACACCCGCAAGGCGTGAGGAAAAACCGTCTATCCGTGAACAGCTTAAAAAAGCAAAAGAAACGGCCGCCCCGAAAAAGGCGGCAAAACAGAAAAATCACGATTTGGAGGTATGATGATGAACAGATTGACCGTTGAGGAAACAAACCTTTTGAGCATTTATATCGGCGAGGACAGACAGGAGCTTACCGACAATCTGACCGCCGCCTTGCCTTATATGGACGGGGATATGAAAGAGATAGCAAAACGCGCCCTTTCCAAAGTGGCGGCTATGACCGAAGCGGAATATGGGGAACTTGCCCTATATGCCGCAGATGAAGTATGAGCGAACTTAAAAGGCTGTCGCCGCAGCAGAGCCGGCGGGTAAATGCCCTTATCAGGAAAGAGTGCTGCAACTGCTTTGACGGTAACTGCATTTTGCTTGACGACGGGGAAAGCTGTGTATGCCCGCAGCTTATTTCTTACTCCCTGCTTTGTAAATGGTTTCGCGCCGCCGTTCTCCCATTAGACAAGCTGCTTTTTGCGGAGCTTTACCAGAGCGAGGACAAACGGCGTTGTTCCGTATGCGGCGCCGCCTTTGCTTCCACATCAAACAATGTCAAATACTGCCCCGATTGCAGAAAGTACATTACCCGCAGGCAAGCCGCCGAGCGTATGAGGAAAAAGCGCGCCCTTGTTACGAAGTAGGGGCTTTCAGAGGCTTTATTTTCAAGGGCTTTCAGACACGAAAAAGCAAGGGGCAAGGGATTTATACCTTTCACCCTGAAAACGCCGTTCTACTCCGTAACAAAAGCATTTACCGATACCCATAAAAAGCGGGTGCGGTGGCCGTAATGTCCGGCTGCCGTACCCGTTCTTTTTTTGTGCCTTTTATTCTAATTGCGTGTTCCGTTCCCGTTCCGGCTGACGTTCCACCCTTAAAATGCTGTCAACGTTGCGCTTGATAACATCATATTCCCTGACCTGTTTTTTCAGTTTTCCATAATCGGCATACAAGGCTTCTTTCTGTTCTTGCAGCTTTGTATATTCGGATTGCAGGGCGGGGACGCTTGGGAGCTTGGATATTCCCGCCGCCTTGATTGCCCTTGCCGCTGTTTCAAAGAGGATAATATCGCTTTCGTGAGCTGCCTTGTACTTGCCTTTGTCCTTTGCCTTTTTGTAGGCTTCATAGACGGGCTTTGTCTTTTGGTAGGTGGTAACATTCTTTATCAGCACCGCCATATCCGATAGGCGCTTTTCAACCTCTTTCAAACTGTCGGCTGCCTGTTCGGAAGCGGCGGTAACTTCTGCGATTTTTGCCGTTAAATCGGCGTACTGTTCAATCTTATGTTCCGAAAGGAAATTCATAGTCTTTGCGGCTTGTTTCAGATTATGGATTTTCGCCCATTGTTCGTAACCTCTGCTTTCCTGTGCCTTGATACTGTTTTCAATATCAATCAAGAGAGATACGCCCCTTTGTTCTGCCTGTTTTGGAATTTTAGCGGCACGGGTGCGCTTGCCCTCTATCCGTTCCCTGATAGTTTCCTCTGTGTAGTCTGCGCCGAGGGTTTTAAGTCTTGTAAACCGTTCCTGTCCGGGAGCACGGCAGGAGATATATTTACCTGTCTTTATCTCATAGCCGGCCGCCTGCAGGCGTGACAGCAATTCCTCAAAACTTGATACTTGGGGTATCAGCGTATCAACGGCAATCTTTAACTTGCCCTTGTAGCTTGTGCCTGTTTTCTCCGCTTGGTACTCTGCATAGTGCTTTCCCTTACTGCCTTTGTTCGGGACAACAACGGACAATCCATTTTCCCGACACAGCTTGTCGCTCATATTCCGTATGCCGTAATAGCTTCTCTTATTGGAATTATATTTATGGTGGTCTACGAAGTTTACGGCACAAAAAATGATGTGGTTATGGATATGCCCCTTGTCAATATGGGTAGTCAAAACATATTCGTGCTGTCCTTTTGTTACTGCGTCGGCAAGTTGCCGCCCGATTTCGTGCGCCTTTTCATAGTCCACTTCCCCCGGCTCAAAGGCTTGTATCAGATGATGTGCGAGGTTGTTTCCTTTTTCAAGTGCCTGCGACAAGGTAAATCCAAACTCAATATCTGCCGTTTCATAGGAGCAGCCGAAAGAGGAAACAAGGACTTTTTCATCTGTCTTGTCGGGGTTTTGGATATAGTCAAGGGCTTTGCTCAACGTGCTTTTAATAGGCTTAATCTTTGTAACCGCCATATCTCCGCAAGCACCCCCTTTATTTCCTCTATGTCCTCTTGGTAGACGTTTCCCGTGGCGTTCGCCCGCTTTGCTATCTGATTGACATTGACACCGATTTTTTGTATCTCTGCTGTCATAGCCTTTATGTCGGTATGGTCTACTTGAATGATATATCCGTCAATGGCAATCTTACGCAGATAGGCAGCCATATTGTCTGTTGGTATCAGCTTCATTTTTTCAAGTATCAAATCCCGTTCCGCTTCCGTTACTCTGAATTTAATCTGCACCGTTCTTTTTCTGCCGTTCATACTTTGACGCTCCTTTTCCGTTTTTCAAGAGGGTTTGGGAAACTTCCCAACAAGCAAAATGCAAGGGCATTTTACGGAAACGGGTACCCGTTTCCTATGCTTGCTACGAAACTTTATCCCCCTTACTTCCTACACCACCGAAAAATGAAAATTGCCAAAGTAAAAAGAAAAAACGCAACAAACATCATTCGTCTGCTGCGTTTCAACCCTTGTTAAATTGTCCTGACCTCATTTTTGCTTCTCCGTATCAATAACCGCCTTTGCCGTTTCCGTTACGATATGCAAACCGCCCTCGCTCAAATCGTCAAGCAGGGTATCAAGCTGACGGCGGCGGGTAGTCTTGTCTGCTGTTTCATTCGGGAAAAAGAATTGGTCTACGGATATATGATAACGGGTTACAAGCTCATAGAAAATCTGCAAGCTCGGCTGTTGCCCTTTGTTCTCGATATTCGCAAGGTATCGGGGCGATATGTTCATATCGTCGCTTACATTCTTGCGGGACTCGCCCTTTGCCATTCTTGCCGCCTTTATCGCCTGTCCGAAAGCATTGAAGTCATACGGTATAACTGCTCTTTTCATACTTAATCATAGTCCTTTGTGCTTTTATAATTCATACCCTTATATTTTATAGTTCCTATTGCTTTTTGGATATGTCTACACAATTCCTATGATTAGCCAAAATAGAGCATATTATTCACAGAAAATACATTGACTTTATTCGTCTGACCGTATATAATATATAGTGATATGTTTTGTAATTTCGGAGGTGGACTATGTTTGACTATATGACAGTACAGGAAGCGGCAACAAAATGGGGAATTTCAGAACGTCGCATACAAAAGCTATGCGAGGAAAACCGCATACTCGGTGTTGTACGATTGAGCCGGGTGTGGCTGATACCAAAGGACGCGGAAAAGCCCGCTGACGGAAGATGTAAGCAAAACAGAAAAACAAGGTGATACTTAATTGATAAGAAAAAGATATTAAGCAAGGAGAAAGCATTATGAGCACACTATTGTTGGTAGAAGATGACCAAAGTATCGTATCTTCATTATCGGACTACTTAGGAAATGAAGGATTCAAAATTGAAAGTGCCTCCGGGCAGAAAGAAGCAATAGAAAAATTGAATAGTGACCAGTATGATTTAGCCTTGGTGGACATTCAATTGTCAAATGGAAATGGCTTTTCTGTTTGTTCTGCAATAAAAGAAAGAGGAACAATGCCGGTTATTTTCTTAACTGCTTCTGATGATGAATATAGTGTTGTGGCTGGGCTCGATATGGGAGCTGACGATTATATCAGTAAACCATTCAGACCGAGGGAGCTTCTTTCAAGGATTAACAGCGTATTAAGAAGAACTAAGAACACGCAAAACATTATCGGCTACCATGACTTAGTTGTGGACACTAATCAAGCAACCGTAGCAAAGAATGGGAAAGAGATTTTGTTGTCTGCTATGGAATATAAGTTGCTGTTAGTCTTTCTGCGTAACAAAGGTATTGTTCTTTCACGCAGAAGATTGTTAGAGATTTTATGGGACACTACCGGAGAGTTTATCAATGATAATACGCTGACTGTCTATATGAAAAGGCTGCGTGACAAAATTGAAACCAATCCACAGGAGCCGGAAATCATAATTACCGTTCGTGGACTTGGCTATAAGGTGGGTTGATATGGAATTTATCAGAAATAGCGAAGTTAAAAGGCAAATTGTTGTCAGCAGTATTCTTACTCTATTTTGGTGTGGCATTAGCATTATCGTTGATAGCAAAGCTGTGTGGATTGTTCTGTCGGCTATCATTTCATCCAGTGCGGTTTCCCTCTTTTTCACCTATCAAAGATACAAGAAAATCGCTGACCTTAGTTTGTATATTGATAGGCTACTGCATGGAGATGAAACGATTTCTTTTGAACAGTTTCAAGAGGGCGAGTTGTCTGTTTTACATGATGAAATATCAAAAATGACAAGACGACTAATTGAGCAGGCAGAAGCTCTGAAAATAGAAAAAGGTAATTTAGCAGACGCCTTAGCCGATATTTCACATCAATTAAAAACACCTTTGACATCATTAAATATCCTAAACGCCTCTCTTTGCAATGAGGAACTGACAGAAGAGGAAAGATATGAGTTAATCCGCAAGCAGGCTATGCTTTTATCAAAAATGGAATGGTTGATTGCCACACTCTTGAAAATATCCAAATTGGATGCCGGAACGATTACCCTAAAGCTACAAGAGGTATATCTAAAAGATGTAGTGGAAAAAGCAATTCGCCCTCTGGAGATTGCGGCAGAATTAAAAATGCAGACAATCAAAAAAGAGGTTCCTGCAGAGCTGAAACTTACTCTGGATGTTGAATGGACTGCTGAAGCATTGGGAAATGTGATTAAAAACTGTATTGAACATTCGCCGGAAGGTGGTAGTATTGAAATCAAGGCAATAGAAAGACCTCTTTTGACACAAGTCATTATAGAGGATAATGGAGCAGGCTTTCAGGAAAAAGATATACCCCATCTATTTGACCGATTTTATCAAGGAAATGGTTCAACGATTGGCAATGCCGGTTTGGGGTTGGCTCTGGCAAAAACAATCATCAATAATCAGGGCGGCATCATCCGGGCGAAAAATCAGGAGTTAGGCGGTGCAGAATTTGAAATCTGCTTTTATCGGGGGCTACTTTAAGTAGCCCCTTTTTTAAGTGACGTTTTTGTAATGAAATAGTAATGAAGCAGTCACTTTGCCCTGCTATACTAAATTGCAAAAATATATGGAGGAACTTTTTATGGAAATATTAAGAGTAGAGAACATCTGTAAAACCTATGAGATGGATAATGCCCCTGTCTATGCTTTGTCAGATGTTTCTTTTACCGTCGATAAAGGAGAGTTTGTTGCAATCATTGGAGCATCCGGGTCAGGCAAGTCTACTCTGTTGCACATATTAGGTGGTGTTGACAGACCGACTTCGGGGAAAGTATTTGTGGATGGACAGGATGTTTATGAGCAAAACGAAGATGAATTAGCTGTATTCAGAAGAAGGCAGGTTGGGCTTGTCTATCAGTTTTATAATCTGATTCCAGTTTTGACTGTCGAGGAAAATATCACGCTGCCGATTCGATTAGATGGGCGTAAAATCAATAAGGAGCGTTTGAAGGAACTGTTATCCACGCTCAAGCTGGTAAAGCGTAGAAAGCACCTACCAAGTCAGTTATCCGGCGGTCAACAGCAAAGAGTGGCAATCGGCAGAGCATTGATTAACGCACCTGCGATTATCCTTGCGGATGAGCCTACGGGAAATCTGGACACGGAGAACACAAGGGATATTATGAAACTTATGCGTGAGTCCAATCAAGCATATCGACAGACAATAATCCTGATTACCCATGACCGTGAAATCGCAATGCAGGCAGACCGTATTCTGGAAATTCAAGATGGCAGACTTGTGAGGGATGAGGTGATACGCTGATGAATATGATTTTTACGCTTACACTCAGAAATCTGTTGTCGAACAAAAAGCGTACCCTGCTCACACTTTTAACCATTCTTTTGTCAATCAGTATGATAACCTCTATTCTCTGCGGGGGATGGTCATTGGTTGATTTTCTGAAAGAGAAAGAAAAAGTGTATGGTGGCGATTATGACTACTACATGGAGAATCTGACTTGGCAGCAAACCCAAAAGCTTATCAGTCAAAACAATGTGGATGAGGTTTCGCTTCTCCGTTTTGCCGGAAACAGTTTTTACGGGGAGAAAACCAACAGTACAATGCTTTCCATTGGCGAGATTGACGAAAACTTTATTGAAAGATTTTCGTTAAATCAGTATTTGCTTGCAGGGCGTTTCCCGCAAGATGAAAATGAGATTGTTATTTCAGAATCTTTTTTGAAGAAAAACAATATGAACATAGAGATTGGAGATACGCTTTCTTTAACTCTTGGTTCAAGAATATGGGATGAATATAATGCCCAGCTTTCCGGGCTGACAAATTATAGGGGCGAAGAAGAAAGTTTCGTTCCAACGAAAGAGAAAGCGTATGTGGTTGTTGGTATTCTTTCGGATGTGAATGACTCCAAAATCGCAGCAAACTATAATGCCTTTGCAGGTGTTGACAAAACAGCATCCGATTTTGCGGCGTATGTTAAGGCAAAGAATTTATCCAATTCAATCTATGCAGAAGCTGAAGAAGTGGCTGCCGCAGTAGACAGTCATGTAGCAAAGTTTCATTCTGAACTGTTAGTCTATCATGGAATTACCGGCGGCAAAGGAGCTGCCAAAGTGATTGCTTTGGTGGTCATGGTTATGTGCCTTTTGATGGCTGCATCCGCTTCGATGATTAGCAATGCCCTCTCCATTTCTTTGCAGGAACGAATTAAGCAGATGGGAATGTTGTCCAGCATTGGAGCCACAAAAGGGCAAAAACGCCTTAGTGTATATTTAGAAGCCTTCCTTTTGGGTGTGGTGAGCATACCTTTGGGATTGGTTGTCGGCATACTGCTGTCTGCTCTTTTGTTAAGTGTGGTCAGGGCAGCTTTTGGAGAAACATTCACTTTTGGCATTGTAGAACTGTCCTTAAAGGTAAATGGACTTATCCTGCTCGTCAGCGGCTTATCTGGTATTGCTTCTTTGTGTTTTGGCAGCAGAAAGCCTGTGAAGCAAGCTGCTAAAATTACAGTCATTGAAGCCATCCGCCAGTCTAACAATGAGGTATCAAAAAAGAAATTTCGTGACGGAAAAATCGTTTCTTTGGTTTTTGGCATTTATGGTTCGCTGGCAGCTAAAAATATTAAGCGTAATCCAAAACGCTTCCGAGCGATTACTGGCTCTATTTTCTTGTCGGTGGTTGTTGCTCTTTCCTTATATAGTTTGTCTGATTTTATGCTTTATCAGACCTCCTTGGATATGAAGGAGGACGGTTCCTGTTATACTGATGTGATTTCGACGATTCAATACAAAGATATTCCTGCCGCAATCGGGGCATTATCGGATGAAAATATCACTGCGGATGTTTCCTATTCTTTTCAGCGATATATGACCGCTGAATTTTCGCAGGAACAAATCAATCCTGATATGCAAGGATATTTTATCAATGGTACGAAAGCAGAGGTATATGTCGTAGGATTGGACGAAGAACATTTTACTTCCTTTTGTGAGGAAAATGGCTTTCATATTATGGCTGGCAGCTCCAATCGTGGAATCCTGCTCAATCAGACAATGGGATATTATAATGCGGGTCAAAATCGAGTGATTGCAGGCTCCCCGTTTCTTATTGAACCGGGAACAGAAATCGTGCCATTGGGCGAGGGCAGTACGCCAATCGTTGTAGACGAAATCATCTCGGAAGAAAATGCAAATGTCCAATCCATGTTTGTCAGAGATCGAGCTGTCCTTATTGTGCCTTTAAGTTATTTTAACTGGCTGATAGATGATAACGCCTATGTGGAAATGAGAATACAGACAGCACAGCATAAAGAAGCAATGGAATGTTTGGCTGACAGAGGATTTCCGCAAACTGTAGACATTGCAGCCGCAACTAATAATTCCAGACAGGTATATACGATTGCAAAACTGGCAATCTGCCTGTTCTCAATCCTGATGACGGTTATTATCAGTTTGAATGTTTGCAACACTATCTCAAATACAATTCATTTGAGAAGAAGCGAATTTGCTGTTCTGCGTTCTGTTGGTATGACTGCCAAAGGATTGAAATGTACGCTATTGCTTGAAGCTGTTTTATATGGCGTAAAAGCATTGGTTCTTGCGTTGCCTGTGAGCTTTCTGATTCATTGTGCTATCTACTACTTCATATCGTCGGGTATGACACCATTTGCTTTTTATATCAACGGTGGTATCTATGTGCTTGCCGTCCTTGCTGTAAGTGTAATGGTATGTGTCGCAATGCTGTTTGCATTCAAAAGCGTGTCACGGGTAGAGATTGTAAAAGAGCTAAAATTGAGTAATATGTAATGAAATCATCAAGGAATGGAGGTGCACATTGGAAAAAGAAAAATGGGTGTTATGCCCAATCTGCAATAACAAGACCCGTATTAAGGTGCGCCCCGATACGGTACTTGAAAACTTCCCGCTATTCTGCCCCAAATGTAAACAGGAAACGATTATCAGCGTAACCGGGCAGAATGTGGTTGCGGTTAAGAAATCAGAAAATGCAATTTAATATATTAGTTATTACAGAGCCAGACGCATAGATGCAGAGCCGATGAACTTGTGAGAAATCGCAGTTTGTCGGCTCTGTTTTTTATTAAAGTCGCCGTCTGTGACGAATAAAGCTTAACGCAGCGGTATCAAGGAGGTATTGCTGTGTTATCTTTCATTCTCGCTAATTCGCTTAATCACTTATGGTCAAAAAAAGCCCTTGTCCACCGTCGGGATATTTCGGCTATGAGTATGAACTGACAATTCAATTTAATACTGTTTATAATTCCTTTTGCGCCTGTTTGCGTCTTGCGAACAGGCGCATTTTGTGTTTTATAAAAATTTTTTTGGAAAATTCTCCGCTTTGCGTTGGCAGTTTTGAAAACGCGGTGCTGAGGGTTACGAAAGGGGAAATCAAACAATCACCCGCTTTCGCGGTTGCGAAAGGAGGTGAACACCTTGAACGAACCATATCGTACCCAGTTTGAAGTGCGCTGCGCTTTCAACGGTTTTTGTAAAAAAGCCTTGAAATATGAAGCGAGCAGTGCGCACCGAGATGTGAAACGCTATCAGAAACACTTTGTAAGTTTTTCCGATTTATCGCCCGAAGAAGAAAGCCAGCTTTACACGGTTGACAAACCTTTTGAAAGCGAAAAGGACGACAATTCATTTAGTGTTGGCGGTAAGAGAATTACCCCCGAACTGTTAGCTGAAGCTCTCCGCACATTGCCCGAAGTAAAGCGTAATGCTGTGATACTGTACTACTTCCACGATATGAGCGACGCAGATATTGCAAAGCTCTACAACATTCCGAGAAGTACCGTACAGCACAGACGGACAAGCTCTTTCAGCAGCCTAAAAAAATTTTTGGAGGAACGCGCAGATGATGAAACAGAATGGTAATACGAGCGAGCAAAGCGAACGCGGTTTATTGCCTTATGTGGTAATCGTTGCCGCAACCAAAGGCGACCCGGAAGCTATGAAAATGGTGGTACAGCACTATGAGGGCTATATCTCCTACCTCTCTACAAGGACGCTCAAAGACGAGCGCGGTAATACATATTACGGCATAGATGAGGACATACGCGACCGCCTGCGTTCAAAACTTATGCGAGCTGTCCTTGACTTTGAGGTTTAAGTAAATCCCTGTGCCTACGTTTCCCCTTTCCGCAGGCACACATTGAAAATACCTCTTTTCGTTCCTTGACAAAGAAAGCGGCGCAAGATAACGGCGGCGCAGTATAGGGCAAATCAGATACTTTCCTCTTGTGCCGAGCCGTGCGGCGGGTGCGCCAAGACGCTATCTGGCGGGATTTTCCACCGGGTAGCCGAGCGATAAACACCGACGCCGTAAAGCAGCTTTAGCAAGCTGCGGGCGATAACACACAAGATATATAATGATACTCCCTTATAGCCACAGTCCGAGCGTTAAAAGCGTCGCAGGCAATGGGTAGGGCTCCGGCAGACCGCCGGAGGGGTGGAACTCCCGTGAGGTTATGCTGATAACCGTCTGATTAAAGCCCCTTTTTGGAAATTTATGTTGTGATAGTGGACTTGCCACTATTCATAGACTGTACTATAAATTTGCGAATGAAAGGGGGAACTTTTAATGTCGCAAAATCAAGTACCCGTTACAAAAACGGAACACAAAATAGGAAAAGTTACCTACCTTGTTTGTTCGTCTGCAAGTGAACGAGCGACGGACACATTAGATAAAAAGATAAAGAAACTTATCCGCAAGGATATTGAGCAGAAACCCGTAAAAAGCCCGTAAATCGGGCGTTGTTCACATTTTAGGCGTTGAATTTGGCGGCGGTAGACGGTATAATATTAGTAGTATAAATACCAGCTTGTCTGTCGTCGGAAAGGAGGACAAATGTTACAGACAGACAAGATTACCGCTTTATATTGCAGATTGAGCCAAGAGGATATGCAGGCAGGCGAAAGCGAAAGCATACAAAATCAAAAACTGATTTTACAGAGATATGCAGATGAACACCATTTTTTCAATACCCGCTTTTTTGTTGACGACGGTTTTTCAGGCGTGAGCTTTGAGCGTCAGGGACTTCAAGCTATGTTGCGGGAAGTGGAAGCCGGAAAGGTGGCAACCGTTATTACAAAAGACCTCTCCCGTTTAGGCAGAAACTATCTGAAAACAGGCGAACTGATAGAGATAGTATTTCCCGAATATGAGGTACGCTATATTGCCATTAACGACGGTGTAGATACTGCAAGAGAGGATAACGAGTTTACCCCTCTGCGAAATTGGTTTAACGAGTTTTACGCCCGTGATACTTCTAAAAAGATACGAGCCGTAAAACAGGCAAAGGCACAGAAAGGCGAGCGAGTAAACGGCGAAGTGCCGTATGGCTACATAGCCGACCCCAACGACCGCAATCATCTGTTGCCTGACCCCGAAACCGCAAATGTTGTGAAACAGATATTTGCTATGTATGTACGCGGCGACCGTATGTGTGAAATCCAAAATTGGCTGCGGGAACACGAAATACTGACCGTTTCCGAACTGCGTTACCGCCGTACCGGCAGTTGCCGACACCCACGCCCACACCCGACTTGTATTTATAATTGGCCTGACAAAACCTTATATGATATTCTCACACGCAAAGAGTATTTAGGACATACCATTACGGGCAAGAGTTACAAGGTATCTTACAAATCAAAAAAGACAAAGAAAAACCCGGAGGAAAAACAATACTTTTTCCCAAATACACACGAAGCCCTGATTGATGAAGAAACCTTTGACCTTGCACAAAAGCGTATCGCAACACGCCACAGGCCGACAAAGGTTGAAACCATAGATATTTTTTCGGGACTTCTCTTTTGTGGGGAGTGCGGATATAAAATGTATCTCCAACAGGGCGCCGGAACATTGGAACGCAAACACGCTTATACTTGCGGAAAATACAGAAACCGTATCAGAACAGGCGAAGTCTGCACAACACATTATATCCGAAAAAGCGTACTTCAAGAACTTGTCCTTGCCGACCTGCAAAGGGTATTATCTTATGTGAGAAACAACGAGCAGGATTTTATAGAAACTGCTAACGAGTATAACGCAAAGGCAACCCAAAAGGCATTGACACAGCAGCGCAAGGAGCTTGAAAAGGCACAGGCACGAATGGGAGAATTAAATCTCTTGTTCCGAAAACTCTATGAGGATAACGCATTGGGAAAACTCTCTGATGAACAGTTTGCTTTTCTCACTTCGGGCTATGATGATGAAAAAAAGATGCTGACGCACAAAATAGCGGAACTGTCAACCGTGATTGACACCGCCACCGAGCGCAGCACAGATGTAAAAAGGTTTGTCGCCCTTGTACGCAAGTACACGGAAATTAACGAACTGACCTATGAGAACGTACACGAATTGATTGACCGTATCTTAATTCACGAATTGGATAAAGAAACGAATACAAGGAAAATCGAAATCCTGTATAGCTTTGTAGGCAGAGTTGAAAGCGGCGACGAGCCGACAGAAAGTATTTCCTATTTCAGACAGATAGGAGCAGACGTCAAAAGTTTTGCTATTTAATATAAATCAAAAATGAGGTAAGACAACAGACTACCAAAAAGGTATCGTTATCTTACCTCATCAAAGGTTGTTCCTGAAATGCCGTCGTCAATGTAAAAGCGGAAGTTGGTGTACCCGTGTTCAAGAGCGTACTTCTGTAAAATTTTCTTTTGGTTGATGATACTGTTGCTGTCGCCCTGCAATTCATCGTCACGCGATAAACGGCAGTACAAAGCGGTAACAGCTTCGACGCTCATAGCGTTGTAAGGAAATTGAAGCGCGGCAGCGGTGTTTGACTGATGAAACATAATAACCTCCAATCTGGCAGTCAAACACGGTATGAAGTTCTATCTTCATTCTACCGCGCTTTGTTGGTTTTGTCTGCCTCTGGAGGTCAAATTGTAGCGGTTTTTTTTCGGACATCATCCTTGATAAGCCGCTCTATTTTAGAAACCACACCGTCTTTTGTTTGTTCAAGGAAGAACGAATTGACGGTGAAGGTTGTATTTCCAATTTTCTTTTCGCTCCGTACTGGCGGGGCGAATTTGTTTTCAAAGGTTCTATCTTCTTGCATAGATTGACCCCTTTCATTGTTTGCAAGTTGATAAGCAATAAAAGAGGCAAAACGGACGGCTGCTGGCACAGCTCCACGGGAGTCTCACCCCGGCCCATGCTGATGGGTGCGGCGCACAATGCTTTGTGGGCGTTCAATGCGCGAGTATCTTTGACCCTGCCCGTGTGTCATCGCCCGCAAGCCGCCACGCTTGCTTTGCGGCCTGGTGCTGTTCGCTCGCCCGTTACAGTGGTCCCGTCCTGCGGACTTGAAACGAGGTCATGGCGCACCGACCGTATGGCTCGGCACAAACAGGAATGTATCCGTTTGCCTTATACTGCGGCGCTGGCCTCCCAACGGGCTTTCTTTGTCAAGGTGCTGCCTCCGGTCACGAAAGAGAGAAACAGGGAAAGGGTAAGCTGTTTCCGCTTTCAGACCGGGCTTGTCAGCTCATGCTGACAATGGAATGAATGAGCTTGATCTCCAATCGGCGCTTCATGTACTCGTCCACCCGAACATGGGGCTGACCGTCAGGATCGTAAAGCGTCCGCGTGCAGAGCTTATTGATATAGCCCTCATAATACCGGAGTACCTGATCCACAGCCTGAGAGTCCCCGTCACGGGCGGCGTCAATCACCGAAAGAGGAAGAAGCTCCTTGCCCTTGTAAGTGGGTTTCTTCATACCTTCAACCTCCCTTCGGCATGAGTGCGGCCAACTTGATCCGCAGCTCGGTCAATGATTTTGCCCTTCGCCGCTGAACGGCGCTGCGAGACATTCCAACAAGGCGGCCAACCTCCTGATCCGGCAGGTCCAGAACAAAATGCAGGATCAAAATACTCTGCTCCTGAACAGGCAAACCGGCGAAGGCATCAGCCACAAGCTCGTTTTCAATATGTAGGTCATACCCGTGGGACGAGAATGTAAATCTGTCACTGGGGTAATGATCTACAACGCAGAGCTTGTCCATCTCCATCTGCGGAAGGTCGCTGAATGACAGTTCCCTGTCACGGCGCCTCTGCATTTCCCGGAGGTAGTCGATTGCCTCATGGTACAGTACCAGCTTGCAGTAAGCATCGAACTGGCACCGCTCGCCATAGTCATTGCGGGGGATCATATCCATCTTTTCACCCCCTTTCCTGGGGGAATGAGGTGGGTTTCTCCCTTTCCGCTAACAAGGCGAACGCAAAGCCGCTCGCTACCCGCTAAAAGCCTCCTTTTTGAAAATTTCTTAAAAAATTTTTTCGAGGCGGGTTTGTCCTCGGAAAACAGCAAAAAGCGCCCAGCAAGTCGCAACGGACCTGCTGGGCGCAGAAGTGTTTTATAAAGAAGAGTGCTTACATGGTATAGTTCATACTCAGAGCCAGACGACTCCGACGGAGGGGCTACGCTTTTTTTAACTGGTGCAGATCATGGATACTGCGAAATAAAAAGAAGGACACGGCAAATTAACCTCCCATCGGCTACCGTGTCCCTGCAAGTCGTCATAGGATTGTGTAAACGCAAAGAAACGGCGGCTCTGAAAATCAAAGCCGCCGTTTCAAATGGGCGTGTCAAATTGTCTGCTCTACGACGGCTTTTTTTCTTTTGCCGTCGTCCGGCAGATCATTAGATATATTGCATTTATTTAGTCTTGCGGTTCAATCCTTTCAAAATTAACAATGACAAAATCACACAAACCATCAGAATTACAACGCCGATTAAAACCTGAAACATATTTGCATTATAATAACCAGAGATATTGAAAACGGCTGTCATGGGATATACCGTCTTTAACTGCTGGGACATGCTCGCAAATAATCCA
The DNA here is from genome assembly GCF_017377545.1 of Faecalibacterium sp. Marseille-Q4164. Taxonomy (NCBI): domain Bacteria; kingdom Bacillati; phylum Bacillota; class Clostridia; order Eubacteriales; family Oscillospiraceae; genus Faecalibacterium; species Faecalibacterium sp. Marseille-Q4164. Next base: position 136,757 of record NZ_JAFREJ010000004.1, on the reverse strand, counting down.
GCAAACGAATAAATTTCTGCAAATACCAGAGCCAGCCAATACCCCTTTTTCATCCGCGCTACCAGAGCGATAATAGGCGAAATTGCAAAGAATATGCCTACCCCATCCAGAAAATATATTTTCAGATTTTCTAACACAAGGCCAACGGAAAGTGCTTCTAAATGCAAAACTGCCTCGACAAGAAAGGTAATTGCAAAAAGTAAAAGGTAAATCAGAACGCTGAACGCAAAGGCAAGTATCATTTTGGCAAGTGTCAGTTTCACTTCATCTACGGGAATGAGCCGCAGAGATTTTAAGGTATCTTCCTGTTCCTCCCGACAAATCATATAACTTCCCAATAGGGCAATTACAGCAGGCAGAACATAAAAGGTAGCAAGGGATTGGGCCGCTGTCATAAACCATCCAGCACCGTCAATATATCGGCGGTCATAGAATGTAAACTGTCCCTGTGCAAAGACGATCAACCCTACCATGACTGTTGCAAACCCAGCAATCCAGAGTATTTTGGAACGGTGGAGTTTCTGGCTCTCCGCCCAAAGCAAATCTTTCATCATTTTTTGCACCTCACTTTCTCCGAACCAATGCCACATTCGCCAATACAGCCGAAGCAGTAGCCCATACACCAATACACAGAAATGCGGCTGGAATATTTAATGGCTGATCGAATACAACACCCGGAATATCATACATAACAATAGCGGTCATACTGGACAGCGGATGTAGGTACATATTCACCATCAAGAGGATAAAGCCGAGGAATGTATAAATCAGCGTCAGGCAAACAGGGAGAATATAGCCCTTTTGCGCTGCGGCAACCGCCAGTACTGGTAACACCGCAAAGGCGGTCAACAGAGAAATTTCCATACACTTCCGCAAAAGATAAAGGACACTTTCACTGTCAAAGGGAATATAACCGGATAGTACGCCGGTCAGAATGGACGCCGTTGCGGTGACTAGCATAAAGCAAATGGAATACACCAGCACCACAGCAAACTTGCTGAAAAAGTATGCCATTTTATTGACCGGTACAATCCAAAGCTGTTTGAGCATATCATACTGGTTTTCGTTATACATCAGCATGGTACACAACATCCCCAGCACTACCGGTAGGATGATCCACGGGGTATAGCTGAACGCTGTCCATTTGTAAAACATAATGGGGTCCACACCGGTTCCTTTGACACTTGAAAAGTAAAATACGGCAGCCAGTGGCATAAAGAGCGCCGCCAGCAGCATGAGCCAGATAAACTTTCTCCGGCGCAGTTTTAGAAATTCAACTTGTATCAGTTTAAGCAATTCCCGCTCCCCCTGTGATCTGTTTGAAATAATCCTCAAGGGTATCATTGCAGATTTGGGAGCTGATAACAGCTACATCCTGCACCACAAGAGCCTTGTTGATTGCCGCCATATCCAGTGCGGTGTCATAAAGCCGCAGGTTGTGTTCGTCCTGCACCGCATAATCGGTCACATGGAATTGCCTTTCCAAAATTAAAGAGGCTTTTGGAATATCCGACACTTGAAGCTGGATGTATTTCCGATTTTTCTTTTCTAATTCATCCATGCTGCTTTCTTCCAGCAGAACCCCGTGGTCGATAATGCCTATATCATCTGCCAACAGTGAAATTTCGGAAAGTATATGGCTGGAAATTAGGATGGTTTTGCCACGCTCCACACTTAAATTCTTAATAAAGTTCCTCACTTCGGCTATACCGATAGGGTCAAGTCCATTGGTCGGCTCGTCCAAAATCAAAAGCTCCGGGTCATGCAGAATAGCGTTGGCAATACCGAGGCGCTGCTTCATGCCGAGGGAATACTTACTGAACAGCTTTTTGTCCTTGTAGGGCAATCCCACAACTTCCAGCGCGTTCTTGACGGCATTGGGCTGGGGTGTCCCTCGCAACTTCGCAAAAATTTCAAGGTTTTCTGTGCCGGTCAGATTCGGATAAAAACCGGGAGTTTCGATGATGGCCCCAATACGGGGATAAATGCGTTTCTCATGGCCTTTGATGTTCTGTCCGAACACATCCACTTCGCCGGAAGTGATTGGTGTAAGGCCCAAAATCATTTTCATAATTGTGGTTTTACCGGCTCCGTTGCGTCCTAAAAGTCCATAAATCCGGCCCGGTTTTACATGAAGATTCACAGAATTAACGGCAGTTTGTTCCCCGTAAATCTTTGTCAGCTTTTTGGTTTCAATCACAAGATCACTCATAAAAATGCCTCGCTTTCTCATTTTGTTTCGTTCTTCCAGATAACATAGTTGTAAAGGCTGCCATCCGGGAAATAGTTGATGAATACTTTGAAATTGCCTTTGTCACAAGGAATGACAAATTCAACACGGATTTGGTCAGAGTGTTCCGGCACATAGCAGGACACATCCGGGGAAGTGTTCTCCGGCAGCCCGCCCAGCTTATCGACTTCTTCCCATGTTTCCTGTATCGTCTCCGCAGAAATATTGTCCTGTATGCCCTGCGGCAACGCATTGAAGAAAGTTTCAAAATCTCCATCCATCATTTGGTTAAAGTATTCGGTTGCTTCTTCCGTAATGGCCTGTTGGTCGGGAGCCTCGCCGGAAGATGGAGCGGCCTGCTGGCAGGCACAAAGAGAAAAAACAAGCAGAATACCGAGTAATAAACAACTCAATCGTTTCATAGGTCTTTCCTTTCAGTAAGATTGCTTTTTTAGAGCCACTACGGATGCGGCGGCAAATGTAGCACCGATCAAGAGCAGCGAACCGACACAAACAAGCGGCGAAGTATTGAATAAAACGCCTTGCATCAGGCTTTCTACCATAGCTGCGGCCGCTTCGGAAATATGGGGATAAATCCCCATCACGCTTGCTAGAGGGTGTATTCCCGTAAGATAAGCCGGGGCAATGACTACGGGAATCAGATAAAGCAGCGTTGCGCCAATGGGCAGGATATACCCCTTTGACAGCGTGGAAAGAAACACAATAGGAAGCATGGCTATGGGAATCAGAATACCACCTGCCAGATACAAAAGACCAGCGTCCATCAGTGTTTGGGCGTTCAGATCGGGAAAGCCTCCGGCAATCAGCCCACCGACAACACACAAAAGGAAAGTAATCAGGCACAGTCCTACGGACATCAGAATAACCACAGCGACTTTTGAAAAGTATAGCTGTGCTTTTGTAATAGGAATGATAAGCAGTTCTTTCATCGTGTCATTTTTGTGTTCATCGAAAAACAGTGTCGTTGCAAACATTCCCAGCACAATCGGCAGAAACAGGCTGGACAGATTCTTAAAGGCCAGTGTGTAAAGGTCGCCAAAACTATCCATAAAGGGACTGCTCCTTGAAATGCTGCAAGCCCTCTCAATCGCAAACGCTCCAAGCAGAAGTGTCAGAGCCAAAATACACCAGACAATTTTATTCCGTTTCCATTTCTGGATTTCAGTTGTAATAATCGTCATACGGTTTCCTCCTTTCATGGTTCCCATTATAAGGGGCGAACCTTGCCATAACCTTGCCGAAATCTTGTTTTAACCTTGTTTAGATAGCAAGAAAGCCCTGCGCTATCACAGGGCTTTCGGAAGCATGATTGTAAATGTTGTTCCGGCTCCGGGAATGCTGGCCGCTGTAATAGTTCCTTTATGGACGCTCACCAATTCCTTTGCAATAGAGAGTCCCAACCCGTTCCCCTTGGCAGCCCGGGAATGGTCGCATTGATACATCCGTTCAAAGATATGGGGAAGATCAGAGACGGAAATCCCTTTCCCATTATCGGCAACAACAATTTTTGCCTGTTGCTCCGTTTCGGTCACAGTGAGGGACACTTGGCTTGCAACGCTGTGCGTCAGGATATTTTGCAGCAGGTTATTGAGAATACGGGTGTAGGCGGTGGAATCAACTCTTGTCATGTATTCTGTTTCAGGTATCTCTATCTCATAGGTAAGATCGTGACTTTCCAGCAGCGGCACCCAGTCAGCCATAATATTGCGTGAAAGCTCGTTCAAATCGCAAAGCTCAAAATGAAAAATCTGTTCCCCGGCGTCCAGCTTCACCCATTCAAACAGGACAGTCACAAACTCTTTCAGATGGTGTGCTTTTTCCGCAGCCACCCGAATGTATTCTTCTTGCTCGGCCCCAGTCACCATCTTGCTTTCCACGGCCTCCAAATAGCCCACCAGAGAGGCAAGAGGGGTTTTCACATCATGGGAAAGGCTTGTCATAAGCCGCTTATAAGCCTGCTCGGATTGCTTCTGTTGGATAAGCCGGGATTGGCTGCTCATGGCAATCTCATTGATGTCATAGCAGATTTGCTTTGTCATGTCGCTTTCCCGTACAAGTACACGGCGGTTGAGGTTGCCGCTCTTTATGTCCATCAGGGCATCTTTGATAAGGGAAAGCTGGCCCCGGACACGGTGGAGCCTTGTCAGAAGATAGGCGATCACCAGCAGGGTGGCCAACAGCGCCAGCAGCAGATACAGGTTGACATCCATGCCTATACCTCCTTATTGAACCGATACCCTACACCCCGGACAGTTTGAATGTAAAACGGTTGTTCAGGATTTGGCTCAATCTTCTTTCTTAATTTGCTGATAAAGGACATGATGTTGCTGTCGTCAAAAGCGTATTCTTCCGCCCATACTTGCGTATAAATCTGTTTTTTCGTAAAGACACGCCCTTTGTTGGACGCCAGAAATACAAGCAGATCAAATTCCTTGCCGGTCAGCTCCACCGGGAGATTTTGAAGCGTCACGGTTCGATTGACTTTATCAATCACCATATCTTTCAGCAACATTGTTGCCGCTTCGCTTCCTGCCACGGGATTTAGGGTGGTATAGCGCCGGATCAGCGAATTGACACGGGCCATCAGTTCGTTAATTCCAAACGGTTTTGTCAGATAATCGTCTGCCCCCAACCGCAGGCCCGAAACCTTATCTTCCTCGTCGCTTTTGGCAGTCAGCATCAGAACCGGCACATTGTTCTTCTTACGGATTTCCTGCAATACCTGAAAACCGTTCATATCCGGCATCATCACATCCAGAATAATCAAAGAACAGGTATCCTTGTTTTCTTCCAGCAGCCGCAGGCCCTCTAAACCGCCATGTGCTACTACCGCAGATAAGTTTTCCTGTTCAACACATTTTTTCATCAAGGTACAAAGTTCCTTGTCATCGTCTATAATCAAAACACTATTCATGTTTTAGCAACCTCCCTTGTTTTGTCCGGCAGTCAAGCGGCTTCTCCGCAGTTTTAGGGAGTAGCCAAACACCGGCCATCTTCACAGCGCCGGGGATACGCCCTCCGGAACACAAATAATTTACCTGGCGAGGCGTAACATTCCACTTCTGGCCTGCCTCTTTCAATGTCATGTAATCCATTTTGCACCTCCCCCAATATTATATTTCGTCTGCACGAAGAATACAAGGACGTAAATATGAATTATAAAATGTATATAGAATGGATATCACATCATTCCATGTGCAGACTATGAAATATAGAATGTATGTGGGTGATGTTGAATGGCAAAAGTGAAAGACTGCCCTGGCTTTGAAACCTTCGGTGCGGATGTAAAAGAAGCACGGAAGGCGAAGAACCTTGCACGAAAAGATTTAGCCGAAAAGGTGAATATTGATACCAGGTATCTTGCCAACATTGAAAACGAGGGCACGATCCCCAGCCTGCCGGTCATCATACAGCTTGTAAAAATCTGCGGCCTGCCGATGGAGAGATATTTCAATCCAGAGGTCATGCGAGAGGAAAGCGAGCTGCGCCAGCGGGTCGGACAGAAGTTGAAACTCTGCCCGGAACAGTATTTGCCTATCGTGGAAGGTGCCATTGACGGGGCCTTAAAAATTGAAAAGCCGAATGAAGAAACGGAGGGTGTCTGAACATCCTCTGTTTTTCTTATTTTGCGGGCATTTTGAGGTTTCCGCAACGCTTTATAAGTAGGGATAAGATACGGTAGCAAGCACAGCAAGCGAGTACCCGCTTGCGAATTTTGAGATTTTCAGGTCCCTTGCCCGAAAATCCAAAATTGCTTGTTGGGATAATCCCAAACCCTTATGAAGAACGGAGGCGGCGCATGGCAAACCGAAAGCGGAATATCCAAATGAAATTCTATGTCACAGAGGACGAAAAACGGCTCATAGATGAGAAAATGAGCCAGCTCCCCACACGCAGATATGGTGCCTACCTCCGCAAGATGGCGATTGACGGATATATCATCTATACGGACACCGCAGATATCAAGGCGTTCACCAAAGAGCTTTCCGCCATCGGGCGGAACATCAACCAGATCGCCAAGCGGATCAACGCCGGAGGTCCTGCGTATCAGGCCGACATGGACGAGATACGGGAAAGGCTGGACGAGATATGGCAGTTACAAAGACACATCCTATCAAGTCAACGCTGAAAGCAGCCATTGACTATATCTGCAACCCGGAAAAGACGGACGGAAAACTGCTTGTATCCTCCTATGGCTGCGCCGCCGAAACTGCGGATATCGAATTTGCCTGGACCCGCCGCCATGCTATTGACAAGGGAACGAACCTGGGGCGCCACCTGATCCAAGCCTTTCAACCTGGGGAGGTCACGCCGGAGCAAGCCCATAAAATCGGCATGGAGCTTGCAAAAGAAATTCTGGGCGGCAAGTATGAATTTGTACTTACCACCCACATAGACAAAGATCATGTTCATAACCACCTGATTTTCAATGCGGTCAGTTTTGCGGATCATAAGCACTATCATTCCAACAAGCGGAGTTATCACTATATCCGCCGCACTTCGGACCGGCTTTGCAAAGAACACGGTCTGTCCGTCATAATCCCCGGACAGGACAAGGGCAAGAGCTATATTGAACATCAGGCCACGCAGAACGGCACCAGCTATAAGGCGAAGCTGAAAGCGGCCATCGACCGACTCCTGCCAGCCTGTTCCGATTTAGAAGAACTGCTTCGCCGCCTGCAGAGAGAAGGTTATGAGATCAAGCGCGGCAAGTATATCTCCGCCAGAGCGCCGGATCAGGAACGGTTCACCCGTCTGAAAACTCTGGGTGTGGACTACACCGAAGAAGCCCTTGTTGCCCGGATTGCCGGACGTTCCAGACCTTCCCACCAGCCGAAACCGCAGAACGGAAAGATCAGCCTGCTCATTGATATCCAGAATAACATCAAGGCACAGCAGAGCGCAGGCTTCACCCATTGGGCGAAGCTGAACAATCTGAAACAGGCCGCCAAGACCATGAATTTCCTGACGGAACACGGGATAAGCAGTTATGGAGAACTGGAAAGCAAATTGAACGCAGTATCCGCACGCAGGGATACCGCTCATGCGGAGATCAAGCGGATAGAAAGCAGAAGTGCCGAACTTGCCATTGTGATGAAGCACGCCGGCACTTACCGTCAGCTAAAGCCGCTTTATGACCGATACCGTAAATCGAATGATAAAGAAAAGTTTCTGCGGGGGCATGAGAGCGAGATCATCCTTTTTGAAGCGGCCGCCAGAGAATTAAAACGGCTGGGGACTGTGCCGCTGCCGACAACGGAAAGCATGAAAACGGAGCTTGCCAATCTCAACGCAGAAAAGGAACGGCTCCTTGCTGAATATAAAGCTGCAAGAGCCGAAGCACAGGAATACGAAACAGTCAAACAGAATGTGGATGCGCTTCTGGCCGTTCCAAAGGAACAGGAACAACAGCGGCGGCATGAACTGGAATAAATTTCTTTGAAAGACGCTGGGCGCAGCTCCCGGCATCCTGTATAATGGAACTGCGGAAGGAGGTTTTACCGATGACAAGAAGCGAAGCAATCAAAGCATTTTTCTTCAAAAGCGTATTGCCCGTGATCGTGGCACTGATTCTGTATTGTATCTTCAAATCCGCCTGCATGAAGAACGGAGAGCTTGACTATGCGTGGCTCTGGATACTCTGCGGGCTGCCATTTGGCCTGCATCGGATGTGCCTCTGGATCGTGCCTGGCGGCGGCTCCCTGGGTGGAGGGATCGCCCTGTTTGCGCTGAACTTCATTATCGGCGGCGTGATCGGTGGTTTCATTCTGGCATGGCGTCTGATCGTGGCAGTGTGGTATGTGCCGCTGACGGTGTACCGGCTGATTATTGGATGATTTTCTTGCGTTATGGAAATATGGAAAACTGCCGCTCGTGCCGATGGAAAAACCATTCACAACCTGATGGAAAAAGATAAGCCTTTTCCCACAGGTCTGCAAACAGCTTTCCCACAGCCTCACAATCCTGGCAGTTTACACACATTCCCACAACGCCTACTGCGGCGGCTATCCATCCTTTCCTATCCAATCCTAATGAGAAAATACTATGGAAATTCCTTTTCAACGGAGGTACAATTTGTACCCCTGTTCAAACAACAGAACCGTGTTAAAGTAATTTGATGATAGCAAAAAGAAAAAGCGGGAGTACAGCCGATCGGACGAACCGAAAAGTTGTACTCCCGTTTTGCGTGACAGAAAGTGTTTGAAATCAAGCCTTTTTCTTCATGTGCCAGCAAGCAGACCGACACATGAGAAATCATAAAGGCTCCCTTTGAAAATATGGATACAGGGAATTATTCTGCGTTTTTCGCCCCCTTATCCTCACAGATTTTAGACCGTTTGGAACTGTAATGCGGACAAGCGACCAGACATACCCGGAAACTCTGCTTGCAACCGTGAACACATTTTTTGCAGATATGGTTATACTGCCGTCTGCCGTTCTCGCCCAGGAAGAACGCCCATTCCAGCCGCCACTTCTTGCTTCGGCTCATAGGCAGTCATGCTCCGGCACATCACGGCCGGGCGTCTTTCCTTCTGGGGGCTTGTGCTCGGCACATTCCCGTTTGGCGTCCTCCAACCGCTCACGGATGGAAGGCTTCTCCGGCGTTGTCCGCTCTGCGTACTCCTGGGCTTTTTCCGATTCTTCGCCGCGTCTGCCGTTGTTGATAACGCCGTCGATCATGCCGTAGTCATCCTCCAACGTCATTTCCGCTGTGCGGAGGGGATTATCCTTTTCCGGCTGTTCCGTTGCCACGGCAAAGGCCCGTGTGCCGTTTCCCATGATAAGATACTTTCCATCATCGGAAATATGGTGGACACCGTAACCGGCCGCCTCCATCTGTTCCCGGCTCATAGACGTCACCTGAAAGCTGCCCCTGGGTGTCTGCACACGTTCGCCAGTTTCAAAACGGTCTGGCAGATAAGCGAGGTCTTGCTTCTCTGCCGGGACAGGGAGAACAACGATATTGCCATTGATCTGCATAAATCGTTCCGGCGTTTTGAACTGTTCCGTGTATTTCTTAATCAGTTCCGGGGACAGGGACGCAAAATCTTCCTCACCAAGTCCAACCACCAAAAAAGTCCCTGCTACGATATCATAAATTTCTCCATTTTCATCCCGCAGCCCACGGTTCAGATCAAGCCCTATGAGCTTTCCTTCATCATTACAAACCAGCGCCACCGGGTCAGAATAGGGATAAGTTGCGCCAATGTCTCCGCCGACCTCCGCCTGCAGGGAATGAAGATCGGGGTCGATCTCCTTCACATAGGGTTCCTTCATAGGCTCCACTACAAGCACAGTCATCTTTTCCGAGGCAACCTTCTCCGCAGCGGACAGCATTTCATCCGCATGGGACTTCTCCGGGTCCTCCAAAGCGGCCTTGACCTCCGCCGGATCAAAATCAAGAAATTCCTCATAGCCCGTGGCATCCTTGAACTTTTCAATCTCCGAAGAAAGATAGTCCTCCTGCGTCTGCCCCAGCGCCGCCAGCTTTTCATCCAGCGCAGAAATGCGTCCCGCCATCAGGTTTTCGTAAAGTTCTTCTTTTGCGGCGTGTGCCTCCGGGTGCTCCGCCGCATACTGCGGATCGTTCTGACGGAAAAACTCGTCCATGTCAAAGGCGATATCCATGGCCCACTCGGATTTTTCTTCTTCGGGAAGATCATCCTGGAAAGTCATCACCCGGTACTCGTCGGGGATACTGCCGCGCTCACCGTCGTAATACTCATGGAAACTGTCACCCGTATCACGCACATAGCCCTGATCCGTGAAGGTGCCGTTTTCCTCCAACGCAACGTCCCGGCCGTAGGCCTCATAGTCGATGTAATTCTGCAAATGCTCTGGCACCTGCATAACGTCCAGTTCTTCGATGTAATAGCGGCCCAGATCGTCATAGTCATGGATATCGGGGTAAACCTCATAGCAATCCAGATTCTCGGTGAGGTTGATGATCTCCTGCAGGCTGCCGCAATGGTCGCCCATTTCCATACCGGTCTGAAACTGTGCGTATTCGCTTTCGCTCATTTCATCCAGCTTCGATGCCAGATAATTCAGCTCGTCCAGATTTTCATATTCACCCAGCTTACTGTAAAGACCGTCCACATAGCAGTCATAGTCCGTGATGAACCATTCTTCATAGGGCTGGCCGAAGTCATCCTTCTGGCCGATTCCGATCCGCTTAAACACTTCCTTCAATTCCTCGGCGGTGGTGGGAAACTTCACCCACTCGCCCACAAGCTCGCCCTCGTTATATTTCCCAAGATTGGTGATAAAGGCGGCAAAGGGATAATCCTTGTTGTGATCGTAATATGGCATATCAGCACCTCCTTACAGCTCCGGCGCAGATTTTTCCTTATGGGGCTGCGCCTTGTTTTTCTCCGCACATTCCTTCTTGCCCTGTTCCAGCCGTTCCCGGATGGAGGGCTTTTTCTCCGGCTCCGCAGGGCGTTCATGATTCCACTCGTCGCCGGAAAGAGAAATATATCCGTGTTCCGTAAAATGGCCCTGTTCCTCCTGCATGGCGTACTTGCCAAACGGAACAGGGTCGATCGCTTTCAGAAGTTCCGGGGGCAGCAGCATATCCATGTGCTGTGCCAGATACCGCCACCCCAGATCGTTCAGATCGTGGATATTGGGCTCAAATACGAAATAGTCGATGTTGGCCGCAAACTCCTTGAACTGCTCCGGCGCTGTCAGCTTGAAGGGTGAGGCCTGCACTGCCGCCAGCAGTTTTCGGTTCTCCGGGGAGAGGACAGCCACCGCCGCCCTCACTTCGGGTAAATGTTCCAAAGTCTTATTTTCTGCCATCAGCACCAACCTTTCTTTTTGAAAATTCCAACTTGAAATTGATGTACTTGCCGCCCGTGTCGTTCAGGATCACCGCAGCGTCATAAGCAGCCTGTTTCTTTTCAGACCACATTCCCTTGACATTGGTACGTCCCTTTTTCAGAAGGTCCGCTGCCATTTTCTTTGTCAGCTCCTTCTTGCGGCTCGTCCAGAAGCGGTCATTTTTCCAGAGAACGAAACCGCAGGACCGATCCGAACACGCAAAGTTCTTCTTGCCCTCATAAACCGGCTGGCCGCAGCGAGGGCAGGTACCGATTACTTCCTTCTCCGGGGCAAACAGCTTTTTGCCATCCTCGGAAATGCAGGAATAGGTGGACACGATCTCCTGGACCATCGTGCAGATACCGTCCATGAAGGTATCCGGGTCAGCGCCGCCTTTTGCGATCTCCGTCAATTTCTGTTCCCATTCCGCTGTCAGTATGGGAGAGGTCAGCGGCTCCGGCAGGACCGTGACAAGGTTGATACCTGCTTTCGTGGGGATCAGGTTTTTGCCCTTGCGCTCCACAAATCCGGCTGTCACCAGCTTTTCGATGATGGCCGCCCTGGTCGCAGGTGTGCCAAGACCTTTTCGTTCCGCCTCGTCTGGAATACCATCCTTGCCTGCGTTCTCCATAGCGGACAGGAGGGTATCTTCCGTGTAGGGCTTCGGAGGCTGGGTGAAATGCTCGGTAACAGCAACCTCCGCACCGTCAAAAGTCTGCCCTTCGGTGAAGTCCGGGAGCGTGCCGCCGTCCCCATCCGCAGGCTTTTCCTTCAAGAAGGCACGGAAAATGCGGTCGATTTCCCGCCAGCCTTCGGCAAGGACGCGCTTGCCCTTTGCGGTGAAGGAATGGCCGCAGCAGTTGAAAGTTGCCGTGACCGCCTCATACACATACGGCTCTGCCGATGCACACAGCAGCTTGCAGCAGACCAGCAGAAACAAATTGCGTTCGCCCAGAGGCAGAGCCTTGATATCCGCTTTTTCAATCTCCATCGTGGGGATAATGGCGTGGTGATCGGATACATCTTTATCGGAGATCATGGCCTTCACCAGCGGAAAGAAGTTGCCGCAGCCATCAAAAGGCGGCAGCTTTACCGCCAGGTGGATCACACAGGAGACCGTTTCCGCCATGTCGGAGGTCAGATAGCGGCTGTCCGTGCGGGGATAGGTCAGCAGCTTCTTTTCGTAGAGGCTCTGGGCGTAGTCTAAGGTCTGCTTCGCCGTGTATCCGAACAGGCGGTTCGCTTCACGCTGCAAGGTGGTAAGATCATAGAGCTTCGGCGGCTGTTCCTTCTTCTGCTCCTTCGTGACAGAGGTACAGGTGACGGTCGCACCCTTGCACATGGCCGCTGCCTGTTCCGCCTTCGCAGGATCGGTGAATTTCTCCGACACTGCTTCGGCTCCATCCAGCACCAAGTGCAGCAAATGATATTTTTCCTTGTGAAACAGCGTGATCTTCGCGTCACGCTCCGCCAGCATTGCCAGCGTGGGTGTTTGCACACGGCCTACATTCAGGGTGCGGTGATAGAGGACGGAGAAAAGGCGCGTGGCATTGATCCCCACCAGCCAATCCGCTTTCTGGCGGCACAGGGCTGATTGATACAATGCTTCATAATCGGTGCCGGGGCGCAGATCAGAAAAGCCCTCCCTGATAGCGCTGTCCTCCATCGAAGAAATCCAGAGACGGAGGACCGGCTTGCGGCAGCCGGCCATTTCATACACCAGACGGAAGATCAGCTCACCTTCACGCCCAGCGTCACAGGCATTGACAATGGTATCCACGTCGGGGCGGTCCATCAGAGCGCTGAGATTTTCAAAAGCGTCCTCCTTGCCCAGTGCCAGCACATAGCGGAACGGCTCCGGCAGAATGGGGAGATCGTCATAGCGCCATTTCTTGAAATGCTCGTCATAGCCGCCAGCATCCATCGGGGATACCAGGTGTCCCACGCACCAGGATACAAGAAGGCCATTGCCCTCATAAAAGCCGTCGGCCCTGGATGAAGCACCCAGGGCCGACGCGATAGATTTTGCTACGCTCGGTTTTTCTGCGATAATCAGTTTACTCATTCTTTTCCTCCGTTTCCTCGTCCTCGGTCAGATATACTTCTTCATCCTCCAGGTCGAAATCATCCAGATCAGCGGGAACTTTCTTTCCCTGCTTCGGTTTCAGCACCAGGAAATAGACCGCCGCGCCGCCTCCGGCTGCAAGGATCAGCAGCACCGCCAGGAGCGCCCCAGCATTGCTTTTCTTTTCGGGTTCCGGATTCTCCGGCTCGGTGGTCTCCGCAGCTTTCTGTTCTGTGCCAACACATTCACTGAGGTTCTTTACGCAGACCGGGCAAGCGGTATTGACCGCACCGGCCTGGCACTTCTCCGTACAGGTGCAGACAATAGGTGTTTCCGCCTTTTCTCCATCCTCCGTGAGTGCCATGAGGTCGGCTTCATCCACCTGGTTCAGAAAATGCACGGTTTCCTCGCCCTCGTCGTCACGGTCGATAATGAGATAGAACACATTGCCGTTCTTCGTTTCCACTGTAATAAACTGCTTGCCGCTGGCGGTCGGGCTGCCAATATCGTCAATCAGCGAAAGGTTCCCGTCCGGCGTCAGGGCGGCACCGCCATTCAGACCGCCGCCCAGCATACCCAGCAGATTTTCCAGTGTTTCCGTGTCCAGAGAGAAAGAACCTTCCCCGGAACCAGCCTCGCCGCCACTTACCGTCATGTAGCCGGAATAGACATAGCCGACTTTCTCCGGCAGGATGACCTTCAGCCAGTCGCCGTCCGTGCCGATCACCTTCACGGTCGTTCCGTTGGGAAGCTGAGTGAAGGCGGTATAATCCATTCCAGCGCCCGTGCGGACATTCAGGTTGCCGCCGCCCGTGGTGACGGTGCCGGTCTGCCCGGAGTCATTTTCGCCGGAACGGAACTGGATACCGTCCTCGGTGACGGATACCGTGACCTGGCTGCCTGCCAAAGCGGAAAGCAGATCAGAGACATCCCCAGTCGTTTCCTGTTCAGCCACGGGCTCCGTGGTTTCCTCACCGCCGCTGGCAAAGGCGGTGACAGAAAAAGCGGCAGTGCTGAGCACCACCGCCAAAAGAGCCGATACCATTTTTGTCATAAAGTTATGCTTCATCCTCGTATCCCTCCGTTTCCTCATTCTCGGTGTTGCCCTCCTGCAGCATACCTTCCGGCAGGGAGATCATACCGCTGGCATAGGCTTTCAGGAAGGCGGTCAGCTCCTTGTTGTCCATCTTCACGGCTTTCACCATGCGGACGATTTCCAGATTTTCTTCCTCCGCAAGCTGGGTCTCCAGCGCACGAAGGCGTTTCTGCTGCTCCGCGATCTTTTCTTTGGTTTTCGCAATGTCATTGCGGATCTTCTGTGTCGTTGCCATAAATCAAATTACCTCCATATCGTTTTTTAGTTGTAGGGTGGTCGCCCGAAAGCGTAAAAGTGGGATTGCCAGTAGCTTGTGTTGATATCTGCATACTGGATGGGGTCGCCGCAGTGCAGCATTCTTCCACCGCCCACATAGATACCCACATGGGAAACACCTGGCGTATCGTAAGTACCGACGAAAAAAATCAGGTCGCCGGGCCTTGCGTTGGCAGAGGATACCGGGGTGGAAATGTTGTAGAGCCCCTGGGCTCCCAGCCTGCCCGTATTGCAGACACCGCTTTGCGTCAGCACCCAGGACACGAAGCCGGAGCAATCAAAAGAAGTGTTTGGATTGCTGCCGCCCCAGACATAAGGATAGCCGATGTACTTCTCCGCCTCGGTAATGAGCGCCGCAAAGGTTTCATCTTCCAGTGCGGAAGGCGGGATATCATAGGTGGTTGGCGGTTTGGTGTACTTGTCTACATAGCCGGAGCCTGGGAACAAATCTTCCCGGTTTCCCAGCGTTGCCATATAGACCGCATACAGGGAAAGTGTTTCTTCGTCCATGATGTAGACCGGCACATGAGAAAGGTCGAAGTTTTCCAGCTTCACATTGCAGATATAGTAGTTATACGGTACTTTCACGTCATAGTCATTTCCCTCGCTGTCTGTCCGCGTCTCCGTCCGATAGCGCACCTCCATTTCCACGGTCTGCGTCAGGATATACTGTTTTTCAAAGAGCATTTGCAGCTCCGCCTGAACCTGGTCGATGGTAAACACCCCTTCATGGAACGCCGTGAGAATGGAGATCAACACATAAGGGTCATGCTCGATCTCGTCCAGATCAAAACGGTATTCGTCATATCCGGGGTGCAGAGCCTCATAGTGTTCCAGCTCATATTGAAGTTCCTGTTCCAGTTCGCAGTAGGCCGCCTCCGCAGCCAGCATATCCGCATCCTCGGAGAGATAAGAGGAAGTAAATACACCGCCCACGCCGGAGCCTGCCATCATGGAACAGGAAGATACCCCGCCAAACAGCAGGGCAACACAGGCGCCAATGCCGATCACCAACAGCACCGCCCGGCTATGGTGCTTGATGTAGAGGAAAGTTTCCTTGAAGGCGTCCTTTGCTTTCTGCGCCGCACTTTTCGCCGTGGCCGCTGTGTTCTTTGCGGTTTTCTCTGCCTGCCGCAGCTCCTTTGCATAGTTCCGTTTGATCCGCTGTTTCTGCAGAAAGCGGGATACCGGGTTAGAAGCTGCCAATGCAGGATCATCATGCAGTGCCTTTTGATAAAGGTACTCGGCGTTTGCCTTGACCGAAGCCTGCTCTGCCTTCGCCGCGTCACGCCAGGGCTTTGTGCGGTGATGGTGGACGGCGGCACGAACTTTGCCCTTTCCATAGGCAAACCCGCGTTCCGTCAACACCTCGCCTTTGTGTCCGACCTCTACACCCACATTTTCCTGCTCTACCTCATGCACCTTCGCGTGGGCAGCGTGGACAATCTCATGGACAGGCCGAGAAAGCGGATTGTGCCGCAGGCGTCCGTTGGGGCGTTTCTCCACTTCTTCAAAGTGAAGCTGCGTTTTGCCTTTTCCGGCTGTCTCGTCAAAAACACGCTCGGTACGGAGAACTTTCTTTGTGGGGATAGCGGCTTTTGCCGCGTCCAGCCTGTCCGCCGCACGGTCGGAACGGTCGATGTACTTTCCAAGTACGGGATCGGCACGTTCTTCCTCGGTAAATTGCAGGCGGGAGGACGGGCGCTGCCTTGCAGCAGAACCATCCCGCACCGCCTGGGTGTCAGCCTTTTCCGCCTTTCGTGCGCTTTTCTTCTCATGGTGTTCCGCCGCACGCAGGGCAAGGTCAGCCGCAGCGCCAGCGGATTCTTCCGAAGAAGCGGACAGTTCCGTTTCCGGCTCCCGGCTGCTGATATGTTCCACCTCTCCCGTGGCAAGGTTTTCCGATACCGCACCGTCACGGGTCATTTTCTGCGTGATCTTATCGGTCGCTTTCAGTTCCCTCATAGGCAGTCACCTTCCTTTCCATAGGGGCAGAAGTCACCGCAGGTGCCATTCTCGATCATGGCGATATAGCGGAAAATGGGATAGGCCTGGGGCGGGCAGACCGCATTTCCCAAAGTTTTCAGCCGCAGCGCCCGGTTGTCCATGCGCTCGGTCATGCGGGGGATTCCTTCCGGTTCGGCGGTCCAGAGGATACGTCCGTCCATCCTTTCGGAAAGCCCATGAGCCATTCCACCCAATCCGGGTTCAGCGCCGCCGTTTCGGACACCGGCTGTTCCTGGGAGATGATCTGCGCCGACAGGTTCCCGTCCTTCTTCGCCGGATCGAAGGCCGACGGCTTCAAGGTTGAGCGGAAACCGTCCGACGCCACCGGGGTCAGATAGAATACCGCCGCCGACAGGCTGAGGCTCCAGATCGCCCCGTTTCGGTTCCTCTTGCGAAATATCCCATTGTCCGACAGGAACACATCCAGGCTTGCCGCGTCCCTGGCGGTGTTGTTGTCGGAGGCAAGGGGTGTGGGAAACATCAGCCGCGACGATAAAAGTTCGCTGGCGCTCATGCCATGCGCCGACACCGCAAGCCGGAAATACGAATGGGAGAACAGCGTATCCCGCTTTTGCCAGGTCAAAGATCGTTTTGTCGAGCCCCATATTGATGAAGCCAGCAACATTTTCCCCAAGCACCCAACGGGGCCGCAGCTCGGTAATAACGCGGCACATTTCCGGCCACAGGTAGCGTTCATCCGAAAAGCCCTTCCGTTTTCCGGCGGTGGAGAAGGGCTGACAGGGAAAGCCGCCTGAGATAACGGTAACTGTTTCAAGTCCTGTTTTTTCAAAAAACGCCTCCTTCGTAAAAGTAGTAATATCCCGGAACCTGGGAACGTCCGGCCATCGTGCGGAGAGGACGGAGTGCGGAAAATCCGCCCACTCACACTGGCAGACGGTTTCAAACCCGGCAGCCTCCGCCGCCAGGTCCAGACCGCCAATGCCGGAAAACAGGCTCACATGGGTCAGTTTATTCATGGTTCTTCGGCGCACGGAACGGTTCAATCTCACTTTCCAGCTCCGCAAGGACCGCCTCCATATCCGCCGTGACCGCCTTGTTTCTGGCGATCAGCCGGTTCATCACATCAAAGAAGGTTTCACCTTCCTGTTTTTCTTCTGTATGCAAATAGCGGGGATCATTCATGTTCGTTTTCTCCTTTCCCGGTTTCACCAAGTTTTGTCGTCATAATGCTGTAAAGCTCGTTGTCCTTCGGGAAGTCATCCACAAAAGGCAGGATCACATTGCCGAAGAAGATCAGCCCCTCGCCGGGGCCTGCGTTGCTGATATGTGCCGCCTGCTGGTTGGAGATATTCAGGCGCTCGCAGAGGATTTTCCTGTCTCCGCTGGCCTGGTTCAGAAGGTACACAAAATCGCTGTTTTCAAAGATGTTCTCGATCTCCGGGGAGGAAAGCAGGTCCTTGATGTTCTGCGTGATCCCCGTGGGGATACCGCCCCATTTGCGAAAGCGTTTCCAAATCTCCACGCTCCAGGTACCAACCTCGCCGCGCAGCAGAAGGTGGAACTCGTCCACGAAGTACCAGGTAGATTTACCCTGATCCCGGTTTTGGGAAACACGGTTCCACACCTGATCCTGGATCACCAGCATACCCAGGCTTTTGAGCTGCTTTCCCAGCTCCTTGATATCGAAGCAGACAATGCGGTTGTTGATATCCACATTGGTACGGTGATTAAAAACATTCAGGCTGCCATGCACATACAGTTCCAGCGCCGCCGCGATCCGCTGTGCCTCCGGCTCCGGCTGCCGTTTGATCTCGTCATACAAATCTTCCAGCAGCGGCATATTCTCCGGGCGGGGGTCTGCGATATAGGGGCGGTACACGATCCGCACGGCACGGTCAATGACTGTTTTTTCCACTGGCTCCAGACCGTTCCGGCCGCCTGCCGCCAGTTCACAGAACGACAAGATAAAGTCAGATTTCAACGCCAGCGGGTTATCATCCTCGCTGTAATTGAGGTTGATATCCATAGGGTTCACATACTGCGTGCTGGTAGGTGAGATTTTGATGACCTGGCCTTCCAGCCGATTCACCAGCGGAAAATATTCCGCCTCCGGGTCGCAGATCAGGATATCGTCCTTTGTGTTCAGGAACACACCCACAATGGAACGCTTTGCGGAAAAGCTCTTGCCGCTGCCGGGCGTACCTAAGATCATGCCGTTGGGCGTTTTCAGCTTTTTGCGGTCGGCAAGGATCATATTGCCGGAAGTGGCATTAAGCCCGTAGTAGAGAGCTTCGCCGCCGTGGAAAATCTCCTGCGTGGTGAAGGGAACGAACACCGCCACCGCCGAAGTGGTAAGCCCGCGCTGTATCTTAATGCGGTTGACACCCAGGGGCAGAGCCGACACGAAACCGTCCTCCTGCTGAAAGTCCAGCCGCACCAGGGAGCAGTTATATTTCTGCGCCACACTTGCCGCACGGAGAAGGTCATTCTCCAGCTTTTGCTTGCTGTCCGCAAAATTCACCACCAGGAAGGTCATCAGGAACATTCGCTCATTTCTGCTTTGCAGATCACGGAGGATATTCTTTGCCTCGCCTGCGTAGGTGGCAAGGTCAGTTGGGATGATATCCATATCGAAACCTTCCCGCACTGCCTTTTTCTGTGCGTCGATCTTCATACTGTCAATGTCGGTGATCTTCCGCTTGACCGTTTTGATTGCCTCGTTCTGATCCATGCTGCGGATATGGAGGCTGACAAGCAGCCCGCTGTCCGTATCCAGCAGTTCAGTGAGCATACGGTCATCCATTTCCGGTGCGCTGATCTGCAGAAAGGATACGGCACAGAATTTATCCGCCATCGTGAACTTCCGTGCTTCACCGAAGCGGAAGGAAGATGGTGCGATAAAATCCTGAACCGACAGGCCGGAAGGGGCAAGCCAGCTCCATTCAAAGGCAAACCGTTCCCCGTCCGGGTGCAGGATGCCGTGGAGCATTTCCAGCCACTCCTTGCCGCCAAGCTCTTTTGCCAGAGCGCCCATGACCTTGAAATGGTTGAGGGCGTCCATGATGATCCGGGAAAATCGTGCCCGTGCGGTTTTACTGTCCCGTGCCTCGATGGTGAGGGTCAGATACTTTGTTTTGATAAGACCGTTGTTGCCCCGTTCAAGCTGCTTGCGGAGCATTTGTGTGTAAAGCTCACGGATATGGTCGAAATGATCTCCCTGCGCCGCGATCTCGATGCGCTTTACAAAATCCTCCCGGTTCATGCGGCGGCTCACAAGGGAAAGCTGCATCCCGATAGAAGCGTCATGGGCGTTATACATATCGCAGAGGGCTTCAAAGATCGCCGTCTGGTCGTCAGGCTTTGCAAGCTGATAATTCACATCCTCGAACTCGATACACTTCGACCAGGTGTGGTCGTCCAGCTTGCACAGACCGTCCGGGTACATCTGGCGGAACGGTAAGGTGTCCTGTGCGGAATGTACCTTGCCGTCGCCTCTGGCGGTTTCCAGGATACGGCTGATCTCACGCTTTTCTGCGGCGGTCAGTTTTACCGCGGCTTTTGCCGCCTGCCGTGCCTGCGGCTCTGGCTTTCGCTTTCTGAACAATGGCTTTCACCTCCTTTTCCGCCTGGGCCTGCCGCTCCAGGGCTACATAGAAATTGTTTGTCTGGTAAGGCCGTTCCTTCGTCCGCAGGAACATACAGCGGATGACCTGTCCGGCCACCACCTCCAGGGGTTGACCATGCCGCTCATACATGGCGAGCAGAAAGAACGGGAGCATGACGATAATCATGCAGAACGCGGCGGCGCTGTTGCTGGCCGTGCGTCTGAGCAAAAAGAAAAGCGGTACTCCGATGAGTGCCGCCGCTCCGAAACATATAAGCTGCCGTTTGGTAAGCCCAAACAGCACTTTGGATTTTACTTTCGTCAAATCCTTTGGAATGGTTACATACGCCAATTTACCAAGCCTCCTTAATGCGCTCCGAACAGGCTCTTAGAGAGGCTGCCGGTCTTGAACAGGGCGAAGCACAGCAGGACCGTGTAGCCCATGCAGGCCCATATCGCGCCTGAGATATTTCCGTCCGTGGCGATACTCTGTACCAAAACAGAGTAGATTCCCACGCACACCATGATTAGAAATGCCTGGAACGCCAATGCAAACAGGGATTTCAAGTAGTTCTGTCCTGTATGGCTCCAATCCCGGTTTGTCATAGTGGCAAGCGGAATCGGTCCAACGGAAGTTGTCAAATACACCTCGATCATGCGGCCGTAGATGACAAGCATGATACAGATGGAAAGGGCGTTCATGGTAAGTCCCACGAAAAGGGACTGGAACCACAGCCCGAACAGTTCTCCCGTGCCCAGGGCTTCAAGCTGCGCCTCCATATCCGTGATGACGCTGCTGATATCAATGGAGGTATTTCCGATGATGACACCTGCGCTGCTGTTTACAACGCTTTGCCCCACATCGAAGATACCCATGACGATATTCCATGTGTTCGTCACAATGAGAACGGCACAGAAGGTCTTGAAAATCCACTTGAAGAACATCCAGGTATCTACATCGTGCAGATTGTTTTTCTCTGTCACAAGCTGGATCAGCTCATAACACATTACGAATGTCAGGATAACCCCGGCGATTGGAACGATCACCGTTTCAGAGAGGTTTCGGATCATAGAAAAGACGCCGCTGTTCCATGCCAGCGGCGTCTGTCCCACTTCACCGGCGATCTCGCCTACTTTGGTATTGACCGTATCGAACATGCCCGACAGGTTTCCCGTGATCCCCTCGATGAGCAGCCCTCGGAGCCATTCATCGAGTTTGTCGAGTATGCCGCCCATAAGCGATCACCGCCGGACGATCAACCGAACAGGCCGGAGAGCAGAGGTACAAGGGTGATGCCGATGAGGGCGACACCGCCGCCGGCCATCAACTGTTTCATACCCTGGCTTTTGGAAGCAGGGTTGTCCTGGCCATAACCTTCCAGAAGGTTGATAACGCCCCAGATACCAAGACCTGCGCCCAGAGCCACCACGAGAGTCTGCAAAACACCAACTGCGCTGTTGAAAAATTCCATAAAATAATCCTCCTAAAAAATGTTTTTGATTTTGGGTTAAGTTGTTGCGTCAATCTCGTACACATCGAAGGTGTCCGTGGGCTTTACCACGGCACGCTGCTTCTTCATGTACCGTTCCATGTCAAAGACATTTTTAGGGTCGGCGTCGGCTGTGTATCTGTAATTCGGGTGCCGGGTGAGGTCGTACTTGTCCGAAAGGAACGGGCGCACGCCCCGCAGCATGAAGATACACTTGCCGCCGTCCATCACTGCCAATTCGTCCTGGGTCATCAACTCCTTTCCTAATTTCTGATAACTGAGGCCGTGGGAAACCTGGCTGCCCCGGTTTTCGGACTGATTATAGAGATCAATGGTCTCTTTCCCCAGCAGCTCCGAAATTTCCTTGAGGGTGGATTTCTCCTTGCCTCCCAAAAACAAGGTGCTGTCACAGTTACCGACGATGGTATCTGCCGCGTCCTTGTAGATGGTCTTTAACTGGCTCTGTGACTGTAAAATAATAGAAGCCGATATCTCACGGCTTCGGATGGTGGCGATCAGCTTATCGAAGTTCGGTATCTGGCCGATGTTGGCAAACTCGTCCAGGATCAGACGGACATGGACAGGTAGCCGCCCGCCGTAGAAGTCATCCGCCTTGTCGCAGAGCAGATTGAAAAGCTGACTGTACATAAGGGCGGCCACGAAATTGAAAGTGCTGTCCGTATCTGACAGGATCACAAACAGCGCCGTCTTTTGATCGCCCAGGGTATCCAGTTCCAGTTCGTCATATTCCATCAGGTCCCGCAGCTCCTTGATGTCGAAGGGAGCAAGCCTGGCACCGCAGGAAATGAGGATGGATTTTAAGGTTTTGCCCGCCGCCATCTTGAATTTGCGGTACTGCTTGACGGCGAAATGGTCCGGCTCCCGTTCTTCCAACTGAGAAAAAAGCAGGTCCACCGGGCTTTGATAGGTTTCGTCGTCCTCTCTGGCTTCACTGGCATTGATAAGGTCCAGAAGCGTGATGAAGTTCTTTTCTTCCTCCGTGGCCTCGTACCAGATGTAGCCGATCAGTGCGGAATAATAGAGGCGTTCTGCTTTGACCCAGAAATCTTCCGAAGATTTTTCTCCTTCGCCCTTCGTGTTCATAATCAGGGCGTTCACCAGCTTTAAGATATCTTTCTCTGACCGAATGTAAGCCAGTGGATTGTATTTCATGGATTTTCGGAAGTTTATCAGGTTGAGGCATTTGATACGGTATTTCTTCCGTTCCAGGAAAGCGCCGATCTCCGGCAGCAAGGTTCCTTTCGGATCAGTGCAGACATAGGACGAATGAGCTTGCAGCAGCGACGGCTTACAGAAGAACCGCGTCTTGCCGCTACCGGAACCGCCGATCACCAGAATGTTTTTATTTCTGGCATACTTCGGCTGCTTTGGACGGCTCGCCATCGTGATCCGTTCCGTCTGCGTCATGGGGATGTTTTGGAAAAAGTCCTTGTCCATGTAGGGAGCAATATCCGCCGCCGTACCCCACCGGGCAGAGCCATACTCGATCCCGTGGCGGTATTTCTTGGCGTTCTTGCCTTTCAGGTAGACTGCCATGCGGAGAATCACCGCACCGGCTATGCCGATCAGCAGGTCCGTGGGATGAAAACTGAGCCACAGGGAGGAAAGTGCTGCCGTGAAGCCGTCCCCGATAGAAAGCAGCTTGCCGGAGAGGTCAGAACCGGGCGCAAGCCGAAAAGCCTGTGCCAGCTTATCGAAGGGATACACAAACAGAAGATACGGAAGGTTCAGCAAAAACAGTTTTTTCATGTTCATCTCTGCACGCTCCGATCTTTGACCTTTACTTTCTCCCGGTCAATGGTGCGGTGTTCCGGTTTCTCCGCCGCCTGTTCCTTCGCCTGGGTCAGCCGCTCCCGGATGGAGGGCTTTTCCTCACGGCTCATTTTGCGGCTGGCAAACTCCTGAAATGCCGCTGTGATGGCATCCGCGTCCCGGCTTTTGAAAAAGACCAGGTAACGGGGCTGCTCTGCGGCGGTGTCTTTCTTCAAGGCAAAATCTACATGGTATTTCTTCGCTACATGGGAGAAAGCCTTGATATTCTTGTCGCTGATCTCAATATTGGCAAGACCTGCGTTCTGGCTGGCAAGCTGTTTAAGGCTCTGCCTGCCGCGGTAGATTTTGGGCTTCTGGCTTTTCTGGATTTCCTCCAGGAACTTTTTGACGGCCTTTTCAAAGACCTGCTCACTTAGCTTGGCTCCGTCAACAATGAGCGTCACGGCACCTCGCGTTACTTCCTCCTGCATTTAGCCTCGCCCCCTTTGCCCGTCCCCGTACATATCGTGCTGCACCAGGGAAGAATAGTAGCTGTTGATGGTGGTCGGGGCGTTATACAGCGCCGCCAGAAGATATTTCTTGATATTGCGGACATAGGTGGTGTTGTCCTTCATGCAGTCCATAACATACTGAACATGGGAACTGTCCAGCTTCATAAACCGGGACTTTACTACCTCCGCCGGATAATCGTCTCCGGCAATACGGATGACTTTGCGGGCAGAACACACGGTATCCACGATCAGGTCAACGATCTCGTCAAGCTGCTCACGGTCGATGTGGCTGTCCTGCACCAGATAGCTGTACTCGATGTTATCCAAAATCACTTCACGATAACATTCTCTGGCTCCCATCCGATCCGTTCCCATCCTTGCCCCTGCGGGGGTAGGGGGATTTGATTGGATAGGATTTGATAGTTCCGTACTTGATAAATCAGTCTTTGGTTGATTAGTATTTAATTGTGCAGGGTTTTCCGTACACGGTTCCGCCGTATCCGGGATACCCATATCCGGGTTTTCCGTATATGGCTTTGCCGTACCCGGTAAAGGCGTACCTGGGCTTGACGGCGGCTCGCACTGAGGCATTTCGTAAATGACATACTCGGTATCCGTGATCTTGCCTTTTTCGTCCCGAAGCTGGGTGCGCCGGATATACCCGTGGTTTTCCAGCTCCTTCAATGCCGCACCGATGCTGTCCACACCTTCCCGGCAGATCGCCGCAAGACCTCTGGTGGTGTAATTCCACTCGTCAGGGAGCGACAACATCATGGACAGCAGCCCTTTGGATTTCAGGGTCAGCGTCCGATCTTTCAAGTGATGGTTCGACATGACCGTATAATCACGGGTCTTTTCAATACGAAAAACAGCCATCTTCGCACCTCCTTCCTGTGAAAATAAAAAGTGTTGATTTTGAGCGGTTTACCCGTCTGTATGCCTCCGTTTTCTCCCGCATGGGAAAACATCCACGCCCTGTTCAGAACGCAAGCCACAGGGGGAAAAACAGAAGATATCCTACTGATTTTGATACAGTTTTCAGTCGGCTACCTCTCACGGTCTTTATGGTCATAGTGGAGGTCGCCGGAAAGCACCTTCGCATGGCTACGGATTTTGATGTGCCCCTGTTCCTGATTCTCCAAAGCCTTGCTGTATCCGGCGTCAGTCAGGAACAGGCGCATTTTCTCACCTTTCCAGCCAACAGGCGAGTCATGGGTAAGAACATCAAAGACGATCATGTGTCTGGTTGCCGGGTCGAAACGCTCCAAAGCCATAATGTCATGGCCGGATAACTTCTGCGCCCCGGATTGCTGTCTGGCTTCTGCCAGCATTTCTCCGATGGTGCGGGCTTTCTCCGGCAGACGGTATTCGGCCTGCGCTTTGCGGATCAAATCCATGCACTCCTGATCCGACAGGGGACGGAGCTTGTCCAGAAGGCCTTCCGCCGTTTCTTTCGTTGCCGGGTTCGGCGCATAGCGCCATGTCATGTAAATCTCATTCATGGCGGCGTTCTGATTGGTACTTTCAATCTGAAACACCATCCTCATTTCTGCTTCTGTCAGTTTCATTGCCAGCCTCCTTCAAAATGGGTATAAAAAAACGCCATAGGTTTTCAATGCCTATGGCTTGTGGGTACAGGAAAAGGGCGCTGATACTTGCATATCAACGCCCTTTGAGCCTGTCAGTATTTGATTGTTTCGACTTCGCACCGTGTTTGCACCATGAAAAACATTGATTTCACTGACTTTTTCAATGTTTTCTTATCTGGTGCTACCATTGCGGCATCGTCCCTTTTTGTTATCTGCTTTTGTTCTGAAGCACCGGCTCAGGAAATGGCATCCACGTCCCACTTCATGCGGACGGCATCCGCGCCATCCAGTTTGATGTTCAGGGCACCGGCATTGTCCAGCACCTGCTCCGGGGTGCGGGCACCGCACAGCACATGCAGGCCGGGGATCATCCGGGCCGTCAGGGCAATGACCAGCTGGGCCATGGTGCAGTCGTATTTTCCGGTCAGGTCGTCCCACTTGGCCAGCAGGTCCAGCGCCTGCTTCCGGCGGGCGGGCTGGAAGCTGGGGTTGCTGTTCCGGGTGCTGCCCTCGGGGAAAGTGGTCTCCATGGTGACCCTGCCGGTGAGCAGACCCTGCTCCAGCGGGGAGTAGGCCTGCACCGAAACGCCCAGCTCCCTGCAGGTGGGCAGGAGCTGCTTTTCGATGCGGCGGGTCAGCAGGCTGTACTTCTCCTGAATGACATCCAGCTGGCCGTACCGGCAGTAGCCCCGGATGAGATCCGCCGTCACGTTGGACGCACCAATGGCGCGGATCTTGCCCTGCTCCTTCAGCTTCATCATGGCCTCCACGGTCTCCTCCAGCGGATAGAGGCCGAGGTCCGGGCTCTGCCAGTGGGTGTACAGCACATCCAGGTGGTCGGTGCCCAGGCGGCGCAGGCTGTCCTCCACGTCCTCAATGATGCTCTGCGCCGAGAGGTCCCGGTAGACGGCGGTGCCGTCCACGACCTTGTGGAGCACCGGCGTTTCATGCCGCCACTCCAGGCCGCATTTGGTGGAGAGCACCACCTTGTCCCGGTCGATGTGCTTCAGGGCCTCGCCCACCACGGTCTCGCTGTGGTACAGGCCGTAGATGGGCGCGGTGTCGATCCACCGGATGCCCTGCTCCACAGCAGTCTGGATGGCTTTGACCGAAAGGGCATCATCGTTGTCGCCCCACCAGCTGCCGCCGCCGATGGCCCAGGTGCCCATGCCCAGAAAAGGCACTTCGATGCCGCTGCGGCCAATGTTCAGGTTTTCCATATACGTTTCCCTCCATGCCAGCAGTGTTCCCCGCAATGGGAACCATTCATACAGAGGCTGGCATCTTTTGTTGTATTTTTGCTTTTTATAAAAAAGAGAACTGCGGTGCGAGTCAGCTCCGCACGGCAGCTCTCTTTTTTCCAATCAGATATTGCCGAACTCGCTCAATTCCAGCGTGTCGTTGTGGGTCTCAGCCCAGCGGACGGCCCAATCAGAGGTGAACAGCAGCAGACGGTTGCCCTTCATATCCTCCACAGCCTTGGTATCGCTGGTCAGATCCAGGTCGCGCAGGTTGTAGGTGTCGGGGTCGTTCTTCACCCAGCGCAGCTGCTCAAAGGGCAGCTGCTGCATCCGGATCTCCACGTTGTACTCGGTGTTCAGGCGGTACTCCAGCACTTCCAGCTGCAGCACACCGACCACGCCGACCACGACCTCCTCCATGCCGCCGCCGACTTCGCGGAAGATCTGGATGGCACCCTCCTGGGCGATCTGCTCCATACCCTTCACGAACTGCTTGCGCTTCATGGTGTCCTTCTGCTCGATGCGGGCAAAATGCTCCGGTGAGAAGGTGGGGATGCCCGCAAACTCGACCTTCTTTTTGCCGGTGCACAGGGTGTCGCCGATGGAGAAGATGCCCGGGTCAAACAGGCCGATGATATCGCCCGCGTAGGCCTCATCCACGATGGCGCGATCCTGCGCCATCAGCTGGGTGCCGGTGGCAAGCTTGATGTTCTTGCCCTCCTGCACGTGGTAAGCCTCCATGCCGCGCTCGAACTTGCCGGAGCAGATGCGCATAAAGGCGATGCGGTCACGGTGGGCCTTGTTCATGTTGGCCTGGATCTTGAAGATGAAGGCCGAGAACTCGTCGCGGCAGGGGTCCACCGGCTCGCCGGTCAGGCTGTCCACACGGGCCAGCGGGGTGGGGGTGAGCCGCAGGAAGTTTTCCAGAAAGGGCTCCACGCCGAAGTTGGTCAGAGCAGAGCCAAAGAACACGGGGCTCAGCTCACCGCGCAGCACCTTGTCGAGGTCAAATTCCTCGGCAGCGCCGTCCAGCAGCTCGATCTCGTCCACCAGCTGCTGGTGCAGGTAGGGGGTCAGCAGCTCGTCCAGTGCGGCATCGCCCAGTTCGGCCTCGGTCTCGTTGACCTTCTTCACGCCGTTGGCGCGGCCGTCGCTGGAGAAAGCCAGCACCTTGCGGGTGTTGCGGTCAAACACGCCCTTGAACTCCTTGCCGCAGCCGATGGGCCAGTTCATGGGGTAGGTCTTGATGCCCAGGATCTCCTCAATGTTCTCCATCAGCTCAAAGGGGTCGCGGGCTTCGCGGTCCATCTTGTTGATGAAGGTAAAGATGGGGATGTGACGCAGGGTGCAGACCTTGAACAGCTTGATGGTCTGGGCCTCAACGCCCTTTGCCGCATCGATGACCATGACAGCGGAGTCCGCTGCCATCAGGGTGCGGTAGGTATCCTCCGAAAAGTCCTGATGGCCCGGGGTATCCAGAATGTTCACGCACTTGCCTGCATAGTTGAACTGCAGGACAGAGGAAGTGACAGAAATACCGCGCTGCTTCTCGATGTCCATCCAGTCGGACACAGCGTGCTTGGCGCTCTGCTTGCCCTTGACGGAGCCGGCCTGATTGATGGCTCCACCGTACAGCAGCAGCTTTTCGGTCAGGGTCGTTTTGCCGGCATCGGGGTGGCTGATGATCGCAAACGTCCGGCGGCGCTCGATCTCTTCACGATTTGTCATATATTGATTTCTCCTAAATTGATGGGGGATATTTGTCAAAACAAAGATGCACTTACATCGGAAACTCCCATAGTTTCTTGCTCTTGGGCAGGCTTCGTCTTTGTACAACCTCTCCGTCATTGCTACGCAATGCCACCTCTCCTAGTAGGAGAGGCCTTGGCAAAACGGGAAAGCTTTACGCAATGCCAAGGGCTCCCCTACTAGGGGAGCTGTCGAGCGAATGCGAGACTGAGAGGTTGTACAGAGCAGAACCTGCCCTCCAAAATTACACACAACTTATATTTTACCAGCAATTCCACCTAGATGCAAGAGTTTTTGTTATTTTTTCAGGAGGAAGCAGGGCAAGGGGGCGGTATCGGCCCAATTGGCGAAACCGCAGACAAGGGCGGTGCACTGTTTCAGGGGCCGGGAGCGCATCCATTGGAGGATCTCGGTCTTTTCGTCGGAACCGATGACCTTGCCGCTGTACAGGATGGCGCTGAGCACCCCGCCGGGCCGCAGGGCCTCGAGGGCAGCTTCCAGCGCCGGGATGCTGCTTTGGGCGTGGGAGAACACCCCGTGGTCGGCACCGGGCAGCCAGCCGAAGTTGAACATCACGGCATCGACGGTGCCGGGCTGTACATATTGTAAGAGGTTGGCGTGGCTGTCGCAGTGAAGCTCTGCCGCAAGGCCCTTCCGTGCAAGGTTCTGTCGGGTGGAGGCAATGGCTTCGGGCTGGATGTCAAAGCCCAGCACTCGGTCCTCTTCGCCCACAAGGCGGCAGAGAAAGGCCGTGTCGCCCCCGTTGCCGCAGGTGGCATCGATGCAGAGCCTGGGGTCAGCCAGCCGCGCGGCGAGGAAGTCCTGCACAAGCTTCACGGCCGTCAGGTCGGGGGTGCGGCGGCGGCACAGGCCGCTGCCCTCTGCCGCAAAGCCGAACTTTGCCCAGAAGGCCAGCTCCCCCGCATCGGCAGGCAGAGGAGCCGTGAACACCGTGGCGCTCTCTTTGTCATAGCCGCCCAGGCTGCGCAATACCTCTTTTAACAGGTAGGAACCGTAGCCCTTGCGCCGCCATTCCGGCACAATGGTCAGGGCAGTGATGTCCGCGCCCTGCTCCGCGGGCCGGGCCCGGCAGGTGCCAATGATGGTTTTCTCTTTATACAGGGCATAACCGCCCGGAATCTTTTCCAGTTTCATAATTTGCTCCTTTTCGCGGGCTTGCCCTGCTGGGCTAAACCTCTCCGTCATCATCGCTTCGCTCGATGCCACCTCTCCTAGTAGGAGAGGCCTTGGCATACCGTCGCGTTTTCGTGGGTCAGCGCTTCGCTCCTGTTTGTCCTGCGGCAGGCATTGGTTTTGGAGCGCCAGCGATCATTGCGAAAAACAAATCCTCTGCCAAGGGCTCCCCTACTAGGGGAGCTGTCGCGGCAGCGCCCGCGACTGAGAGGTTTAGCAAAGCGAAGATGACGGAGAGGTTTCGCAACGCTGCCGGCTTCTGCGCTGCACCTTTAAAATACCAAGCCCCCGCGCCGCTGTCAAGGCTTCCCGCTGCGACCTTATTTCACATATTCTTCACCCGGTCAGCGATTCCTTTTCACAATTACCGGATACAATAGAAACAGTTCCAAGGAGGTGCGGCAGAAGCGCCCCCTCCGAACCATTCCCTTTGAGAAAGGAAGTAACCAGTATGGATAACGAGAACAAGTGGGAATACGATTATTCCTCTGAACATAGCCAGACCGGCGAGACCGGCTACCCCAACGTCGGCTCCTCCGGCATGAACACCGCCAACACGGCAGGCACCTACGGCGAGGCCGCACAGGCTGCCCCCCAGGCCGAGCCGAACAGCGGCAGCGATGGCGGCGCGGTGCCGCCTCCGGAAGGCCCCCGGTATCAGGCCGCACAGGGAAGCCCCAAGCAGCCTCCCAAAAAGCGCCGCCGGAAAAACGGCAATATCGCCCGCAGTGCAGTTGCGCTGGTGCTGGCAGCAGCCATGGGCTTTGTCGGCGGCTTTGTTGGAGCCCGGGTGGGCAACACAGGCGGCAAGGTGGTCATCCAGCAGGTGGCACCTTCCTCCACGTCCAGCAGTGATTCCGGCTCTGCCTCCGCGGTGAACACCGCTTCCGGCATGACCACCGCTCAGGTCTCTGAGATGGTCAGCCCCAGCGTTGTGGTCATTACCACCGAGCAGGTGGTCTACTCCCAGTGGTCCTGGTACGGCCAGAGCCAGGTGGAGAGCGGCGCTGGCAGCGGTGTCGTGATCAGCTCCGACGGTTATATCCTGACCTGTGCGCATGTTGTGTCCGGCGCGTCCAACATCACCGTAACCATCGGCGATACCGATTACCCCGCCACCGTGGTGGGCGAGGATGACACCAGCGATGTGGCTGTCCTCAAGATCGATGCCACTGACCTGACCCCCGCCACCGTTGGCAACAGCGACAGCCTTGCCGTGGGCGAGAGCGTGCTGGCCGTGGGCAACCCGCTGGGTGAGCTGGGCGGCACCGTGACCAGCGGCATCGTCAGCGCCCTGAACCGCAGCGTGACCATTCAGGGCACCAGCTCCACCAACACCATGTCCCTGATCCAGATGGATGCCTCTGTCAGCCCCGGCAACTCCGGCGGCGGCCTGTTCAACATGAACGGTGAGCTCATCGGTCTGGTCAACGCAAAGTCCTCCTCCAGCGATGCGGAGGGTCTGGGCTTTGCCATCCCCATCAACGATGCCATCAAGGTGGCACAGGATCTGCTGGAGAATGGCTATGTCTCCGGCCGCCCCTACATGGGCATCACCTATCTGGCTGTGACCGATGCCCAGACCGCCGCACAGCTCAACGTCAATGCCTACGGCGTTTACGTTGTGGATGTTGTGCAGGGCGGCCCCGCCGACAAGGCCGGTCTGAAGACCGGTGACCGCATCGTGAGCATCGACGGCACCGAGATCGCCCAGAAGGACGACCTTGGCACCCTGATCCAGCAGCATGCCGCCGGTGATACCCTTTCCATCACCGTGGCCCGGGAAGGCCAGATGCAGACCGTCAGCCTGACCCTGGGCGAAAAGAACGCCCAGACTCAGCAGGCACAGAAAAACTCCTGATTCTCCCCAATCTTTTTCCTGATCCATAAATCAAAAATCCCCTGACCGGCGTTGAACTGGTCAGGGGATTTTTAATTGCAGGTTGTCAAGCAACGGCAGACCGTATTTTTATACCTGCCCGAACACGGTGGCACTCAGGGGCAGGAGGACGGTCTGGCCGGTGCAGATGCGGCTGCTGCCCCGCCACAGGCTGGAGGAGATGCCGTCACTCAGCAGCTTCCAGCTGCCGCCGGGCAGGGTGACGACCTGCGCCGTCTCGGTGGGGTTATAGTAGACGCACAGGGCGCTCCATGCCGCGCCGTCGCCCCACTGGGCGGGGAGCCGCCAGCCCACAAGAGGCTGTTCCAGCGGGAAGAACTCGATGGCGGCAGGGCTGGCCTTGTCCAGCGCGCCCAGCCGGGGGAACGCCGCCCGCAGACCAATGAGCCCGCGGTAGTAATCCACAAGGCTGTGGAACTGTTCGGCCCGGTGCCAGTCCAGCCGGTTGAGGGCCGGGCTGGAGCGGTAGCTGTTGCCCTGCCCCTTCTTGGTGCGGGCAAACTCCTCGCCCGCCTGCCAGAAAGGCAGGCCCATGCTGGTCAGGTAGATGCCCGCTGCCAGCCGGTTCTGGGCCAGGGCGGTCTTGTCCACAGCGGCAAACTCCGGGCGGGCGTAGCGCACCATCAGGAGCTTATCCCACAGGGTAAAGTTGTCGTGGGCCGAAACGTAGCTGATGATCTGCCCCGGGGCGTGAGGCGGCAGCTTTTCACTGCGGCACCACGCCGCCACCGAAGCACCGATATCCCAGAAACTCCCGGGCTTGCCCTCCACAAAGCCCGGCTCCCGGGCATCGAAGCAGCCGCCCTTGATGGCATCCCGGGTGTTGTCGCAAAAGATGCCGATGCGCTCGTTCAGCATATTCAGGTTGTTCTTGTTGGCCTCGTACCGGTGCAGGGCGCTGCAGCCGCCCTGCCACGGCTCACCGTACATCAGGATATCCCGCCCACCGGGCAGCTTGTCCAGTTCAGCCCGGAGGAGGTTCATGGTCTCCACGTCATACAGGCCCATCAGGTCAAACCGGAAGCCGTCGATGTGATATTCCCGTGCCCAGTAGAGCACCGAATCAATGAGATAGCGCCGGGCCATGGGCCGCTCGGAGGCAAACTCGTTGCCGCAGCCGCTGCCGTTGGAGAGGGAACCGTCGTCGTTCTGGCGGAAGTAGTAGAGGGGCACCACCCGGTTCAGCACATTATCGGAGCGGTACATGTGGTTATACACCACGTCCATTACAACGCCGATGCCCGCCGCATGGAGGGCCGCGATCATCTGCTTGCACTCCCGCACCCGCACCTCACCCCGGGTGGGGTCGGTGGAGTAGCTGCCCTCGGGCACATTGAAGTTGGTGGGGTCGTAGCCCCAGTTATACTGCCGGGTCAGGGGGCGGCTCTCATCCACGCTGCCAAAATCGAAGATGGGCATGAGCTGGACATAGCTCACCCCCAGCCGTTTGAGGTAATTCAGGCAGGTGGGGTGGATGCCGTCGCTGCTCAGGGTCGTGCCCTGTTGGGTAAAGGCCAGAAATTTGCCCCGCCAGGCTGTGTGCACACCGCTGGCCGGGTCCTGCGAGAAATCCCGGACGCTGACCTCCCAAACGCTGCGCCGGGCCGGTGGGATCACCGGCCGCACATCCCGCTCCCAGCCCTGCGGGTCTACCCGGGCCGGGTCAAAGATCATGCTGCGCACCCCGTTCACCCCTGCCGAGCGGGCGTAAGGGTCCGCTGCATTGCAGGTGCCAAACGGGGTGGTAAGGGTGAAATCGTAGTATTTTCCGTGCTGGTCGCCGGGCAGATAGATGCTCCACACACCCTTGTCCTGCTGCTGCAGGGGCAGGGTGCCCACACAGGCCCCGCCGGTGCCCCGGCGGTACAGGTTCACTGCTGCCTGTTTTGCCGTGGGAGCCCACAGGCGCAGGTGTGTCCCGGCGGGGGTATACTCCACCCCCAGCGGGCCGTAGTATTCCGTCTGGCGGGCAAAGGCTTCGCTCTCAAACAGCGTCTTCCATTCAGCAGGTGTTCTTGGCTCCATGGCAATTCATCCTTTCATTTGACAATAGTGTAACGAACTTTGTCCTTTATTTCAACCCTTTCCTTGCAAAACGTACCAGACTCCACTATACTGAAAGAAAAAGCACTGCACGGAGGGAAGTTTTATGGCATACACCGATGATTGGGAAAGTCTGATGAACGGCGTGTTCGGCCCGGGGGGCAGATTCAAGGCCGCCCCCGGCACTTCTGCACCCAAAGCAGGCGGCAGCGCCGCCCTGCCTGACCTGAACGCGGCGCTTCTGGAACAACAGAAACGGCTGGATGAGCTGTTGAAGCAGCAGAACGCCCAGCTCAAAACCCAGAGCGATGCCACCGCCGCCGCGCTGGAAAGCAGCCGCCAGATGCTGCGGGACATGGAGGACGAAGGCCTGCTGGCCAGGGGCACCACCGACGTGAAGCCGGAGCACCTGGGCAGCTTTGAAGGCCTTGCCGCCGAGGTCAAGCAGACGGTGCTGGGGCAGGATGCTTTTGTGGACAGCGTGGTGCGGGCCATGCGCCGCCCCTTTGTGCTGGGCACCGAAGCCCCCGCCGCCCGCAACGTCATCCTGCTCACAGGCGGGGCAGGCACAGGCAGGCATTTTGCACTGGAAGAAACTGTCCGCTGCATGGCGGCCCGGGGCCTTTTGCAGAGCGACAGGATCGCCACGCTGGATCTGGCCCTTTACCCCAATTCCGGAGCCGAGAAGCTCTTCCTGCAGGACCTCTACGCTGCCCTGCACGCACCCGGGGAGATCCTTGCCTTTGAGCACTATGAGAGCTGCTATCCCGGCTTTCTGAAGACCCTGTCTGATCTGGCCGTCAAGGGCAGTGCCCCCCTGTCCAGCCGGTATCTCGTGAACAAAGAGGGCATCCTTGTGGATGCAGGCACGGCGCTGGCCCCGGGAGCCGTCAGCCGCATCGACCCCTGCGGCAAATACCTCATCTTCTACTCCCACAAGGGCCGGGAGGCACTGGCTGACAAATTCGGTGCGGCGCTGGTGTCGGCACTGGGGGATGTCTGCGAGACGGCCTCCTACACCCGGGAGGATCTGGCCGCCCTTGCCGCACAGCAGCTCAACGCGCTGGCCCAGAAGATCCGCACCCGGCTGGGGCTGACCCTTTCCGCCGGGGCCGATGTGCGGGACTATGTCGCAGCCCAGTGCACCGCGCAGAAGGGTGCCGCCGGGCTGGCCGAATGCTGTGACCGCATCTTCCGTGCCCTGAGCGAATACTGTCTGCGGACCGATGAAACCCTTACCGGCACCGTGACCCTGACCGCCGGGCCGGAAGGGGTGCTGTTCCGCCTGAACGACGGCGCAGACCAGCCCCTGTTCGACCTGCTGCCTGCCGCCTACACCGGCGCGCTGGATGCCATCCGCGCCGAGATCAACGAGCTGGTGGGCCTTGCCCCGGTCAAGGAATATGTGTTCGGTCTGGCCGACAACCTGCAGGTGCAGCAGCGCCGCGCCGCCGCCGGGCTCAAGACTGCCAGCCTTTCGATGCACATGATCTTCACGGGCAACCCCGGCACCGGCAAGACCACCATTGCCCGGCTGGTGGCGAAATACCTGAAAGCCATCGGTGCCCTCAATGGCGGCCAGTTGGTGGAGGTGACCCGTGCCGACCTGGTGGGCCGCTACACCGGCCACACCGCCCCCCTGACCAACAGCGTCATCGAGAGCGCGCTGGGTGGTGTGCTCTTCATTGACGAGGCATACAGCCTCTACCGCGGTGAGCAGGACAGCTTCGGGCTGGAAGCCATTGACACGCTGGTAAAGGGGATGGAGGATCACCGGGATGAGCTGGTGGTCATTCTGGCAGGTTACACCAGGGAGATGGAGACCTTCCTCACCGCCAACAGCGGCCTTGCCAGCCGTTTTCCCAACCGGATCGAGTTCCCGGACTACACCGCCGTGGAGCTGCTGCAGATCACCCAGGTCCTTGCCAAAAACAAGGGCTACACCCTGGCCGAAGCCTGCACCGAACCCCTGCTGGGCTATTATGCCCGCTGGCAGGAATCCGATGCCCGCACCGCCGGCAATGGCCGCCTTGCCCGCAACACACTGGAAAAGGCCATCTTCCACCAGAGCCGCCGCCTTGTCGCCGAGCCCGCTGCCGCGCTGGATCTGATCCTGCCCAGTGATCTGGAATTGAAGGAACCGTAAACACGCAAAAAGGACTGCTTTCGCAGTCCTTTTTTGTTATTGATGCTGTTCTGCCAGCCGGGCGGTCATCTCCCGCATTCCCTGCCGCACTTCGGGCGGGGCGACCACTTCTATCTTGCCGCCAAAGCCGCAGACCCAGCCATAGAACTGGTCACTGACGCAGATGGGGACATCAAAATGGAAGCAGCCATTCTCCTCGGGTAAAAACATGGGCGTTGCGCCAAAGCGCTCCCGCATGGCACCTTCCAGATCAGCGGTGCACCGTAGGGTAACGCGATGCTCCGGCCCGCCGTACATTCCAAAGTGCTTGCGCAGATAGGCAGGCAGGTCAAGATCCGCAAACTGCTCCTGACCCCGCCGGGGCGCATCCAGCACCCGGACCCCGCTCATCTTGTCCACCCGGTAATGGCGGATGCCCTTTTCGTCGGCAAAGGCAATGAGGTAGTAGCACCCGTTCTCCCAGGCCAGCCGCCACGGGCTGACGGTCCTTTTCTCTTTCTCGCGGCTGTCGGCTTTTCTGTAGAGGAACTCCACCATTTTACCGTTGTTGATGGCCTCGTGCAGGGCATCGATGCTGTACAGCAGGCTCTTGCTGTCGGTCTTGGGGCGGCCCTCCACATAGACCTGACGCTGCAGCTGGCTGCCCTCGTAGTTGGAGCAGAGCTTTTCCAGCTTGTGGATCAGCCGCCTGCTCGTGGTGCCGGATACCACCCGGCTTGCCTGCACGGCATCCACCAGCAGCTTGAGCTCCGCCAGATCAAAGGTTCGGCTGGCAAGGAAATACCCGCCGCCCCGGCCCCGGCGCAGCTTGATGTCATAGCCCAGCGCACCCAGTGCCTCAATATCGCTGTACACGCTCTTGCGCTCGCAGCGGATGCCCTGCGCCTCCAGCAGCTCCACCAGCTGCGGCACGTTCAGCAGGTGGTTTTCATCGGTCTGCTGCTCAAAAATGCGCAATAGCGCCAGCAGCTTGGATTTCTGGCCTTCCTGTTTGGGCATTCGGTACACCTCATTTTTTCGTGTTGTGCCAAACCTCTCAGTCTCGCTTCCAGCTCCCCCCCAGCAGGGGAGCCAGAAAAAAACAGCAGTGCTGTGTGCTGAAAAGGTTACGGCGCTTTCTTATCAAACGCCGCGCGGCGCTGGGTGGACAGGCGGAACATCTCCTCCAGCTTTTCCCGGTCATCGGCCACAAGGGCGTTGCGCATCTCGTTCAGCGCCCCGCTGAACTGGTCGATCTCGGAGATGAGGTTTTCCTTGTTCCAGAGGAACAGCTCCGCCCACATCTTATCGTTGATGCGTGCAATGCGGGTCAGGTCCCGGAAGGAATCGCCGGTGTACTCGCACAGCGAGGTATTGTCGTTGGCGCACATCAGGCTGACGGCGATGGCATGGCAGAGCTGGCTGACATAGCCGATCATCCTGTCATGCTCCTGCACGGTCAGGGTGCAGATATGCTTGAAGCCCAGCACCTCGGCCAGCTCCCTGGCCCACTGAATGGCCTCCGGGGTGTTCTTTTCCGTGGGGGTCACAATGAAGTTGGCCGGGGCAAAATTCACCTCGGCGGCGTGCTCCACGCTGGAGGTCTCACGGCCCGCCATGGGGTGGCTGGCAATGAACTCCACGCCCGGCCTGCACATGGCCTGGATGGGCTCCACCAGACCAGTCTTTACGCCCGACACATCGGTAAAGATGCAGCCCTCCTTCAGCAGGTGGCCGTAGGTCCGGAACCACTCGATCAGGGCCGTGGGGTACAAGCCAAAGATGATATGATCGGCCTGACATACCAGATCCTCAAAATCGTGGGTCTTGCCGCTGGCGATATAGCCGTGGTCGAGGGCATACTGCAGATGGCCCTCACTGCGGTTGATGCCGTCCACATGGAACCCGGCCCTGCTCAGCTCCAAGGCGTACTTGCCGCCCAGCAGGCCCAGACCCACAATGAGATAACGCTTTGATTTATCCAACATGTTCCACCTCCGCGCCCAAAGGCTTGATGGCTTCCAGAAAATCCGGCCAGCTCTTGGCAATGGCCTCGGCTCCGCTGATGGGCAGGGCCAGCCCGGCGGCCAGCGCCAGCACCGCAAGGCTCATCACCACGCGGTGGTCGTTGTGGCCGGAAAGCGGCTGCTCCGGGGCATGGAGCGCTCCGGCACAACCATGGATGGTAATGGTGCCGCCCTCGCTCTCCAGCTGCCCGCCGCAGGCCCGCAGCTCGGTCTCCATGGCCTCGATGCGGTCACTCTCCTTGATGCGGAGACGCTCGGCGTTGCGGATGACTGTGGTGCCCTCACACAGCAGGCCCAGCACCATCAGCACGGGGCCAAGGTCGGGGCAGTCGGCAAGGTCGATGTCCGTTCCGTGGAGCGGGGCCTTTTCAAACACCACGCCCTGCCCGGTGCGGGTGAATCTTGCGCCGCACCGCCGGAGGATCTCCAGAATGGCGGCATCGCCCTGCAAGGTCTCCTCAGACAGGCCGGTGATGGCCACACCGCCGGTCACAGCGCCCAGCACGGCAGGAAAAGCCGCCTGGCTGTAATCGCCTTCCACGGTGTAATCACAGGGAAGATAGTGCTGCCCGCCGGGAATTTCCAGCGTATTTTCATCCAGCCAGCGGCTCTCCACGCCAAAGGCGTGCTGCACCGCGCGGGTCATATCGATGTAGCTCCGGCTCTCCACGGGCGGGATGAGGTGCAGGGTGCTGGTGCCGCCCAGCAGGGGCAGGGCAAACAGCAGCCCGCTGATGAACTGGCTGGACACGTTGCCCGCCAGCTCGTACTCGCCCGGGGTCAGGGCACCTTCCACAGTCAGGCGGTCCGCGCCCTGCTCAAAACGCAGGCCCTGCTGCTGATACAGCGTTTTGTAGACCGACTGGGGCCGCTCCATCAGCCGCCCACGGCCTGTAAAAGTCACTTCCTGCCCGGTCAGGCTGGCCAGTGGGATGAGGAAGCGCAGGGTGCTGCCGCTCTCACAGCAGTCCACGGGGGCATCAACCGGCAGAAAGCGGCCAAGCCCCTCCACCACCGCGTCGTTTTCACCGGTGGTGACACGGGCACACAGTCGGCCCGCCGCGCCCAGCGTGGCAGAGATATCCTTGCTGAAAGCAAGATGATGGAGATGGGAGGTCCCCTTTGCCAACGCCGCGCAGAGCACCGCCCGGTGAGCCATGCTTTTGCTGGGCGGCGCAGCGATCCTGCCCGCCACTGCGCGGGCGCGTTT
The DNA here is from genome assembly GCF_017377545.1 of Faecalibacterium sp. Marseille-Q4164. NCBI lineage: Bacteria > Bacillati > Bacillota > Clostridia > Eubacteriales > Oscillospiraceae > Faecalibacterium > Faecalibacterium sp. Marseille-Q4164. Next base: position 97,818 of record NZ_JAFREJ010000004.1, on the reverse strand, counting down.
TACCACCACATCCATCTTACATATCCCGGCCAATGGCCCATGCGACCTGACGGCACTTTGCCATGGCCTGTGCAAAGGCATCCGGGGTCAGGCACTGTGCGCCATCGCTCCATGCGTGGCGGGGATCATAGTGGACTTCCACCTCCAGACCGTCGGCACCGGCGGCCACAGCGGCGATCATCATCGGCTCAACCAGATTGGCCTTGCCGGTGGCGTGGCTGGGGTCCACGATGATGGGCAGATGGGTCTTTTCGTGGATGATAGGCACAGCGGAGAGGTCGAGGGTGTTGCGGGTGTACTTCTCAAAGGTGCGGATGCCCCGCTCGCAGAGAATGACCTGCTCGTTGCCGCCGGCCATGATATACTCTGCGGACATGATCCACTCCTCGATGGTGTTGCACAGGCCGCGCTTGAGCAGAACAGGCTTGTGCATCTTACCCACGGCCTTGAGCAGCTGGAAATTCTGCATGTTGCGGGCACCGATCTGTACCACGTCCACATATTCCTCAAACTCCGGGATCCGGTCCTCGCTCATCAGCTCGGACACGATGGGCATTCCGGTGGCCTCCCGGGCCTTGACCATATCGAGGATGCCCTCGGTCTCCAGACCCTGGAAGGAGTAGGGAGAGGTGCGGGGCTTATAAGCGCCGCCGCGGAACAGGCTTGCACCGCCCGCCTTTACGCCGTTGGCAATGCGCAGTGCCTGCTCCTCGCCCTCGATGCTGCAGGGGCCTGCCATCACGGCGATCTTCTCGCCCCTGCCGATCTTCACGCCGCCGCAGTCGATGATGGAATCGGCGGGGTGGAACAGGCGGTTGGCCCGCTTATAGGGGGCGGACACGCGGGTGACGTTGTCGATCCAGGGGTTGGCCAGCACGTCGCGCTCATCGATCTTGGTGGTATCGCCCACCAGACCGAACACATTGTAATCCTTGCCGGTGATCAGGGTCACATCCAGGCCCTGCTTCTCGAATTTGTCTACGATCTTTTCCAGCTCTTCCTTGGGGGTGCCTTTTTTGGTCGAAATGATCATCTCTTTTGATTCCTTTCCCTTTTCTGAACCTCTCAGTCTCGCTTCGCTCGACAGCTCCCCTAATAGGGGAGCCCTTGGCAAAACCGGGAACTTCTCCTGAATGCCAAGGCCTCTCCTACTAGGAGAGGTGGCAATGCGTCAGCATTGACGGAGAGGTTGTTCATTTACTGCACTAGGTGCGTCTGCGCGCCGCCATCCAGCCGGAGCAGCTGCACAAGGTAGGCGCAGGCATGGAGATATCCGCTGATCCCCTCGCCTGCAAAGCGGCCCTGACAGCCAAAGGAGACCACATCCACGCTGCGGAAGGGCTCCTTGCCGCTGGGGTCGGCCAGCATCACTTCCACGGCGGGCACGCCGCACACCTGCAGCGCTTCCAGAATGGCTACGCTGTAATAGGCGTAGCCGCCCGGGTTGAGGATGATGCCCTCGGCCCGGCCTGCCGCCGACTGGATCTCATCGATGAGGTCACCCTCGTGGTTGGACTGAAAAAAGTCCACCTGAACATCCATCTGGGCACAGCCCGCCTCGATATAATCCAGCAGTGTATTAAAATCGATCTGCCCCTCCATGCCCGGCTCCGTGAACTGGGTCAGGTTGAGGTTGGGACCGTTAATGACTAAAAATTTCATCCAGCGCCTCCATTGCCGCCGTCACGGCATCCGCAGGGGTGGTCTTGTTGGGGATCACAGCATCCGCTGCCGCCAGATAGAGCGGGCGGCGCTGGGCTTCCATGGTTTTCAGGGCCTCTGGGCTGGTGGAAAGGGGCCTGCCGCCGCCCACCAGCAGATCTTCCAGCGGCCGGTCGATAAAGAGCACGATGCCGTTGGCGTGGAGCGCCCGGAGGTTTGCCGGGTCCTTGACCACGCCGCCGCCGCAGGAGATGACCTGCCGGTTCTCCCTGGCAAAGCGGGCGGTCTGCGCGGCCTCCAGCTTCCGGAAGCCTGCCTCCCCCTCAGCGGCAAAGATGTCCGGGATGCTCCGGCCGTCGGCCTTGACGATCTCCTCGTCCAGATCCACAAACCGCTTGCCCAGCCGTTCCGCCAGAGCGCGGCCCAGGGTGGATTTGCCCGAGGAGGGCATCCCGATGAGGGCAATGTTCAGCTGTTCCCGCCGCAGTTCGCTGGTCACACGGGCGATCTCGGCACCGGCATCCTCAAACTTGCGGTCGAGGAAAAATTCTGCCGCATACACTGCCTGCGCCACCAGCATCTCCAGGCCGCCGACGGCAACGGGCACCCCCAGCTCCTCGGCCCGGAGGATGAGCTCGGTCTTATCGGGATTATAGATAACATCGATCACGGCTTCCAGCCCGGGCATGGAGGTGATACCCAGGGCGCTCACGCCCACATTGGGGTACATGCCCACCGGCGTGGTGTTGATGATGATCTGCGCCCCGGTGGTCAGGGCCTGAGCATAAGTCAGCTCTCCCTTTTCGGGGTCGGGATGGCGGCTGACGGTATAGATCTGTTTCGCGCCCCGGTCATGGGCCACGGCCCATGTGGTGTTGTGGGTGCCGCCGGTGCCCAGAATGAGCACGGTCCTGTCCTTGAACTCCACCCCGTGTGCATCGCACAGGTAGGAGAAGCCGGGGTAATCGGTGTTGTAGCCGTAGAGCAGGCCGTTCCTGTTGACGATGGTGTTCACGGCGTTGATGGCCTTGGCGTGGGGGTCGATGTAGGAGCAGTACTCCATGACCACCAGCTTATAGGGGATGGTGACATTGATGGCCCTGAACTGCCGCCGGGTCAGAAAGGCCCGGACTTCCTCTTCCGTGGGCAGGGGGCACAGGTCGTACCGGTAGCCGCAGAGCATCTCGTGGATGACCTTGGAGTAGGAGTGGCCCAGCCGCCCGCCGATGAGTCCGTATTCCATTTACAGCACCTCCTTGCGGTAGCCGGTGGGGTCCTCCATCCAGGCCATGCCGTATTTTGCGGTGAGCAGGTCGCCCACGGCCAGCGCGGCGGCGCAGGTCTGCACAATGGCGGCCCGGGGCACGATGCAGGGGTCGTGGCGGCCCTGAATGGACAGCTCCGCGTCCTTCTTTGCCATATAATCCACCGTGTCCTGCGTTTTGTAGATGCTGGGGGTAGGCTTGACCGCCGTGCGGAACACCACGGGCATCCCGTTGGAGATGCCGCCGTTCAGGCCCGCATTGTGGTTGGTGGCGGTGACGATGCGCTCCCCCTGCATCCGGAAGGCATCGTTGGCCTCCGAGCCCTTCTGGTCCACAAAGCCGAAGCCGGAGCCGAACTCGATGCCCTTGACCGCCGGGATGGAGAAGGCCAGGTGAGCGAGCTTGCTCTCCACGCTGTCGAAATAGGGTTCACCCACGCCTGCGGGCAGGCCCAGAATGGCGGTCTCCAGCACGCCGCCCACACTGTCGCCCTCGGCACCGGCGGCACGAATGGCAGCTTTCATGGGTTCCTCCACACTGCCGTCCAGCAGGGCAAAGCCCTCGGACTTGTTCAGCAGTGTCTCGGCCTGCGCCGCCAGCGCGGCGGGATCATCCAGCGCAAAGGGGGCATCGCTGATCCCGGCACACCGCCCGATGTGCGTCACGATCTCGATCCCGGCCCGGTTCAGGGCTCCCAGCACCAAAGCGCCGCCCGCCACCAGCGCGGCGGTGACGCGGCCCGAAAAGTGGCCGCCGCCCCGGGCATCCTGATAGCCGTGGTACTTGGCGTAGGCGGTGTAATCCGCATGGCCGGGCCGCAGCAGGTCAGCCGTTTTGGCATAGTCGCCGCTGCGGGTGTTCTGGTTTTCGATCATCAGGGCAATGGCGGTGCCGGTAGTGCGGCCGTTGACCACGCCGGACAAAAACTGCACCGCATCCCCCTCCACACGGGTGGTGGAAAGGCCGTCGCCCCGGGCACGGCGCTTGTCCATGCAGGCAGCAAGAAAGGCTTCGTCCACGGGCACGCCCGCCGCCATGCCGTCCAGCACCGCGCCGACAGCCCTGCCGTGGCTCTCGCCAAAAATGGTCAGCGAAAGGTCGCTGCCAAAGGTGTTTTTCATGGCTTACTCCTCCACACCCAGCAGGGGACGCAGGCCCTCCACGGGGATGGTCTCGGCCCGCCAGCAGCCCAGACCCGGCACCTTGATTACCGTGATCTGGCCGCCCTGGGCCTTTTTATCGTGCAGCATCTCGGCCAGCACCTTTTCCTTGTTATAGGTGGTGCGGGTGGGCAGGCCAATGCGGCGGTAGACCGCCCGCACCCGCTTCTGCAGCGCCTTGGATTCGATCATGGGCAGCATCCCCAGCGCCACGCACTCGCCGTGGAACAGGCCCACGGTGCGGCGGCCCTTGATGCCCTTGACGGCCTCGATGCCGTGGCCGATGGTGTGGCCGAAGTTCAGAGCCTTGCGCATCCCGCGCTCGGTCTCATCCTGCTCCACAACGTTCTTCTTGAACCGCAGGCTGCGGTAGATGATCTCGCTGATCTGGGTGTCGATATCGCCCTTTTCAAAGATGGCGAACAGCTCGGGGTCGGCCAGCAGGCCCGCCTTGACCGCCTCCGCCAGGCCGTTGATGTAGTGGCGGCGGGGCAGGGTGGAAAGGGTGGCCGGGTCCACGATGACCAGCTTGGGCTGCCAGAACGCGCCCACGATGTTTTTGGTATCGCCCAGATCCACAGCGGTCTTGCCGCCAATGGAGGAATCGATCATGGAAAGGGTGGTGGTGGGGCAGTTGATAAAATCGATGCCCCGCATGTAGATGGCAGCGGCAAATCCGGCCAGATCACCGACCACGCCGCCGCCCACGGCCACCACCAGGTCGCCGCGGCCCATGTTGAACTCCAGCATCTGCCGGAGCACCGTTTCCAGAATCTTGAAGCTCTTGCTGGCCTCGCCCTGCGGCACCGTGATGATGGTGGATTCCCGGCACTGGTCGGCCACGCGCTGGGCATACTCGGCAGGCACGCCGCTGTCGGTGACAACGGCCACCTTGCGGTCCAGCCGGGCAAACTGGTACAGGTTTTCCAGTGCACCGTTTTTCAGGATGATATCATAACTGCGCTCGCCCAGATTCATGGTGAGCTTTGTCCCGATGAAATCGCTCATTTCGTATACACTCCTAACAGCCGTACCGTGCGGCAGACATGATTCAGCTCGCGCAGCAGCGCGGCGGTCTCGTCGGCTGTGGGATCGCCCACCAGCTCGACGTAAAAATAATACTCAAACGGCACATGGGGCATGGGCCGGCTCTTGATGGACTCCATATTGAAGCCGCTGGCACCGATGATCTGGATCACCTCGGCCAGCTTGCCGGGCTTGTTGTCCACCGTGAACAGCAGCGAGAACCGGTTGCCCGCCGTGGGCTTTTCGCGGCTGAGCACGATAAAGCGGGTGGTGTTGTCGCCGTCGGTGTTGATGCGCGGCACCAACACCTCCAGCCCGTACAGGGCGGCCGTTTCCACGCTGGCAATGGCGGCCTTGGTCCGATCGCCCGTTTCGGCCACATATTTTGCCGCCATGGCCGTGTTGGGCATGGCCGTGGCCGGCAGGCGGAACTGTTTTAAGAACGTCTCGCTCTGGGCAATGGCCTGCTGGTGGCTGTACACATGGGTCAGGTCCGCCAGCTGGGTGCCGGGCAGCACCAGCAAGTTCTGGGAGATGGGCAGATCGTAGACATCCACCACCCACAGATCCGGGTGGTTGTAGCACAGATCCAGCACCGCCGACACATCCCCCGCGTGGCTGTTTTCAAAGGGCACCACGCCGTGGGCGGCATCGCCCTTTTCCACAGCATCGAACACCTCATCCCAGGTGGCATAGCTCACGGCCTCGGCATGGGGAAAGAGCGCCCGGAGCGCGATGTGGGCAAAGGCACCCTCCACACCCTGATAGGCGGCGCGGCTGCGGCCCAGCACCTCGGCCTCGTACTGCTTGGCCACGTCCATCATGTTCTGCACATGGTCCCGGTAATAGGGGCGCAGGGCCGGGTCCCCGATCCGCGCTTCGGCCTTGTCCAGCACCACCTTTTCGCGGGCGGCATCAAAGATGGGCAGGCCGTGGGCCTTTTTGTATTCCGCCACGCTGAGCACCGCCTTCATCCGCCGCTCAAACAGGGCAGCCAGCTGGGCATCCACCGTGTCGATCTCCCGGCGGGCCTGTTCCAGTGCGTCCATCATTCCACATCCTTTGCATTTCGTGATACTGGATTAGTATACCATAACTCGGACACGGAAACAACAAAGGGCGCACGGTTTCAGGGTGGACAACTTTTCAACTAGCACCTGTAAAAAGCGAATAGAATTGAAGAGGTGCCGCCCGTGGCAGCACCTCTTCAGCGTTTCAGATCTTCCCGGCTTCGCGCCGTTCCATAGTATCTCCCATAGGGGTTTTCCAGCTCAGCGGCACGGGGCGGAACAGCCGCGGCAGGCGGTTCCGGCGCGGGGGCCGGGCGGCGGGGCGCGCCTTTTTCCCGGCGCAGGATACGAAACCGCATCGGCTCACCTCTCCGCTTCCACGGTGGAGACTGCCCCGGCGGTCAGTGCCTGCCAGAGCTCCTCGCCTCCCGCAAGGTTCTCCTCGGTGCCGGTGTTCCAGGCTCCGCGCATCCCGACGTAGAAATCCGCAAGATAGGTCTGGCTGTCGCCGCCCTGGGCGTGGGTGGTGTCGGCGCGGTACTCGCCCAGGTCCAGCCCGGTCAGCACCGGGCAGTCCGTCCAGCGGTAGACCATGTTCCACCAGTCGCTGTCGCTTCCGGCTTCGGGCAGGGTGCCGTCCAGATACCGCAGGGAGCCGGTGCTCTCCTGAAAGCCTGCCGGGTCATACAGCAGGAACACCGAACTCAGGCCGCCCGCCACATCTGTGGCCAGCTTGGTGGTGCCCGCCATGGTCAGGTAGGCATCGCTCTCGGTCTGGGTATCCCCGGCAGAATAATCCAGCGTGTAGACATTCAGGGTCACGACCGTTTTGCCGTCGCCGTTCAGGTCCTCGCCGTACCGGGCCAGCTGCTCCTGCAGGGCGGTCACGGTGTCATCCGGCAGGTAGTAGGGGGCCACCGCTGCCACATTATAATCGGGCTTGGTGGTAAAGAAATACTGCCCGATGAAGCTGTAAGCCACAAAGGCCGCTGCAATGCCGATCAGGAGGACCCACTTGAGGTTATAATCCCACCAGTTGGCCCAGCGCTCTTTGCGGGTATACTGTTTTTCCGCCCGCGGGGCAAGGTCTGCGGGGTCGATGTCCCGCTCGTAACGATAGCTTGCCATAGTTCTCCTTACAGTTGGGCCAGAATGGTCTGGCGCACGGCATCGGGCAGCTGCTTCTGTTCCGCCTTGCTCATGCCTGCGGTCTGGATGGCGGGCAGGATGCGCACCCGGATATCGCCGGGCGTGGCCCGCAGGCCGTGGCCCTCAAACAGGCCCCGCGCACCGGAGATGGCCACCGGCACCACGGGCACCCCCGTCTTGATGGCAATGCGGAAGGCACCGGCCTTGAACTCGCCCGCGCCGCCCTCTTCGCCCTTGTAGCGGGTGCCCTCGGGGAAGATGACGAAGCTCCGGCCGCTCTCCACGATGGCGGTGGCATCGTTCAGGGCCTTGACGGAAGCGCGGATGTCATCCCGCTTGACGAACACACAGCCCAGCAGCTTCATCCAGCGGTTGAGCAGGGGGATCTTTTCCAGCTCCTCCTTTGCCAGAATGCCGTGGGGCGCGTCCAGCGCGGTCAGCAGGATGGGGATATCATAGTAGCTGCGGTGGTTGCCCACGAACACGCAGGGCCCCGCCGGGATATTCTTCTGCCCTTCCACCGTCATCCGGGCCCCCGTAACACGCAGGATGCCCCGGCTCCAACGGGGGATGTTGGCCTTGACGATCTGCTCCACCGTGTCCAGATCCCCGGCAGCCAGGGCACGCTCGGCCCGGCGCAGGGTGGCATAGTGCACGATCATATAGCCAAACAGATAAACGAATAACGCAATGGTGCGTAAAATGCTCAAATTCCTTTCCTCCTTCCGGCCAAAAAGGCCAGTATCATTGTAACATACTTTGGGACAAAATGGGAGAGAACACACTTTTTTTACAAATACGTGCTTTTTAGCTTGCAAAATCCACAAAATCCGGGTATATTTATAAGCAGAAAGATAGCACAATGGCATTGCTGCCCATTACAAAAGAGAGGTATTCCGGAACAAATGGGTTTATTTCCTTCTTCTAAAGATTTCAAGGACGGGCCGGGCGTTGAAAAGGACACGCCCCGCAAAACGGGCGTAGGCCGCTTTTTTGAGCTGGTGGGCCGCGATATGAGCGGCATGTTCCTTGCAAACCTGCTCACCTGCATCGGCTTTCTGCCGGTGATCTGCCTGGTGTACATCGGCTTCCTGATGAACAACCTGACCGTGATGATCGTCAGCGCCATTGCGGGCGGCATCCTTGCAGGCCCCGCGCTGGCCGGCATGTATGATACGGTGCTGCGCGCCCTGCGTGACGAGGCCGGTTACTGGTGGACGACTTACCGCCGGGCCTTCCGGCAGAACTTCAAGGCCAGCATCCTGCCCGGCATCCTGTACTGCGTGGTCGTCACAGTGCAGATCTTCCTGGTCTATTTCTGCTTCAACATGCTGTACCACGGCACCAACGTGGGCGTTCCCATGTGGGTGGCCACGGTGCTGAACCTTGTGCTGTTCCACATGCTGTTTTCCTACATGTGGCCCCAGATCGTGCTGCTGGATCAGCCCCTGCGCCTGACGCTGAAAAACAGCCTGAACTGCATGATCGCGTTCCTGCCCCACGCGCTGGCCGCAGCGCTGGTCACCATCCTGTTCTGGGGCCTGGTGATCCTGTGCATGCCGCTGGGCCTGCTGCTGATGCTGGTGTTCGGCTTCTGGTTCCAGTGCGAGATCTGCTGCCAGATCGTCTACGGCGACCTGAACCGGGTGTTCCACATTGAGGAGAGCATCCAGAAGCTCCACGATGCCCAGCTGGAAAAGGAGCTGCGCGCCGAGCGCGGCCAGGACACCCCCGAAGAATAACACTGCGCCGTCCACAGCGCGCAAAGGAGAGAAGTGCGGATGGAACAACGGAACAATCTGGTGCTGCACGGCACCGAGACCTTCTCCCGGGGCGCACTGGACAATGTGGCGCTGGAAAGCGGCGCGGTGGTGCTGGATTCCTCCGCCGGCCGCTACCTGCCCTACGGCAGCTATACCACCCCGGAGTTCGCCATGCCGGCCTTCTGCAACCTGAATGTCAGCTGGAACGCCAGCGCCCCCCACAACACCATGGTCGAGGTGCGCTGCCGGGTCTATGCCGGGAACACCTGGACCGGCTGGCTCAGCTTTGGCAAGTGGGCACCGGATTACCCTCGCTGCAGCATCAAAGCCCAGAGCGAGGACGGGCTGGTGTTCCTGATGGGGGACACCGTCACCGTTGCCACGCCGGGCGGCGGCACCGGCATCCAGCTGCAGGTGAATCTTTCCACCAACGATGACAAGGCAACTCCGGCTGTCCGGCTGCTGGCCGCCGCCGCACGCCCCCTTGCCTGGGAGAAGCACAACGGCCACCCGCTGAACCGGCGGCTCTACCTGCCGGAATACTGCCTGAGCGCCCACGACCCCAGCTTTGGCCGGGAGATGGACCTGCCCCTTGTGATGGCGGCCCTGATGAACCGCTACGGCGAGGATATCCTGCCTGAGGAAGTGGCCTACGCTATGGAGGACAAAGCCACCAGCTCCACCGGTAATGCCGCCTTTGCGGCTGCTGCGGCGGGCTGCTGCGGCTACCCCTGCTGGCAGGCCTGGATGGATCTGGCCGACCTGCGCGCCCAGATCCACGATGACTGCTCCATCGCAGTCCGGGTGGAGCGCCGCATCCGGGGCCAGCGGGACCCCGTGGGGGTCTGGATGGGCCTGCGGGGCTTTGGGCACGATGATGCCGTTCTGGCGGATTTCGTGCTGCTGAACGACCCCACTGCCGACAGCGACGGTGCCGTGAACTGCACCATGGCGCTGACGGATTTTATGCGATATTTCACGGGCCGGGCCATTGCCCTGCGGCCCAAGCAGCGGGAAGTGGCCGCCGACCTGCCCAACCGGGTGCGGTGCGACCTGACCCGCGCCGAGGATGGCAGCTATTTCTTTGAGCAGCGGGGCCAGCAGGACCCGCTGCCGGAGGATTTTTCCGGCTGGGCGGCCTATGCCGTCCATGATGGCGTGGCCCACGCCACCACCGCCCACCGCACCTTCCGCCGGATGGAGCGCACGCCCGAGGGCGGGCTGCTCTTCCCGCCCGAACAGCTGGCCGCAGGCGGCCGCTGCAGCGTGTACGCGGTGGACCAGACCGGGCGGATGCGGGTGGCGGAAGTTCGTCTCCCCGCGCCCCCCAAGCCCGCGGCAGAGCCTGCCGCACCCCAACAGGACCCAAGCACCGTGCAGCCCGGCCTCTGAGCCGGCAGCGCAAAGCGCTTTTCGGGATAGAAACCACAACATAGGGAGGAACACATTATGGCAAAAACGATCATCACCATTGGACGTGAGTACTGCACCGGCGGCAACTACATCGCAGAGGATGTTGCAAACGCACTGGGCATCAAGCTCTACGACAAGGAGCTGATCACCATGGCCGCAAAGCACTCCGGCCTCTCGGAGGAAGCCGTAGCCGCCAGCGAAAAACGCCGCACCCACAGCCTGCTGTACAGCCTGTATACCATGGGCAACGAGCTCCCGCTGGGTGATCAGGTGTTCATCCTGCAGAGCCGCATCATCAAGCAGCTGGCCGAGGAAGGCCCCTGCGTCATTCTGGGCCGCTGCGGTGACTATGTGCTGCGGGAGCGCAAGGATGTGCTGCGCGTGTTCATCTACGCACCGGTGGAATGGCGGCGTGAGCTGGCCAAGACCGACCCGTTGGTCAAAGCACACGACGAGAAGGGCATCAAGGAAGAGATCGAAAAGACCGACCGCAACCGTGCTGCCTACTACAACTACTACACCCAGAACCGCTGGGGCGATGCCCACAACTATGATCTGGCCATCAACGCCGCCCTGGGCCGCGAGACCTGCGTCAAGATGATCCTGGACGCTGTCGCCGCCAAGGAAAAGACCATGGCTGAGTGATCCCCGCCGGGCCGGACGGCCCAAAAAACAATGCTGCTTCGTGGGTAGGGTGCTTTTGTGCTCTGCCCACGTTTTTGGCAACGGCAACGACCACCGCCAGTGGCGGATGAAGGGAGGAGCCGTTGGCGCGGCGGTCAGCGAAACGCGGGTGCTGTTTACAGCACGAAGCGATCGCCGGACACCACAGGAGGGGCGGGACACCTCCCTCCTGTTCAAGCATAAACCCTCGTCTATCATTCAACGTCAAAAGGAGAAATCGTGGAAAACAAACAGCTCAATCTTTCCGAACCCGAAAATATCATGGGCACCATGGATGTCAACCCGCTGCTGATCAAGCTCAGCATCCCGATGATGATCTCCATGCTGGTGCAGGCACTGTACAACGTGGTGGACTCGATCTTTGTCGCCCGTGTCAGTGAGAACGCTCTGACCGCCGTCTCTCTGGCCTTTTCGCTGCAGAACATGATGTTCGCCGTGGGCATCGGCACCGGCGTGGGTGTCAACGCCCTGCTCTCCAAGAGCCTGGGCGAAAAGAACCAGTCCCGCGCCAACAAGACCGCCGAGAACGGCCTGTTCCTGGCACTGTGCAGCTACCTGGTCTTTCTGGTGCTGGGCCTGACCGTTGTGCGCCCCTACTTCTACGCCCAGACCGCCGATGCCGACATCGCCGAGCAGGGCATCCGCTACCTGACCATCTGCTGCGTGCTCAGCCTGGGCATGTTCATGCAGGTGATGAACGAGAAACTGCTGGCCGCCACCAGCCGCACCACCCTGAGCATGATCAGCCAGCTGGTGGGTGCCATCGTCAACATCATCCTTGACCCCATCTTCATCTTCGGCTACTGCGGCGAGGCTCTGTCCGGCACCACCGGTGCAGCTTTGGCCACCGTCATCGGCCAGTTCTGCGGCGCAGGGGTCTCCTTCTACCTCAACCTCCGCAAGAACCCCGATATCCAGCTGGATTTCAAGGGCTTCCGCCCCAGCGCCGAAGCCATCAAGCGGATCTACGTTGTCGGCCTGCCCAGCATCGCCATGCAGTGCGTGGGCAGCGTGATGACCTTCCTGATGAACCAGATCCTGATGGCCTTTACCGCCACCGCCGTGGCCGTGTTCGGCGTTTACTTCAAGCTGCAGAGCTTCGTGTTCATGCCCATCTTTGGCATGAACAACGGCATGGTGCCCATCATCGGCTACAACTACGGTGCCCGCAAGCCCGACCGCGTCAAAAAGACCATCAAGTGCGCCATGTTCTATGCCGAGGCCATCATGCTGGTCGGCTTCCTGCTGTTCCAGTTCCTGCCCGACAAGCTGCTGGGCCTGTTCTCCGCCAGCGAGGCCATGCTGGCCATCGGCAAGCCTGCCCTGCGCATCATCTGCTTCCACTTCCTGCTGGCCGGCATGAGCATCATCCTGTCCTCCACCTTCCAGGCGCTGGGCAACGGCATGTTCAGCCTGATCATCTCGGTCTGCCGCCAGCTGGTGGTCCTGCTGCCCGCCGCCTGGCTGCTGAGTAAGACTGGCAACGTGAATATGGTGTGGTGGTCCTTCGTCATTGCAGAGCTGGTCAGTGTGACCCTGAGCTTTGTGTTCTTTGCCCGCCTGGACAAGAAGATCATCGAGCCCATGTACGACAACGCTGCCGCTGCACAGTAAACCGTTTCAGAACCTGTCCGACACAAGAAAGGAACGTGACCTTTTATGGCAAAGAAGTTGAAATGGAATCTGATCCTGATGAGCGTGCTCTACCTGGGGCTGGGCATCTTCCTGCTCATGCGGCCCTCCACCGCCCTCAACGTGGTCTGCTACGCCCTGGGCGGCGTGGTGCTGGTGTGCGCCGCCGTTCAGCTGGTGCGCTACTTTGCCGTGGAGCGCGGCATCTTTCAGAGCCAGCTTACCCTCATCTCGGGCATCATCTGCCTGGGCCTGGGCGCGTTCCTTATCCTCCGCAGCGACATCGTGGTGCGCATCCTGCCCATCGTGTTCGGCCTGTTCGTCATCTTCGACAGTCTGGGCCGCATCCAGAACGCTCTGGATCTGCGCCGCTGTGAGTACCCCAGCTGGAAGGGCTTCCTGCTGCTGCCGGTGCTCAGCGTGGTGCTGGGCGTGGTGATGATCCTGAACCCCTTCGGCACCATGGAGACGCTGGTCATGGCCATTGGCATCATCCTCATCATCGAGGGTGCCATCAACCTGCTCAGTGCCCTGTACACCGTGCTGGCCATCCGCCGCTTTTCCAAGCTCCACCCCGAGACCCAGTCCATGCTGGAATCCCTGACCGGTCAGGACCTGAACGGCGACGGCGTGATCGCCCCGGACATCGCCCCTGCCGACGTGGAAGCCTCCGCCGTGGAGCTGGATCATGTGGATGAGAGCGCTGAGGTGGAGCAGGAAGAGGATTAAACTCCCTCCGTCATCGCTGCGCGATGCCACCTCCCTCCATGAGGGAGGCTTTGGCCACCCCCATAAAGCTTCCCTCCGAGAAAAGGCTCCCTCTCCGAGGGAGCTGTCGCCGACAGGCGACTGAGGGAGTTTGCAACTAATAGTAAAGGATAAAACTAGAGATGGAAAAATACGATCTGATCATTGTGGGTGCCGGTCCGGCCGGCATCTTCACCGCTGTAGAGCTGCTGCGCCACGGCAGCAAGAAAAAGATCCTGCTGGTGGAAAAGGGCAAGCCGGTGGAAAAGCGCCACTGCCCCAAGGCCGAGCTGGGCCACTGCGTCAACTGCCGTCCCACCTGCGCCATCACCACCGGCTTCTCCGGTGCTGGCGCGTTCTCTGACGGCAAGCTGAGCCTTTCCTATGAGGTGGGCGGCGACCTGCCCAGCCTGATCGGCGAGGAGTTCGCACAGGAGCTAATCCATTACACCGATAAGATCTACCTCGAGTTCGGTGCCGACCCCCATGTGGAGGGCATCTACACCGGCGAGGACATCAAGGAGATCCGCAAGAACGCCATCCACGCCGGCCTGAAGCTGGTGGACTGCCCCATCCGTCATCTGGGCACCGAGAAGGCCCAGCAGCTGTATCTGGCCATCCAGAACTATCTGGCCGACAACGGCGTGGAGATGCTGTTCAGCACCGAGTGCGAGAACATCATCCTGGAGAACGAGGAGTGCAAGGGCGTGTTCATCAAGGGACCCAAGGACGAGGAAGCCCATGCTGTTTATGCCGATACTGTGGTCATCGGCACGGGCCGCCGCGGTGCCGACTGGCTGGAGAAGATCTGCGCCGAGCACCACATCGCCCACAAGCCCGGCACCGTTGACATCGGCGTGCGCGTGGAGTGCCGCAACGAGGTCATGGAAAAGGTGAACAAGGTGCTGTACGAGTCCAAACTCATCGGCTACCCCAAGCCCTGGAAGAACAAGGTGCGCACCTTCTGCCAGAACCCCGGCGGCTTTGTGGCTCAGGAGAACTACGACAACGACCTGGCCGTGGTCAATGGCCACAGCTTCAAGGAGAAGAAGAGCGAGAACACCAACCTGGCCATCCTCGTCTCCCACAACTTCACCGAACCCTTCAACCAGCCCATCGCCTACGCCCAGAAGGTGGGTGAGCTGACCAACATGCTGGGCGCGGGCCACATCCTGGTTCAGCGCTACGGCGACATTCTGGACGGCAAGCGCACCTGGCCCAAGGAGCTGGCGCAATCCAACGTCAAGCCCACCCTGAAGGATGCCGTGGCCGGTGATATCACCGCCGCCATGCCTTACCGCGCCATGACCAACATCATCGAGTTCATCAAGATGCTGGATATGGTCGTGCCCGGTTTTGCCGCCAACGAGACCCTGCTTTACAGCCCCGAGCTGAAGTTCTACTCCAACAAGGTCAAGATGGACGAGAACCTCGACACCAATATCCGGGGCCTGCACTGCCTGGGTGACTCCTCCGGCTGGACCCGCGGCCTGATGATGGCCTCCGTCATGGGCGTGCTCATGGGCCGGAAGCTGGCCGAAAAGGAAGGGTGCTGATCGCACCTTCTCGCCCCTCAAAACGCAAAAAGGACTGCTCCAGCGGAGCAGTCCTTTTTGTAATTTCAGCGCAGCTTATTCCGGTTTGGAGAATTTGACAGGCAGCGGGTTCTGGCGGGATCCCGGTTTATTTTGGAATGATATGCATTTTCTTGCCAGATTCAATTGATTTTTCACCAAAAAATCGGTATACTATTCCCAGAGTACTGTGCGTTGTGCCCAATGCACAGCGCGCACAGGGAGGTATTGCTATGCACGATTCCCCGGGAAGCGTCGTCACCCAGCTGTGCTCCGGGCTCCAGCTTTACAGCGCCGAACGGCGCATTGCGGACTGCATTCTTGCAGATGTAAAGTGGGCCTCGGTCGCCACCTCTGCGGAGCTTGCAAAGGCCAGCCACTCGTCCGAAGCCACGGTCACCCGGCTGTGCCACAAGCTCGGCTACGCAAATTACCGCAAATTCCAACTGGAGCTTGCGCGGGATGTGCTGGAGCAGCAGGAAACGGAGGCCCGCAAAAGGCCCCCCAATGACCCGCTGCATCAGGCCCTGCTTGATCTTCAGAACAACCGTCAGGAGGAGGTTCAGGCCACCATTCAGGCCTTGAACCTTGTCCAGCTGAGGAAGGTGCTTTCCATTCTGCGGGCGGCAGAGATCATTGAGATCGAAGCCAACGGCAGCAGCCTGCCCGTTGCCATGGATGCCTCACTCAAGCTGAGCAGTCTGGGCAAGCGCTGCACGATCAACCCAGTGCCGGAAAAGGCACCGTCTTTTTCTTCGGCACTGACCCCAAAAGATGCCCTGCTGCTCATTTCCAGCGCAGGCCGCTGCGAGGCGTTGGAGACGGCCGCCCGTGCCGCCAAGAAGAACGGCACACCGGTCATCCTCATCACCTGCGACAAGCGCTCGGCGCTGGCAGGCCACGCCAGCTATACCCTGCTGGCCTCCAACCGCATCCAGCGCATTGCCAGCGATATGCTGCCTTCCCAGCTTTCGGCAGCGCTGGTGGTGGAGGTGCTCTACTACCTGCTGGTGGGCAATTTCGATCTGAATTAAGCGCAAAAAAGTCCCGGCCGTTCTGGTCGGGACTTTTTGCTGTGTTTAAGCGATCATGCGTTAAAAACGTACTTGTCCATGCGGTGGAACGCCTCCTCGATGCGAGAACGGGGAGAAGCCAGATTCATGCGCAGGTGGCAGGGGCCAAAGAACATGGTGCCATCCTGGATGGCAGCGCCCACATCCCAGCAGGCGTGCTCCACATCCTCAATGGTCTTGCCGTGGGCCTTGCACCAGTCGGTGCAGTCCACGAACAGCATGTAGGTACCCTGCGGCTTGGAGACGGTCACACCCTCGAAATGCTTCTCGATGTAATCGCAGGCAAAGTCGATGTTGCCGGTCAGCACCTCGCAGAGCTCGTCGGTCCACTCGTAGCCCTCGGGCTTGTAAGCACCGATCAGGGCGTGCATGGAGAGGACGTTCATCATGTTGTAGTGGCTCAGGCTGGACTCTTTTTCCATGCGGTCACGCCACCAGCTGTTGTAAACGATATGGTAGCTGCCCACCAGACCGGCCAGATTGAAGGTCTTGGAGGGTGCATAGAAAGCGGCGGTGCGCTGGCGGGCATCCTCGCTCACAGACTGGGTGGGGATGTGCTTGTTTCCGCTCAGGATGATGTCCGACCAGATCTCATCGGAGACCACATACACATCGTACTTCTTGTACAGCTCCATGGCCTTTTCCAGCTCCCAGCGCTCCCACACACGGCCGCAGGGGTTGTGGGGGTTGCACATGATGGCGGCATGGATCTTTTCCTCTTTCAGGTGCTTTTCCATGTCCTCAAAGTCCATCCGCCACACGCCGTTTTCATCCTTGACCAGCGGGCTGTGGACAGCCTCGTAGCCGTTGTTCTTCAGGCTCATGGTGAAGCCGATGTAGGTGGGGCTGTGGATCAGGATCTTGTCGCCCTTGGAGCAGACGCAGTTCAGGGCACTGATCACGCCGCCCAGCACGCCGTTCTCGTAGCCGATGCACTCCTTGGTCAGGCCCTGCACGCCGTTGCGCTTTGCCTGCCACCGGATGATGGAATCGAAGTATTCATCGGTGGGGTTGAAGTAGCCAAACGCGGGGTGGTTGGTGCGCTCGATGATGGCTTCCTGGATGGTGGGCACGGTGGGGAAGTTCATATCGGCCACCCACATGGGGATGGCATCAAAGCCCTCCTTGGGGGCGGCGGGGGCAAAGCCGGTGCCAAGGCCATCCACTGCAATGGCATCCTTGCCGTGGCGGTCCATGATGGAAGTGAAATCGTATTTCATAGCGGTGCTCCTTCTCTCAAAATTTTTATCTGGCCCCACTTTAACACACTTTGCCGCCGGGTGCAAGCAGCCAGCACGTTTCCCCGGATATCGTGCGGAAAAATCACGAATTTTTACGGTAATTGCACGCAAAAAGCCGGCCGGCATACGCCGACCGGCTTTTATTGACTTTCTGGATCAGCCCAGCATCTCGTGAGCGGTCTTGCAGATGGTCGCTGCATCCAGACCGTACAGCTTGAGCAGGTCCCATGCGGGGCCGGAGCAGCCGAACTTGTCCTGCACGCCCACACGGCGGACAGGGGTGGGCAGCTTCTCGCTCAGGACAGCGCAGACAGCCTCGCCCAGACCGCCGATGACGCTGTGCTCCTCGGCGGTGATAACCTTGCCGCACTCCTTGGCGGCCTTGAGGACGATCTCCTCGTCCAGAGGCTTGATGGTGTGGATGTTGATGACCCGGGCGTGGATGCCCTCGGCAGCCAGCTGCTCGGCAGCCAGACGGGCCTCGTTGACCATCAGGCCGGTGGCGATGATGGCAATGTCGTTGCCCTCGGTGATCTGCTCGCCCTTGCCCAGCTCAAAGTGGTAGGTAGCCTCATCGTGGAACACAGGCACAGCCAGACGGCCGAAGCGCAGGTAAACAGGGCCCTGCATGGCGTAAGCGGCACGCACAGCGGCACGGGCCTCCACATCGTCTGCGGGGCAGATCACGGTCATGCCGGGCAGGCTGCGCATCAGGGCAAAGTCCTCGCAGCACTGGTGGGAAGCACCGTCCTCACCCACGGAGATGCCGCCGTGGGTGGCACCGATCTTGACGTTCAGGCGGGGGTAGGCGATCGAGTTGCGGATCTGCTCAAAGGCACGGCCTGCGGCAAACATGGCAAAGCTGGAAACAAAGGGAACATAACCCATGGTGGCCAGACCTGCGGCCACGCCCATCATGTTGCCCTCTGCAATGCCGCAGTCGAAGTGACGGTCCGGGTACGCCTTGCGGAACATGCCGGTCTTGGTGGCGGCAGCCAGATCAGCGTCCAGCACCACCAGGTCGTCGTGGCCCTCAGCGGCCAGCTCCTTCAGGGTGTTGCCGTAGCTGTCACGGGTAGCGATCTTCTTCACTTCTGCCATCTTACTTGTCCTCCTCTTCCAGCGCGGCGTAAGCTGCATTCAGCTCCTGCATGGCCTGTGCGTATTCCTCATCGTTGGGGCCCTTGCCGTGCCAGTCAACGGAGTTCTCCATAAAGGAAACGCCCTTGCCCTTGAGGGTATCCAGAATGATGCAGGTGGGCTTTTCGTTCTCAGCGTGGAAAGCGGCGATGGCGCTCTCAATGGCATCAAGATCGTGGCCGTTGATGGTCAGCACATTGAAGTTGAAGGCCTTCAGCTTCTCCTCCAGCGGGGCGCTGTTCATCACGGTCTCGGTGGTGCCGTCGATCTGCAGATGGTTGCGGTCCAGCATGACGCAGAGGTTTGACAGGCCGTAGTGAGAAGCAAACATAAAGGCCTCCCAGCACTCGCCTTCTTCCACCTCGCCGTCACCCAGGATGGTGTAAACATTGATGGGCTTACCGGCGTGCTTGGCACCCAGTGCCATGCCGCAGGCGGCGCTCACGCCCTGACCCAGACTGCCAGTGGACATATCCACGCCCGGCACACTGTTCATGTTGGGGTGGCCCTGCAGGTAGCTGCCGATCTTGCGCAGGGTCTTGAGGTCCTCCACCGGGAAGAACCCACGCTCAGCCAGCGCGGCGTACAGCGCCGGGGCCGCATGGCCCTTGGAGAGCACCAAACGGTCGCGGTCAGGGTTCTTGGGATCCTTCGGATCCACCTTCATCTCTACGAAATAGAGGTACGCCAGCACCTCGGCGATATCCAGGCTGCCGCCCGGATGGCCGCACTTGGCGCTGTGAGTGCCCTCGATCACGCCCATGCGGATGTGGCAGGCGTGTTTTGCCAGGGTAAGCTTTTCTGCATTTGTCATCTTTGGTCCTCCCGTATGAACCTCAGCGTTTGCATCGGATATGGTACGCACCCGGGCCGTACGCCCCGATGCGCTATTTCTCAAGTCTATATTATCTATTCTATGCAAAAACGTCAAGGTTCTTTCGTCAAAATGTACATCCCTTGGCAAAATCGCTTGTAAATGTTCCCGTTTTTGTTGAAAATGCAGGTCCATTTTGCCCCCGCAAAACATTTTTGCAGCTTTTGGCCGCTTTGCAATATCATCTTTTGCCGCTGTATGATATAATAAGATGAATTTGTTTGCTTTTTTTATCATTTTGGGAGGTTCCTATGTCTTTTTCCTCACCCACATCCCGGGCACAGCGCAGCCGCAGGATTTTGCCCTGGCTGCTGTACCTGTATGCCCTTGTGCTGTTCGCCATGCACTTTGTCCGCATTTTTGACAACTCCTTCTGGGGAGATGAGGGGTTCAGCATCGGCCTTGCCCAAATGAATGTTTTTGAAATGCTCCAAGTCACAGCGGCAGATAATCATCCGCCGCTGTACTACCTTTTCACACAGCTCCTATATCATCTTCTGGGCAATCACGGATATGTCTATCATCTGTCGGCTCTGATTCCCTATGGACTCATTCTGATTCTTGCCTGTACGGTGATTTTCAGACAGTTCGGATTGATTCCCGCAGTTGTTGTTTCCACTTTTGCCTCTTTGACTGATACCGCTATCATGTTCAATGTCGAGGCCCGAATGTATTCACTCGGCGCTTTCTTTGTGTTAGCGGCCTATCTGGCACTCCATAACATTCTTCATTCCGGTAAAACCTCCGATTGGGTCATTTTCAGCGTCGCCTCTCTTTGTGCCGCTTATACGCACTACTATGCCCTGATTTCCGTTGCATTTTTCTATCTGGCTCTGCTTTCTCTGCTTCCGCAGGATAAGAGCAGCTTCAAAAAAATCCTTATCACTTATTGTGCCGCAGTGGTCGTCTACCTTCCCTGGCTTCTGGTATTGCTTCCCACTTTCAAACGTGCTGCGGCAGACTGGTGGTCCACCTTCATTCCTTCTCCGATCAATTGTATCGGATTCTTCTTCAATCCTTCTTGGACAGTCCTCATTTTCGGTCTTGCATTCCTTCTTTATTTCACAGCACAGGCCAAGTCGTCCTCTAAATGGCTCTTCGCCCCTGATACGATTTGGCTTTTGACTGGCTTGCTTTCTGCCGCCGGCACCTCCGCAGTCGGGCTGATCGTTTCACATGCCGTTCGCCCGCTTTTTCTCGTTCGATACCTTTATCCGCTCACCGCAGTCGTTTACCTGGTTTTTGGCTTTCTTCTGTCTAAAGTCCGTTGGAGAACCATTCTGTCCAGTATTCTGATTTTGGGAACGCTGGTGTGCAGTCTACCGGATTTCTACCAAACCTATCAGCGGGAAAAGCGCATCGACCTTGCGACCACCCAGTGTCTGGAAGTTATTACCCCCTCTCAGGATGCAGTTCTTTATACAACGAACTACTTCCTAGACTGGACACTCTTTGATTATTACTTTCCGGGACGTGTCCATGCTCAAATCGAATCCTCCAATACTTCTCAGTGCTTCACTTCTTCCGATCCTGAGATCTGGCTCTTTATGGAACATGCGCTTTCTGATGCCGAATTGAATGCAGCCTCCGACAATGGTTATTCTCACACCAATGTCTGTAACAGTACATTTGCAGAAGGCCCCGGTGAAGATTCCTTTTATTACATCTACAAATTTCAAAAATCCGCAAACACCGCCCCGTAACCCTCCTCATCCGCTGAGCTTGACAAGGCGGCTTTGCATCTGCTATACTTTTTGCACAATTCCCGGCTGAAGCCGGGGCTTTGCGGGCCGAAGCCCGTGTTTCTCCCCGCAAACATTATTTTGAAACAGACACCATGAAGGGGTCTGCCGCTGGCGCGCGTGCTGGCGGCAGGCCCTTTTTGTCTGTGCATTTTCAGGAGGAATCATTGATGAATACCAAGACCCGTTCCGCGACCCGTGATCTGGTGCTGGCCGCACTGTTTCTGGCACTGGCCTTTGTGCTGCCCATGATCACTGGCCATGTGCCTCAGATCGGCAATATGCTCTGCCCCATGCACTTCCCGGTGCTGCTGGCTGGCTTCGTGCTGGGCGGCCCCTGGGGCCTGGCACTGGGCTTTGCCGCCCCGCTGCTCCGCTCGGTGCTGTTCGGGATGCCCCCGATGTACCCCATTGCCATCGCCATGGCCTTTGAGCTGGCCACATACGGCGCTGTGGCCGGTTTCATGTACCGCAAGGTGCAGCACACCCTGCCCATGATCTACGCCGCCCTTGTCACCTCGATGGTGTCAGGCCGCCTTGTCTGGGGTGCAGTGCGCTTTGTGCTGGCCGGTCTGTCCGGCTCCAGCTTCCCGTTCAGCGCGTTCCTGTCCGGTGCGGTGCTCACTGCCGTGCCCGGCATCGTGGCGCAGCTCATCCTCATTCCGCTGATCGTGGCTGCACTGCAGAAAGCCAGGCTGACGGCTTAAAATCCCTGCGCTGACCGAACCCACACAGCAAAAAAGCCCGGAACCGTACCTGCTATGGCGGCAGGTGGTTCCGGGCTTTTCAGTTCATATTACAGTGTGGCAGCAGCTGTAACAAAAAAGAAGGAGAATCTTCAACCGGCAAATTGGAGAAGATCAGCCGGCAAAGCTTGCATTGACAGCGCGGCGGTTGCTCTGGTTGACAAAGTTCTTCTTTGCGCTCTCGAGCAGGCTTGCAAAAGCCAGGCCAATGCCGCAGTTATCGGACACGCCCTCGGTGACAGTCAGGTAAGCGTCCATCATAGTGTTGTCCAGGATAGCAGTGTTCTTGTTCATCATAATAAATATCCTCCGTATATCGGTAAATGTCATTGTGTTTTTTGGCAGGGCCTCTATCTCCCTGCATCCTCAAAGCGGAACCTTTCAGAACCCTTCGTTCTTTTGTTCCCCTCTCTGAGGATGGCCATATTATGCCACTCAATTATGAAATCGTTTTATAAATTCTATGAACAAACTATGAATTTAGTGATACATTTTTAACGTTCTTTCGTTCTTTGCGCAACTAGCACAAAACGTTTTTTATGAAAAATAAAGTTCTTGTATACATGGACGATTGAAGCCTTGTTTGGAAAACTTTTTCAGATTTTCTCTCTGTTTTGCCCAGAATTTCTTCTGCAAAAGTGGATACTCTCATGCAAAATCCGTCAGAATCCGTCAATTTCAAACAGGACGAGGGCTTTCCTGTGCAAAATGCCCAGAAAAAAGTTCCAAACAAAAAGGCCGCCGTGCCAGCAGCACAGCAGCCTTTGAAAAGCCATTTCAGTTTTGCATCACTTGCACAGGAACGCCGGCAGGGGCTTGCCCTCCCTGCGCCACTGGTGATATTCCGCAGTGGCGGCAAATTCCACGTCACCGGCGGAGTTCAGGGCAGTTTCCACGGAATCCTGCACCACGCCAATGATAAAGCCGACACCGACCACCTGCATGGCGATATCATTGGAGATGCCAAACAGGGAGCAGGCCATGGGGATCAGCAGCAGGGAGCCGCCAGCCACGCCGGAAGCGCCGCAGGCACCCAGAGCACTCATCACCGAAAGAAGGATGGCGGCGGGCAGGGACACCTGAATGCCCAGCGTATTGGCCGCAGCCAGCGTCATAATGGTAATGGTGATGGCGGCACCATCCATATTGATGGTAGCGCCCAGCGGGATGGAGACGGAATATATATCCTTATCCAGCCCCAGCTTTTCGCACAGATCCATATTGACCGGAATGTTGGCGGCAGAGCTGCGGGTGAAGAAGGCGGTCAGGCCGGATTCACGCAGGCAGCGGAACACCAGCGGATACGGGTTGCAGTGCAGATACACAAAGATGATAAAGGGCGAGACGACCAGTGCCATAAAGAGCATGGTGCCCACCAGCAGGAGCAGCAGCCTGCCGTACTGGGTAAAGATGGACAGGCCGTTGCTGGACACGTTGGTGTACACAAGGCCCATGATGCCGAAGGGTGCCAGATTGATGATCCAGCGGACGATCTGGGAAACTGCATCCGCTGTGTTCGCCAGGAACAGCTTGGTGCTGTCTGCGCCGTACTTCTTCATGGCCAGACCGAACAGGCAGGCCCAGAACAGGATGCCGATGTAATTGCCGTTCAGCAGGGCACTGACGGGGTTTGCCACAAAGTTGGTGAGCAGGGTGTTCATCACATCGCCCAGACCCTGGGGCACCACCTCGGATTCTGCCGCCTCAGCCAGAACGATGGTCTGAGGGAACAGGAAGCTGGTCGCCGCCGCAATGGCGGCGGCCAGGAAGGTGGTGAGCATGTACAGCCAGATGACCGTGCCAAAGCGCCGGTCCAGCTTGGACGTGCCCTGCGCCAGCGCACTGGCCACGATAACGAACACCAGCACCGGGGCAATGCCCTTCAGGGCACCCACGAACAGGCTGCCGAATTCTTCCACCCAGCCCGCACCGGGCACCGCCAGTGCCAGCACCGCACCGACCACAAGGCCGATGACGATGCGCAGGATCAGGCTGGTGGCGTTGTACCTTGCCGCAACCGCTTTCAACGTTTTCATAACTTTTCTACTCCCCTATCCAGATTGTGCGCCTATTGCGCACAGTTTTCCCATTCCTCTACACGGAACAAGTACGATTATACGCCTCGCAGGCCGAAAAGTCAAAGATTTTACCTGCTTTTTTTGTTTTTCATTTCAACATATACAGACACGAGCTTTTTTCACTGTCCGTATATGAAATACAGATTCACAAAAAGAGACCGCACCCCGTGTGTTTCGGGATGCGGTCTGTTCCTGTTTTAGTCGAGATAGGACACCTTGCCGGGCACAAAGCCCTGAATGCCCATGCCGGGCGCGTCGGAGACGGTGATGTTCTTTTCGTTGAACACGGCACCGCCGAGGATGTGGTCCTCGCTGCAGAGCACCGGGCCGTCGAGGTCGATCTTGGTGATGATCTTCTTGGCGCAGGCCAGCTCCACAGCGGCGTTGACCGAGATCTTTGCTTCCAGCATACAGCCGATCATGCACTCCACGCCGTACACCTCAGCGGCGGCGGCAATGCGCAAGGCATTGGTGATGCCGCCGCACTTCATCAGCTTGATGTTCACCAGGTCGGCCGCGCCGGTCTGCATGATCCGCAGGGCATCTGCCGGGCTGAACACGCTCTCGTCGGCCAGTACGGGCACATCGGCATGGCGGGTGACATACTGCATCCCCTCAAGGTCTGCGGCGGGCACGGGCTGCTCCACGAACTCAATGTCCAGCCCCTTCTCCTGCATCTGGTTCAGGATGCGGACCGCCTGCTTGGCGTTCCAGGCCTGATTGGCATCGATGCGGAGCTTGATGTCCCGGCCCACGGCCTGCCGCACCGCGGCAAGGCGGGCCACATCCAGCTCAGGGTCAATGCCCACCTTGACCTTCAGGCAGTCGTAGCCGCGCTGGACGGCGGTGCGGGCATCCCGGGCCATCTCCTCGGGCGGGTTGACACTGATGGTGATATCGGTCACGATGTTTTTGCGGGCACCGCCCAGCATCCGGTAAACAGGGGCGCTGTACTTCTGGCCCAGCAGATCCCACAGGGCCATGTCCACAGCGGCCTTGGCGCTGGTGTTATGGACAAGCGCCTTCTGCACAGCGGCGGTCAGATCCTCAAATTCATCGAGGTCGCGGCCCAGCAGGGCAGGGGCGATATGATCCTGAATGGCACCGAGGATGGCCCCGGTGGTGTCGCCGGTGATGACACCGGTCGGGGGTGCTTCGCCGTAGCCCACCGCACCGGTATCGGTGTGGAGCTCCACGATAACATCCTCAACGCTGTTCACAGTGCGCAGTGCTGTTTTGAACGGCACCCGCAGCGGGGTGGAAATGCGGCCCAGCCGCACCTGCGTGATCTTCATAGTCCCGTCCTCCTTCTTATTCCAGCGGCAGGTTTGCCAGCTTGACAATGGCGTTTGCAATGATCTGGGCGTTCTGCACCAGACGTTCCAGATCGATGCATTCATCGGGCTGATGCTCTGTGACCGGGTCACCCGCGAACAGGGGGCCAAAAGCCACCACGTTAGGCAGCATCTTGGCGTAGGTGCCGCCGCCGATGCACTTGGGCGGGGCATTGTCGCCGGTGGCATCCCGGTAAACCTCCAGCAGGGCGCTGACCAGCGGGGTCTCGGCAGGGTAGTAGAGCTTTTCCTTGTGCACCTGCCCATCCAGCGCCCAGCCTGCGGCCTCAAAGGCGGCCTGCACAGCGGGCTGGCAGTCTGCCCGTTCCATGGTCACGGGATAGCGGTAGTTCAGCTTGACCCACAGATGCTGCGCGTCGCCCTCGATCAGCCCCCAGTTGCAGCTCATGGGGCCGGAGAGCGCATCCTCCAGCCGGTGGCCCAGCAGGCGCTCGCCGTAGGGGTCGGTGCCCAGCTTCTCGGCCAGAAAGTGCACGGCCTGTTTTGCATCCCCCTCCAGCGGCAGCCGGTCGAGGTAGCACACCAGCCGCCCAATGGCGTTTTCGCCCTGCTCCGGGTGGCTGCCGTGGGCCGAAACGCCCACCGCTTCCACCTGATAGCCGCCGGGGATGGCTGTCACGGTGATGTGCTCCGCATCCGGCAGGGCGGCCCCCGCCGGGGCGGTCAGCACAGCGCAGGCGTAGTCCGGCACCACATTGCCGGCCACGCCGCCCTGCACCCTGTTCAGCTGCCAGGCCCCGGTCTGGTGCAGCTGCACAGCATAGCTTTCGTTCAGGATGCCCTTTTCGCCGTTGATGAGCGGATACTCGCCGTCCGGGGTGAAGCCCAGCACCGGGATCTCCCCGCCGTGGGCCTTGTAGTACAGCACGTCCCGGTCGTTGGTCTCCTCGTTCAGGCCGAACAGCAGCCGGACACGGCGGTTGAGCGGAATGCCCAGATCCCGGATGGCTTTCAGCGCGAACAGGCTGGCCACCACCGGGCCTTTGTCGTCAATGGCACCCCGGCCATACAGCCTGCCGCCCTCGATCTCGGCGGCGTAGGGCGGGTGATGCCAGCCCTCGCCCTCGGGCACCACGTCCAGATGCCCCAGCACCGCCACCATCTCGTCCCCGGTGCCGATCTCGCACCAGCCGATGTACCGATCCATGTCGGTGGTCTCAAAGCCCAGCTCATGGCAGAGGGTCAGCGCCTCGGCAAAGCAGGCATCCACCTCCTCGCCAAAGGGCTTGCCCGGCAGCGGGTCGGCCTCCACACTGCGCCTGCGCACCAGCCGCTGGAGCGCCGCCACCATCTGGGGCCGCAGCGCCGCCACGGCCTCGTTCAGTTTTTTGTCCATACGTTCCACCCCTTTTGTGATTCATTTCACAGCTTGTATTATAGAACGATTGCCCCCGCTCCACAAGCCCCAAGTTCGGCAAAAAAGGTCTTGACACCGCGCAGTGTGTACGCTATTATGTACATAAGAGGTGATGCACGATGACGACCACTAATATCACGAACTTTCGCAAGAATGCTTTCCAGTATGTAGAGCAGACCGTAAAGTACAATGAACCGCTGAACATCTGCACCAAAGACGGCAACGCTGTTCTGCTTTCGGAAGAAGATTACAGCGGCATTATGGAAACGCTTTATCTCGTCTCCGTGCCGGGAATGCGGGAAAAGCTCCTGGCGGCCAAGGCCGAACCGCTGGAAGATTGTGTTGACGAATCGGCTGTGGAGTGGTAAATGTACAAAATTGTTTATGCGAAAACCGCGCTCAAGGACATTCCAAAGCTGAAATCTGCCCATCTTGACGAAAAAGCGAAGGCGCTGATCTCCGTTATAAAAGAAAATCCGTTCCAGAACCCACCGCCCTATGAAAAGCTGGTGGGCGATTTGAACGGCTCGCACAGCAGGCGCATCAACGTACAGCACCGCCTTGTGTATGATGTTTTTGAAGAAGAGCAAACCATCAAGATTTTAAGCCTTTAGACACATTACGAAAGATGACCCGAAAACGGACTGTTTTGCAGTTCGTTTTTTTTTTTTTTTTTTTAAATTTTTTTGAAAAAGGGTGAAAGGATTTCGCGCGGCGTGTATTTAAGGAAGTAAGAGCATCCATTTTTGCCGGAGCTTCACTTCCGGCCCAAAGAAAGTGAGGGACCCCCTATGAAGAAACGACTACTCAGCCTTCTGGTGGCGCTGTGCATGGCGGTAACGCTCCTGCCTGTGTCGGCACTTACAGCGTGGGCGGAGGGAGGCGGCCAATTAAAAATTGTAGATGGCTATCCTGTCGGTTCCGGTAAGAACCATGATGAAGATTGTTCTGGTGATGGCTGGAGCTATGACGGTTCTACACAAACGCTTGACCTGCATCCTGCCAGCTCGACAGAATATGATTTTTTTTCAATTATTTCCGGCTATGGAAATGTCACCAAATGTAAACTCACGATTGGAGGAAAGGCAACCATTGTTAGGGGAAATTTCGACAACGCTGTGATAAATAACGGAAAAATCAGTGGCGGTTATTTTTTTTCTTCTTCCTCTTCCCTCATAAATCATGGTTCTATCACTGGTGGAAAATTTCTCCATGCCATATCCAATGAATCCAGTGGCACGATTGAAAATGGCACGTTTATATCCGTTACCAACAATGGCACCATAAATGGCGGCATTTTTCGTAAAAAGCCAGAGGGTGGCCATGTTGCTAAAGGCTATACCTTGAATGTGAACCTCCAGAACACTGGTATCTATAA
The DNA here is from genome assembly GCF_017377545.1 of Faecalibacterium sp. Marseille-Q4164. Classification (NCBI taxonomy): domain Bacteria; kingdom Bacillati; phylum Bacillota; class Clostridia; order Eubacteriales; family Oscillospiraceae; genus Faecalibacterium; species Faecalibacterium sp. Marseille-Q4164. The sequence goes on along the minus strand of NZ_JAFREJ010000004.1, from coordinate 69,749 downwards.
GATTAGCCGCGCAACAATCAATGGTCTCAACGGTGGCTGTTATATTATTCCCAATTCCGACCATGATACCAGTGTCACCATCGAATATACTTTTTCCCCTATCAGTCAACCAATATTATTTCCTATTGATGTTACATTCGGAGACACAAACGGCACACCTTGTTTGTTAAAAGATTGGGCACCAAGTGCAAGCTATTCTACTGACCATGCACCCTCTGATAGTTTTTTTGTCACTTTCACCGCACCATCCACTGGTACAGACACCGTTACCCTGAGCATGCTGACCCGGCTGGTAATTGACGAAAACGGCTACCCCGTTGGCCCTATGGGCAGCAACAAAAAATACAGCGGCAACGGCTGGAATTTTGATGCGAGCAATAACACGCTGACGCTGGAAAGCGGCAATTATGATTTTTCCGGTTCAGGAACCGCACTGCGCCCCCTGAACCCGGATGTCCAGTTGGTGGTTGAACCCGGTGCCAAGCTGACCGGCGGCGCAGCTGGAGATGGGTCTGGTGTCACTTGGCAGCTGACCGAAAACACGGATGACCCGAGTACTTATACGTTGACGATTCGCGGCAGTGGTGCAATGGAAGATTATCTAATGAGCGGTCATCAACCATGGCGCAGTTTCCGGGATCAAATCACCTCTGTTGTCGTTTCTCCCGGTGTAACTTCAATTGGTAATCTTGCTTTTACTCGGTTTAGCAAGCTAATTCATGTTGATATTGCAGATAGCGTAGTATCTATTGGCGAACATGTTTTTTCTGAGTGTTCCAGCCTCACTAACATTACAGTTCCACAAAGTGTCACATATATCGATGCGTATGCCTTTGATTCTTGCACCAATTTAAGCAGCATAACACTTTCAACAAATAACATAACTTCTATCAGGCCTTATACTTTTTCTGGTTGTTCTGAATTGAGCAGTATTGTAATCCCCGACGGCGTAACTTCTATCCAATTGGGTGCTTTTTCTAACTGCACTAAGCTCACCAGTATCACGATTCCTGATAGTGTGACAACTATTGACCCCTGGGCTTTCAAGAATTGTTCTAGCCTGACTAGTATCACGATTCCCAGCAGCGTAACTTCAATTGGCTCGAATGTTTTCACTGGTTGTACTAGCCTGAATGACATCCGCTACTCTGGCACAAGTGAAAGCGTTATTTCTGCTCTTTCTGACTATGTCCCCACTCTCGTCACCTTCGACTATGGCGACAAAGTGCCTGAAGCAGAGCGAATGATAAAAGTGTTCGTCAAAACGGGCGGGACATTGACAGCTCCCACCACAATTCCCACCGTTTCCGGCTACGAGTTCAAGGGCTGGCTCACCAAAGATGACGAGCCGTATGATTTCACTGGCGCTCCCACCGGCCGGTTCACCCTTTACGCCAACTGGGAGAAGATTCCCGACCAGAAGCCCGAACCCACACCTGACCCCACTCCCGAAACCTACACCCTGACGGTAAAAGGCGGCACGTTCACCTACAACGGCGGCGAAGCCATGACCAGCGCCAACGTGCCGGTGGATGCCGAGGTCAAGGTGACGCTGAACCAGAGCGCCGTGCCCGAGGGCATGGTGTTCGACCTGTGGGCCATGGATGAAGCCAGCCTGCTGGGCAACCCGGCGGTCGCCTACAACCAGGAGAGCTTTACCATCCCGGCGGGTAGCGTGGCCAAGGGCAGCACCGTGACCGTGGAAGCCCAGTACCGGGATGCCACCATCGAGAGCGAGCCCAGCATTCTGGGCACTGCCGCCATCATCGGCGTGGCCGGTGCAGGCACGGCGGTCATCGTGTGGCAGGGCTACCGCATCGGCATGGAGCTGTACGAGAAGTATTTCCAGCCCACGCCGGAAGAAACTGCGGCAGAGCAGCCCGCCCCGGAAGCTCCGGCAGCAGCTGCCGCTTCCTGAACGCAGGCGCACCCGCTCCCTTCCACGGCTGACAGAACCGCATAAAAACAGCGCCGCTCCATCGTTTGTGGGGCGGCGCATTTTTGCGGTTCAATCCCGGCGCAAAGGCAGGGTAAGGGACATTTTCTGGTAGGCAATGCGGGGCGTGCCATCCTCCACATGGATGATGCCGCACTTGGTAAAGCCGTTTTTTTCCAGCAGGTGCTGCATGATCTTGTTGTCGGCGTGGGTGTCGGCCCGCAGGCTCTCGCAGTGCTCCAGACACCAGGTGATCACAGCGGCGGCAACGCCGGGGTGCCTGCCCGCCGAAGCCAGCCGGTGGATGGTGCCGTAGGGCAGGGTATCGTTCAGCCACTTGCCATCCTCGATCCGGGCATAGGTGGGGTCCGGGCCAAGGATAAAGGCAAACACGCCCTCCAGCTCGCCGTTGACAAGGTAGAGGAACAGCCGGTTGGAATCAATGTCCTCTTCCAGCAGCTCCTGCGGCGGGAAATGATCTCCCCACTGGGTGGGGTTGCCGGAATCCGCCATCGCCTGCCGGGCGCGGGCATAAATTTTCAGGATCGCATCCAGATCTGCACGTCTTGCTCCACGAAACATCTTCATCCAACCTCTCTTCCGGCAGGCCGCTGCCCGCCCTGATCGTTCTGCTTTAATATAACACAAAACGGCCCTCTCCGTCAAAGCCTGCTGCAAAGGCGGAGAGGGTCGTTCACTGATGCACTTATGTGCGCTGGCTGCGTGCCCGGCGGTACTCCCGGGGGCTCTGGCCATACCGCTCATGGAACAGGCGGTAGAAGTAGCTGGTGTTCTCGTAGCCCACCTGGGTGATGATCTGCTGGATGTTCAGGTCGCTGCGGCGCAGCAGGCGGGCGGCGGTCTCCATCCGGTGCTTCTGCAGCAGCTCCTTATAGGTCTTTCCGGTCTGGGCCCGGACGCACTCGCTGACATACGCCAGCGAAACGCCGTATCTGCGGGCCACATTGGAAAGGCTTGCTTCGCGGTAATTCTGGGTGATCTCCTGTAATGCCGCCTGGACCAGCGCTTCGCGGCTGACCGCCTCGCCGCGCGTTTCCAGCGGGAAATTCTTGGTCTGTACCATAGCGTAAAACCCTCCGTTGCGGCAGCGGCGGGCGGGGACAGGGGGATGCCGGACACCCGCCGCAGCCAGTTCATCAGGCTTTCTGGGGAAGCCTTTCTGCCTATAATACGGGCGGGGCACAGAAATAATTGCAGAAAGCTCAAATTTTTACAGAAACAAGAGATCAGAACATATTTTCGTTATGATAACGCCCGCTGCGGACGAACTCCACCCACTCGGCCAGGTTCACGGCGTGGTCGCCGATGCGCTCCAGATATTTGATGACCATGAGCAGATCCAGGGCGGCATCCACCTTGCCGGGGTCGGCGGCGATCTCCTGCGCCAGCGTATGCTTGATGGCGTTGAAATCGTAGTCCACCTCATCGTCGGCAGCAATGACCCTGAGGGCGGCCTGCTCGTCCTCAGAGGTCAGGGCATTCAGGGCATCCTGGATCATCTTGTGCGCCTTCTGGCCCATCTTGATAGCCTGGCTCACAGCAGGGTCACCCTCCTTGCGGACAGTAACCAGATGGGGGATGATCTCCGCGATATCGGAGGCATGGTCGCCGATGCGCTCCACATCCGTGACCACCTTCATGGTGGTGGAGATGCGGCGCAGGTCGCCTGCCACCGGCTGCTGGCGGAGCAGCAGGGTCATGCAGCGGTGCTCAATGTCCCGCTCCATGTTGTTGATGCGGCCATCGCCCTGCGCCACGGCGGCGGCAGCCTCGGCATCGGCGGTGCAGAGGGCTTCCATTGCAGCTTCCACGGCATCGGCAGCGCTCTGACCCATCTCGGTCAGGGCCGTTTTCAGGGCGGCAAGGTCATTTTCGTATTGTGTACGGTTGCTCATTGCGTTTTTCTCCTTAGCCGAACCGGCCCGAAATGTAATCCTCGGTGCGCTTATCCTGCGGGGTGCTGAAGATCTGTGCCGTGGGGCCGGCTTCCACCAGCTCGCCCAGCAGGAAGAAGGCGGTGCGGTCGCTGATACGGGCTGCCTGCTGCATGTTATGGGTCACGATGACCACAGTGTAGTTCTTTTTCAGCTCGCTCATCAGCTCCTCCACCTTCATGGTGGAGCCGGGGTCCAGGGCGCTGGTGGGCTCATCCATCAGCAGGACTTCGGGCTTGACAGCCAGGGCGCGGGCAATGCACAGGCGCTGCTGCTGGCCGCCGGAAAGACCCAGAGCGCTCTTTTTCAGGCGGTCCTTGACCTCGTTCCAGAGGGCGGCACCCTTCAGGGAGCTTTCCACCAGCTCGTCCAGCTCTGCCTTATTGTGCACACCGTGCAGCCTGGGGCCGTAGGTGATGTTATCGTAGATGCTCATGGGGAAGGGGTTGGCCTTCTGGAACACCATGCCCACCCGGCGGCGCAGCTCAGTAGGCTGCATCTCGCGGGCAAAGATGTCCTGCCCTTTCAGGCGGACATCGCCCTCGATGCGGACCCCGGGCACAAGGTCGTTCATCCGGTTCAGGGTCTTCAGGAAGGTGGACTTGCCGCAGCCGGAGGGGCCGATAAGGGCCGTGATCTCCCGCTCGCCCATGTCCAGCGAAATATCTTTCAGCGCCTTGAAATCCCCGTACCAGAGGTTCAGGTTTTTGGCTGTGAGAATGGGTGATACGTTTTCCATAGTTTTCCTCTTGTATTGACTCCCTCAGTCGCGGCTATGCCGCGCCAGCTCCCTCTGAGAGGGAGCCTTTTGCGTTGCGGGCAGGATAAGCCTCCCTCCGTGAGGGAGGTGGCATCGCGCAGCGATGACGGAGGGAGTTATTTACTGCTTCTGTTTCAGTTTGGTTTTGGCCAGCCGGGCTGCCAGATTGATGGCAAGCACCAGCACCAGCAGCACTGCACCAATGGCCCAGGCGGAGTCGAAATCGCCATCCTCAAAGGCACGGAGGTAGAGCAGCACCGACAGGGTGGCACCGTTGGAGGTATAGGCCTTGAACACGCCGTTGGCAATGACCTCGGCGGCACCGGCGGTGAAGAGCAGCGCGGCGCTTTCGCCCACGATGCGGCCCACGGCCAGGATGCAGCCGGTCACGATGCCGTCGATGCTGCAGGGCAGCACGATGGTGCGGATGATGTGCCATTTGCCCGCGCCCAGACCCAGCGCACCCTCACGGTAGCCCTGGGGCACCGTTTTCAGGGATTCCTGGGTGGTGCGGATGATGGTGGGCAGGTTCATGATCACCAGCGTCAGGCTGCCGGAGAGCAGGCAGGTCTGGAAGCCCAGTGTCTGGGCGAACACCAGCATACCCACCAGACCGTAAATGATACTGGGGATGCCTGCCAGCGTCTCGTTGGTGAACTCGATCACCGAAATGACCTTGCGGTTCTGGGCGTACTCGGTCAGGTAAACGGCCGCGCCCACACCCAGCGGCAGTACGATCAAAAGCGTCAGCAGGATGACATACAGCGTGTTGAGGATCGCAGGCAGGATGCCGTCCGTGCCCTTCAGCACACTGGCGGTGGTGGTCAGGAATTTCCAGCTGATGTGCGGGATGCCGCGCACCAGCACCATGCCCAGAATGCCCGCCACCAGTACGATGACCAGCACAGCCGAGGCCCAGACCAGAGCGTTCATCACGCGGTTCCAGGTGCGGCGGGAGGCAGAAGCACTGTTATTCATCGCGCTTTCCTCCCTTCAGCACCACATTGAGCAGGATATTGATGCCCATGATAAAGACGAACAGCACCAGCGCAATGCTGAACAGCGCCTGTTTCTGCAGGCCGCTGGCGTAGCTCATCTCCTTGGCAATGGCGGTGGTCAGGAAGGTGACGCTGCGGAACAGGCTGTCCGGCATGTTGGGGCTGTTGCCAGCCACCATCATCACGGCCATGGCCTCGCCGATGGCGCGGCCGATGCCCAGCACGATACCGGCGGCAATGCCGCTCCTGGCAGCGGGGACGCTGACCTTGAACCAGGTCTCGGCATCCGTTGCGCCCAGAGCCAGGCTGCCCTGCTCATACTCCGGCGGCACAGCGTTGAGCGCTGTGACCGACACCGACACGATGCTGGGCAGGATCATCACCGCCAGCACCACGATGGCGCTCAGCAGGCAGGCACCGGAGGCCTTGCCAAAGGTCTTGGCCACGGCGGGCACCAGCACCTGCATGCCCAGCAGGCCGAATACCACGCTGGGGATGCCGCTCAGCAGCTCAATGGCGGTCACGACCACGGTGCGCACCTTCGGGCCTGCGGCTTTGGAGAGGAACACCGCCGTCAGCAGGCCGATAGGCACACCGATCACGGTGGCACCCAGCGTGCCGTAAACGCTGGACAGGATGAAGGGCAGGATGCCGTAGGCCGGGTCGGCAGCGGTGGAAGCCCACCGGGTGCCAAACAGGAACCGGAACAGCCCGATCTTCTGGATGGCAGGCACACCGGAGAGGACCATGTACACCGAGATCAGGAGCACACAGCCCACCGCCAGAATGCCGCAGAGGAAGAAGATGAAGTTCATCACCGCTTCCAGCCACTCAGCAGGGGTTCTGGGGAGAGAAATCTTTTTGTTGTTCATAGCATCATTGCTTTCCGCAATTACTCATTCACAGGAACAGCACCGGCAGTGCGGATCAGGTCAGCAGCATCGGCACTGGTGGCAAAGTCGAAGAAAGCCTGTGCCTGCTCAGACAGGGTGACAGACTTGTTGGTGACGAACACGAAGGGACGCTGCACCTCGTAGCTGCCGTCCTTGACGGTATCCTCGCTGCACTCCACGCCGCCAACGGTGACCATCTTCACGGTGTCGCCCACAGCGGACAGGGAAGCGTAGCCGATGGCCAGAGGGTTGGCCTCCACAGCGCTGATGACAGCGCCGGTAGCGGTCAGCTCCTGCGCGTACTTGCAGCTGTCCTTGACATCCACGATGCTCTCAAAGCCATCACGGGTGCCGGAGCCAGCCTCACGGCCGATCAGAACGATCTCGCCGTCGTCGCCGCCGACCTCAGACCAGTTGGTGATCTCGCCGGTGAACATCTGCTTGAGCTGGTCAACGGTCAGGTCCTCCACCTTGCTTGCATTGTTGACGATGATGGCAATGCCGTCCAGAGCGATGGTGGTGCCCTCCACATCAGCCTTCTCGTCGTCCTTCAGGGCACGAGAGGACAGGCCGATGTCCAGGGTCTTATCGGTAGCACCGGTGATGCCTGCGCCGGAACCGGTGGGGTCGTAGCTGACAGTGACACCCGGCTCAACCTCGGCAAAGCCTTCGGTCAGGGCAGCGATGACGTTCTTCATGGAGGTGGAACCACCGGTAGCAACGTTGCCGGACAGGGCAGCAGCGGTGGAAGAAGCAGTGGAGCCTGCAGCGGCAGAGGTAGAAGAAGCTGCAGCAGAGGAAGCAGAACCGCCGCAGGCGGTCAGGGCAGCAGCGGCAGCAACTGCACCGCAGACAGTGAGAAACGAACGACGCGTGATCTTTTTCATAATATTTGTCCTCCAAACATCCGGGCTTTCCGTTCCCGGCTCTTGTTTTCGTGTTTTCCTTGGGTACGGCACTATTGTATCCCAGTCGGTAAGCCGCTTCGACCACAAGCGGGAAAAATCGAGGTAAATTGTTTGGACATGTTTTTGCTCCAATGTAAAATTTGGGCGCAAAAAAGCCCGGGGTGCGGGTGCACCTCGGGCTTTTGGGGGATATTAGACTTTATCGACAGCGGAGACTGTCACTTTGCCGTCACTCGTCAGAGCAAACTCAGCATTCTTGCCCTGCAAGGTCACATACAGCTTGAACGGCGTGCCCTTCTTAAAGGTCTCGTAGTCGCTGACCGATGCCTTGAACTGCGGCACGACGGTTTTGCTGAACGCACCGGCGGTTTTCACCAGAACGTCTGTCTTGTTCTGGAGCTCCAGCTCGTTCTTGTCGATCTTGGCGTGGAACACTTTTATGAACGCATCTCCTACAAGGCCGCTGCCATTGTACTTGATGCGTACATTGGGTTTGCAGAGATAACTTTTGGCGTTTTCATCGCCAACCACTTCGTCGCCGGTCAACACCATATCCGCGGCTACCGTCACTTCAAACTCACCCAGCCCGATGGTTGCGGACGGGATCTCGCTGCCGCCCCCATCGCAGCCGGTGAGGACACCAGCGGCAGAAGCGGCCAGCACAGCGGCGGCAGATGCTTTCAGAAAATCACGGCGGGAAAAAACATTGCGCATCAGAAATTTCTCCCATTTCAGATCTGGTTTATTCCTATCACCATAGTACCATATTTACCCAGACTGTCAAGGGACAGAATTCAACCCCTCAGTCTCGCTGCGCTCGCCAGCTCCCCTCATAGGGGAGCCCTTGGCATATCGGGAAAGTCTGCACGGATGGACAAAGCACCGTCGTTAAAGCTCGACCTCCACGCCATCGGGGCGGTAGAAGGTGACGTTCCTGCGCCACTGGGGCTCGCCCATGGTGCGGCGGTAGCAGTCTGCCAGCTGCCGCACGGCTTCCTCGGGGCTGCGCACCTTTCCGCCGCAGCAGGGGAGCACCAGCACCCGGAACCAGGCATCAAAGAGATGCTCTGTCCAGCCGGTGTCCTTGGCCCCGCACCGGGCGTAAAAGCCCAGGCGGCGCACAGCCATGGCCTCGTCCTCCGCTTTTTCAGGGCACTCCGCTTCAATGAGGATGGCCTGCGCGCCCTTCTCGTGGTCAGGCAGGGCGGCCAGCAGAGCGGCTCCGATGCCGCCGGCCCGATACTGGGGCAGAACGGCAAAGTAGTCCAGCTGGCTCACCTCACAGCCCACGGGCCGCACCATCAACAGATACGCCACCAGCGCGTCGTCCTCATACACGCCCCAGGTGTGGGCGGTACCGGCGGCCTCGCTGTTCAGGATCATGCTCAGGGGCTTCAGCTCTCCGGCAGGAAAATCCCGGCGCATCTCGTTCAGGTAAACGTTCGTCAGCTCTTCGGCGGTCAGCAGCCGCCAGGTCAGGCTCTCGGGGTTCATACGATACGGGTTCCTTTCTGGTAGACAGCCTGAATATTCAGTTCCTTGTCCGCCAGGATCACATTGCCGTAGCGGCCTGCAGCCAGACTGCCGTAATCATTGTCGATGCCAATGCTCTTGGCGGGGTTTTCGCTGGCGGCGCGGACAGCGCTTTCCAGCGGGACGTTCATCTCCAGCACGGCACGCTTCATGCAGTCGTACAGGCAGGTGGCACTGCCCGCAATGGTGCCGGGGTGCTCGGTCAGGGTGGCGCGGGGGCCGCTGACCGTGACCGCCTGACCGCCCAGGCTGTACTGGCCGTCGGGCAGGCCGCAGGCCATCATGCTGTCGGCGATCAGGATGACATGGTCATCCCCGAAGGTGTTGAAGGTGAACCGCACCATGGCCGGGTGGATGTGAACGTTGTCGGTGATGAGCTCCACCTCCGCGCCCCGTTCCAGCGCCGCAATGATGGGGCCAGGCTCCCGGTGGGTGATACCGGGCATGGCGTTGTACAGGTGGGTCATGTGGGTCGCGCCTGCGTCAAAGGCGGCGTTGGCGGTGTCGTAGCTGGTGCAGGTGTGGGCAATGGAGATCCGCACCTCGTCATGGCAGGCAGCAATGAACTCCAGCGCACCCGGCTCCTCCGGGGCGATATCCACCAGCTTGATCAGGCCGTTTGCCCGCTTCTGCAGGCGGCGGAACATGGCAACATCCGCCTTGTGGAGATACTCCGGGTTCTGGGCACCCACCTTGTTGGGGCTGATGAAGGGGCCCTCCATGTTGATACCCACAAGGTCTGCGCCTCTGCCGTTTTGATGGGCGGCGGCAGCATCCATCACGCCGTTCAGGATCTCTTCCGAGAAAGTCATAGTGGCGGGGCAGATGGCCAGCACACCCTTACCGGCCTCAAAATCGGCCAGGGTCTGGATGGCTTCTTCATTGCCGTCACAGAAATCCTTGCCCATGGCACCGTGGAAGTGGATATCCACCAGGCCCGGCAGAGCGTAAGCGCCCTTGGCATCCACGATCTCTTCGCCTTCCTCCGGCTGTGCAAAGGGCACGATGCGCCCCTCCCGGATGGTCAGGCTCCCCTCCTCAAAGGTGTGGCGGGGGGTATAAATCAGAGCATTTTTGATGATCATAGTATCGGTCTCCTAACCTCTCAGGCGCTTCGCGCCAGCTCCCCTGATAGGGGAGCCAAGTTCATGCTGTTACTTTCTTGCCTCTCCTACCAGGAGAGGTGGCATCGCGTCAGCGATGACGGAGAGGTTCTGTAATTACAGCAGGCTCAGTGCTTCCTCATCGGCCACAAGGATGCAGTCGGGGTGCATCTGCAGGATGGAGCCCGGGCACTCGGGGGTCACAGGGCCGGAGACGACCGCCTTGACTGCCTTTGCCTTTGCCAGACCGTTGGCCACCACCAGCACCTTGCGGGCCTGCATGATGGTCTTGATGCCCATGGTGTAGGCCTGCTTGGGCACCAGATCCTCGTTGCCGTCAAAGAAGCGCTTGTTGGCCTCGATGGTGGCAGGGGTCAGATCCACGCAGTGGGTCTCCAGCTCAAAGGCCTCGCCCGGCTCGTTGAAGCCGATGTGGCCGTTGGGGCCAAGGCCCAGCAGCTGCAGGTCGATGCCGCCCACGCTGTGGATGATCTCATTGTACTTTTTGCAGGCATCCGCAGCATCGGGGTTGGTGCCGTCGGGCAGGTGGATGGCCTCGGGGCGGATGTTGACCTTGTCAAACAGGTTCTTGTGCATAAAGCTCCAATAGCTTTCGGGGTGCTCCTTGGGCAGGCCGCGGTACTCGTCCAGATTGACGGTGGTGACCTCAGAGAAATCCAGGTCGCCCTTGTTGTACCAGTCCACCAGCTGAGCGTATGCGCCAACAGGGGTGCCGCCGGTCGCCAGACCCAGCACGCAGTTGGGCTTCATAATGACCTGTGCGGAGATGATGTTGGCAGCCTTGCGGGACATGTCCTTGTAATCTTTTGCACGAATGATCTTCATAATGGGGAACCTCCTGTTATTTTGCTTTGTTGTTTTCAGTATAGCATATTTTCCAGCCAAAAGGGTAGCCGGTTTGTGAACAAAACAAAATGCCGCCGAAAGCGGGGCGTAAACGCCCGCCCTCAGCGGCATTTTTACAGTTTGGGAACGGATGCGGAAGCAACCAGCCTTCCGCACGGAAACGTGCTCAGAAGGATGCTTACAGCATCTTCTTCAGCTCATCATACACGAACTGCACCTTGGTGCCGATGATGACCTGGCAGGTGGTCTTGTCGGGGCGGATGACACCGGCAGCACCGGCAGCCTTCACAGCCTTCTCATCCACAGCGGTGTAGTCCTTAATGGTGAAGCGCAGGCGGGTAGCGCAGTAGTCCACGCTGGAGACGTTCTCCTTGCCGCCGATGGCCTTCAGCACGCCAGCAGCAACCTCAGTATAGTTGTTGTTGGCCAGAACGACCTTCTTCTCAGCCTCTTCGGCATCCTCGTCCTCACGGCCGGGGGTCTTCAGGTCGAACTTGGTGATGGCGAAGTAGAACACGAAGTAGAACACCACGAATGCAGCGATGCCCAGAGGAATGATCATCCAGGTCTTAGCAGCTGCAGGCAGAGAAGCGGAGAACACCAGGTCGGTAGCACCTGCGGAGAAGCAGAAGCCAGCACGGAAACCGGAGTAGTAGGTGATGATGGTGAAGATGCCGTACAGAGCGGAGTACACAACGTACAGCGGGAAGCACAGGAACATGAAGCCGAACTCAAAGGGCTCGGTAACGCCGCAGACGAAGGCGCAGATAGCAGCGGACAGAACCAGACCGATGGCAGCCTTCTTGTTCTTGGCGGTACGGACCATGGCCAGTGCAGCACCGGCGATACCGAACATCATGCAGGGGAAGAAGCCGGACATGTACATACCCAGGCTCCAGCCCACGTCAGCAGAGGTCTCGCCTGCCCAGAAGTGGGACAGGTCGCCCAGGCCGATGGTGTCGAACCAGAACACGTTGTTCAGAGCGTGGTGCAGGCCGGTGGGGATCAGCAGACGGTTCAGGAAAGCGTAGATGCCAGCGCCGATACCGTCCATGCCTTCGATGCCTCTGCCAATGGCGACCAGTGCATCGAAGATGACGGGCCAGACGAACAGCAGAGCGACAGAAACAACGATGGAGATCAGGCCGGTGGCGATTGCAACGAAGCGCTTGCCGGAGAAGAATGCCAGCCAGTCAGGCATCTGAGTGCTCTTGAACTTGTTGTAGCAGGCTGCACCCACCACAGCGGCCAGGATGCCGATGAAAGAGTTGCCGGCCACCTTCTGGAAAGCGATGTAGGTAGCGGTGCCCTCTTCCAGGGTGCGCACCATGCTGACCACGCCGGGGCTCAGCAGCTGCTGCATCATCAGGTAGCTGACCAGGCCAGCCAGACCAGCGGTACCGTCGTGGTCATCAGCCAGGCCAACGGCTGCGCCGATGGCGAACAGCCATGCCATGTTATCGATCAGAGCGCCGCCTGCCTTGACCAGCAGGAAGCCAACGGTGTAAGCTGCACCGGAAGTTGCAGCACCGGGGACACCCATGACACCCGGGGCCAGAGCATAGCCGAGACCCATCAGGATGCCGCAGATCGGCAGCACAGCGACGGGAAGCATCAGAGCTTTGCCCAGTTTCTGGAGATACTTCATCATAAGACACATTCCTCCTTAAAGAATGTTGTTGTTATGGATGCCTCTGGTTGCAGGCTGTCCATAATTGCGTAACAATATTTTAACACATCCTCCGAAAAAAAGAAATAGGGTCTGCGCCCGTTTTCGCAATTTTGCACCAAAAATCCTTGAATTTGCATCTTTCGTGAAAAACTTTTTGGAATTATTGCGCATTTCAGAGCAGGATCTTGAAAAAACTTTTCTTTTGCCCTTTCTCCTCAAACCGCTTGCATCCCGCGCCGGAATCGGGTACTATACTTATAAATAGAAAACACAAGACCCAGGGAGGTTCTTTTTATGGAATGGACTGATATCCGCCTGACCGTGGCCAAGGCCGATGCCGACAACGCCGAGGCTGTTGCCACCATGATCGCCGAAGGCGGCATCTATATCGAGGATTACAGCGACATCGAGCAGCAGGTGGCCGAGATCGCCCACGTGGATCTGATCGAGCAGGAGCTGCTGGACAAGCCCCGCGACACTGTGATCATCCACATGTATCTGGAGCCGGGCGCTTCCCCCGTGGAGACGCTGGCCCTCATTCAGGCCCGGATGGAAGCGGCAGGCATCGCCTACACCGTGGAGACCGAGGGCGTGGAGCAGGAGGACTGGCAGAACGGCTGGCGCAAATACTACCACCCCATGGACATTGGCAAACGGCTGGCCATCGTGCCCTCCTGGCAGGAGTACGACACCGACCGCGTCAAGCTGATCCTTGACCCCGGCCTTGCCTTTGGCACCGGCGGCCACGAGACCACCAGCCTCTGCCTGGAAGCGCTGGACGAGCGGGTCAGGGGCGGTGAGCGGGTGCTGGACATCGGCACCGGCAGCGGCATCCTTGCCATTGCCGCCCTCAAGCTGGGCGCAGGCAGTGCCGAGGGCGTGGACATCGACCCCGTGGCTGTGCGCACCGCAGGCGAGAATGCTGCCCTGAACGGCGTGGCCGACAAGCTGACCGTTCTGGTGGGCGACCTGTCCGACAAGGCCAGCGGCAGGTACGATATCATCACCGCCAACATCGTGGCAAACGCCATCATCAGCCTTGCCCCCGCCGTGCCCGGCCTGATGGCCGAAAACGCCGCCTTTATTGCCAGCGGCATCATCGACAGCCGCAAGGACGAGGTGATCGCCGCTCTGGAAGCCGCTGGCCTGATCGTGCAGGAAGTGAAGGAGAAGCGCGGCTGGGAGTGTATCGTCTGCAAAAAAGCGTAATTGCAGAAGCTTTCATGATTTCTTTCAGCTGGCTTGCCCTCTCCGTCACCTTCGGTGCCACCTCTCCCAAAGGGAGAGGCCTTGGCAAAAAGATGAAGTTTGCGTGGACTGCCAAAGGCTCCCACTTTGGGGGAGCTGGATTTGCGAAGCAAAGACTGAGAGGGCGAGGACGTTTAAGGAGAACCACTATGCCTCACCGTTATTTTACAACCGAAATCTCCAATGGCACCGCCACCCTGCGGGGGGCCGATGCCCATCATCTTTCCCGCGTGATGCGGGGCAAGCTGGGGGACACTGTCATCTTATGTGACGGCAACGCCGTGGAATACACCGCCACCATCACCGGCTTTGGGCCGGAGACGGTGGAGTTCAGCGTGGAGCCGGGCTATCCCAGCGCTGCCGAGCCCAGCGTGGAAGTGACCCTGTTCGTGGGTTACCCCAAGCAGGACAAGCTGGAACAGGTCATCCGCCACGGCGTGGAGCTGGGCTGCACCCACTTCGTGCCCTTCTTCAGCCGGTACTGCGTGGCCGCCCCCAAAAAGGAGGAGCAGAAAAACGAGCGCTACAACCGCATCGCCTTTGAAGCCGCCAAGCAGTGCGGCCGGGGCGTGCTGCCGGATGTCGCCCTGCCTCTGCCCAACTTCGGGGCCCTCTGCCGCAGCCTGGAAGGGTACGATCTCGTGCTCTTCTGCTACGAGCTGGGCGGCGCGCCTCTGCGCCAGCTGCTGGCAGACGCACAGCCTGCCGACGGCCAGCGGCTGAAGATTGCCCTCATCACCGGTGCCGAGGGCGGCTTTGCCGTGGAAGAGGCTGAAATGGCCGCCAATGCCGGTGTGAAAACGGTGGGCCTCGGCCCCCGCATCCTCCGGTGCGAGACCGCCCCGCTGGCGGTGCTCTCCGCCGTGATGACCCTGACTGGCAACTTGGAGTAATTTTTATTTCCACATAAACAAAAAGGACGGCGCATGCCGTCCTTTTTGTTTACTTTATTTTCGCGTTCATCAGCGCTTTTTTCACCTCAATGAGGTTTTGCGGGCTGACCGAGAAGCTCCGCAGGCCCAGCTGCAGATATTGCAGGGTGTTGGCCGGATTGCCCACCGCGCTGCCGCAGATGGTCACGGGGATCCCGCCCTCCCGGGCAGCCTCCACCACCATGCGGATGAGCTTTTTCATTGCGTGGCTGGCCGGGCGGTAGTAGCGCTCGGCAATGGAGATATCCCGATCCACCGCGTGGGTGTACTGGGTCAGGTCGTTTGTCTCGATGACAAAGAAATTGCACCCATGCTCCACGAATTCCTCAGCCGTCAGGCAGGCCGAGGGCACCCCGAACATCACGCCAAAGGGCGTGTCCGGGTCGAACTCCTCCCCGCGCTCCCGCAGCAGCTGGCGGCAGTGCGCTACCAGCCGCATGGCCTCATCCCAATCTTCGAGGTTGGTCACCATGGGGAACATGACCCGCAGGGGGCCGTGGGCTGCCGCCCGGAGCAGGGCGCAGATCTGCGTCTCAAACTGGTGGGTCTGGCGCAGGCTGCTGCGGATGCCCCGCAGGCCCAGCTTGGAGGATTCCAGCCCCCTATGGATATCGGCCATGGCGCGGTCCACACCAAAATCAAAGGTGCGCACCGTTACCACACCGCCCTTTGCGGCGGCAATGCAGGATTGATAGAACACGAACTGCTCCTGCTCGTCCACCGGGCGGCCCGGCAGCATCATATAGCCGCTGCGCAGCAGGCCCACGCCGGAAGCGCCTGCCTGCAGCGCCGATTCAATATCCTCCTGCCCGTAGCAGTTGGCCAGGAGCTCAAACGGCACATCATCCTTTGTCCGGTTGGGCAGGGCGCTGATGCGGGCGGCTTCCTCGCTCTCCCACTGCAGCTCACAGATGCGGCTGACCGCCTGCTGGCGGGTGTTGGCATCCGGGTCCAGGATGCACTCGCCGTTGTTGGCATCCAGCACCACGGTGCGGCCGTCGCAGTCGTCCAGAAACTCCCGTCCCACCTGCACCACGCAGGGAATGTGCATGGCCCGCGCAATGATCGCCGCGTGGCTCTGCTTATTGCCCTCCGAAGTGATGATGCCCAGGATCATCCCCGCCGGAACGCTGAACAGGTCGCTGGGCATCAGCATCTCTGCCGCCAGGATCACCGGGTGATCCAGCGCCAGCCAGACCCGGGGACGGTTGGTCAGCACATTCACCACGCGGCGGGCGGCATCCAGAATATCTGCACTGCGCAGCTGCATGTAGGCGTTGTCCTCCATGGCCGCAAGCTGCTCTGCATAGCGGTTGCCCGCACGGTACATGGCCTCGGCAGCGCTGATGCCCGCCTTGATCTGGAATTTGACCTCGTTCATAAAGCCTTCATCTTCCAGCATCATGCTCTGGAACAGGAAGATGGCCTGCTCCGTGGGGCCGCTGCGGTCTGCCATACCGTCCAGCTCACGCTGGGCTGTCCGGACAGCGTTTTCCAGCAGGCGCTGTTCCCGTTCCGCGTTGAACGGCCCGGCAGAAAAATTTTCGTGCCAGCGCTCCAACCGGCTCACCTTTCCCATCACAAGGCCCGGCGAGGCGCTGTGTCCCTGATAGACCTTCATTCCTCGATCACCTCCGGCAGTACCGGCCCGGTAAGGGCACGGCAGACCAATGCCTGTAAGAACGTATTGGGCAGCAGAGCGGCCCGTGCGGCCTGTGCCGCATTGCCGCTGCCCTCAAACAGGGGCGCAAAGCTCTCGATGCGCTCCCGGTCGCATTTTTCCAAAAAGGCTTCCGCCAGTGTCCGGGTGGTATAGAACACGGTGGGGTCCACGCCCGCATCCTCGGCGGCAGCTTCCAGCGGGGCCAGCTGGGCATCCTTCATGTTGGCCAGCAGCAGGGCCGCATCCGCTGTCAGGGTCACGGGGTATTTTTCCCGCACCGCCTTCTGCACCTGCTGGAATTTCCACGCAAAGGCGGCGGCATCCTCACAGCTCTCGGCGCTGGTGGAAACGGCATAGGCGCAGCCCCGCAGATATCCCATGGCGCGGCGGGTATCGTAGTAGCCCAGCTCCATGTTCCGTCTGGCGGTATCGGGGTCAAAGTGGAGGATGTCCCCCAGCTCCCAGTAGCTGCGGATCATGGTGGTGGGCAGGCCGGTGCGGTTGGGCAGGGTGATGCCCACCCCTTCCAGATCAACACAGACCAGTTCCTCCGCGCCCATCTTCTGGGCCAGCGCGGTGGGCATATTGTCCCGGTATCCGCCATCCAGGAACTGCACCCCGTCGATCTGCTTTGCCCGCAGGGCGGGGAAACAGGCGGCCGAGGCCAGCAGGTAATCCTTCACCTTGCCCGCCGGGATATCCTCCAGCGTCAGCTCCCGGGGCTTCAGCCCCCGCTTTTCCACGGTGACAAGGCCGAACCGGATGGGCGAAGCCCGCAGGGCATCCTCATCCAGCACCCGCTCCACGATCTCTTCCAGCGGGGTCACGTCCATGCCGCCGTCCCGCACCACTTCCCGCAGGAAGGCGTGCAGCTCAGAGAGGTCGGCGTTTTCCTCCGGCAGCTCCATCACGTCCTGGCTGCGGATGCTCATCCACATATCCCGGGCCGTTTCGTACAGGTCCAGCGCAAACATGGCACCGTTCAGGCTGCCCACACTGGTACCGGTGATGATCTGGGGTCGCCAGCCCAGCTCGGTCAGGGCACGCCACACACCCACCTGATAGCTGCCGCGCGCACCGCCGCCTGCCAGCACCAGTGCCTTGACCGGGGTATCATTCTGTGCCATCTGGAACGCCTCCTAGTCATTCTTTGGAAATCTGTCAGAAGTATACCATATTTTCCGGAAAAATTCTCCCTGTTTTTGGAACAAAATCCATGGTATAATTTTGTTAACTTGTGTGAAACGATGGTGGAGGTAAAACAATGCACTGTAACAACTGGATCTTTGATATGGACGGCACCCTGACCGACAGCATGACCGTGGTATGGGAGGGTGCGCCCGATGCCCTGCTGGCCCGCTATGGCCGCACCCCAAAATCTGACCTCCACAAAACGCTCCTGACCATGGGCATGGCCGATGGCGCGGCCTACCTCATCCGGGAGTATGACCTGCCCCTGAAAATGGAGGACTACAACGATGTGATGTGGGATGTTATCACCAAGCTCTACGAGACCGTGGAGCTCAAGCCCGGCGTGCGGGAGCTGCTGGCTCGCCTGAAGGCCGAGGGTGCCCGCATGTGCATCTGCTCCAACACCTGGAGCGCCCAGTGCCGCACCGTGCTCACCCGTTTGGGCATCGATGAATATTTCGACTTCTACGTGGAGGCACAGGGGGCGCTCCACAAGAGCAGGCCGGATGTATTTTTCCAGACCCTTACACGCCTGGGCGGCACTGACCCCGACCGGTGCGTTGTCTGTGAGGATTCCCTCTACGCCGCCCGCACCGCCCACGATGCAGGCTTCCGCGTCATCGGCATCGCCGATGCCGCCAGCAAGTCCGATGAGCCCGCCCTGCGGGAGGTCAGCGACCAGTTCCTGACCGACTGGACGGAGCTGGACTGGAATAAGGTATAAGGATACAGCAATAAAACCCCGCCAAAAAAGGCGGGGTTTTACATTTTCAGCTCTTCTTATTTTTTTCTTCTGCCAGAACCGCGTGATAATCAGACAAGATCTGTTCCAGCGTGATGGTTTTCATACTGGCGATCAAATTATTTTTCAACGTATCGTAGGTTTTGCCCAGCACATTGCCGATGTTCCGGCCCACCGGACAAAAGGGCGAAGGAGAACCATGGATCCCGATCATTTTATCAATTGCCTCCGGGTCTACGACGGAACAGATCCGATACAGATCGATCTTCTCCGGCGGCAGAGCAAGCGCCGCACCACCCGTGCCGGGCTTTACCGTGATGATCTCGTCTTTTTTCAGGGCACTGAGGATATTCCGAATGGTGACTGGGTTGCACCCTGTCGAGCATGAAAGCAGTTCACTGGTCACTTTTTCCCTTTCACCGTACTCTGAAAGAAAAATCAGACAGTGCACCGCAATGGAACATTTATTGCTGATGTGCATAGGCGCAGCCCTCCCTCTCTTATTTTATCGCATTTTCCTTTTGGTGTAAATATTGACACTACATCTTTTCAGTGGTATACTCCATTTTAAGATGTAGTTTTATTTTTTACATCAAGGAGGATTTTCTTATGAACTGCTTCCAACTCATTTTCAGCCCCACCGGCGGCACGGAACGTGCTGCAAAGGCGCTCACCGAGACCTGGCCGAATGTGCAGACCATTGACTTGTCCGCACAGAACTTTACCGCACCTGCCATTCCATTCAGCGCAGATGACCTCGTTCTGATTGCGATGCCAGCTTTTGAGGCCATGGCACCTCAGCCCGCTCTGGACCGTCTGGCGCTCTTACAGGGCCATGGTGCCCGCTGCGCCCTGGCGGCGGTTTACGGCAACCGTGCCGTTGATAACACCCTTGCCCAGATGGAAGACTATGCCCGGAACGCCGGGTTCCAGCCCATTGCCACAGTTTCTGCCGTTGCGGCACACAGTCTGCTGCCTGAATTTGCCGCCGGCCGTCCGGACGATGCCGATTGCCAGCAGCTGACCGCTTTCGGCAAGCAGATCCTCGAAAAATTCACTTCCGGCTCCGATACCTGCCCGCCAATTCCCGGAGAGCATAACTGCAAAGCGAAGCGGGCCGGGCTGATTCCCACTGTCAATGCCAATTGCACTTCCTGCGGACTCTGTGCACGGGAATGCCCCGTGGGAGCCATCTCCTACGATAACTTCACCGTTACCGATCCGTCCAAGTGCATTACCTGTATGCGTTGTGTTTCCCGCTGTCCGGTTCACGCCCGGTCTGTGGATGCCGCCATTGTCGCACAGGTGACCGATTTTCTGAGAGCCCGCTGCTCCGACCGCAAAGAAAACGAGCTGCTCCTGTAAGACACCTCACCCTTCCAGAAACGCCCGGAACGCCGCCCTTACAGCGGGCTCACGCCCCCGGGGGATGGGCACCCGTGCCCCGCTGCGCATCCAGAGCTCCCCGGAGGAGAGCTGAGCGGCGGCGGCAAGGTTGACCACATAGGAGCGGTGGGGCTGCAGAAAACGGGCATCGGCCAACAGGGGCTTTGCCACCTCGGAAAAGGGGACCCGCAGGGAGAGGGAGGCCACATCCTCGCCGCTGGCAAGGTGGTAGTGCACCACATGGTGGGTGCACTCCAGATACTCGATGTCCGCAAAGGGCAGGGCCCGCAGACCCATGGCCGTGGCGACCGGGATGACTGGGCCGTATTCCGGCTCGGTGGCCCGGTCCAGCAGGGCCGTCAGCTGCTCCGGACGGAACGGGATATGCAGGTACTGCATCGCGTCCACCCGGAACGCTTCGTAGGCATAGGCCGTGGTGTGGGCCAGAAAGGCCAGCGGGGCCCGCACACCCCGGCGGCGCAGCTCTGCAGCCGCCTGCAGGCCGCCGCACGGGTTGGCGGCAGGCAGCTCAATGAGGTAGAGCTCGTACCGGGAGCCCGCTTCCTCTTGTTGCAGCAGGGCCGCTGTGCTTTCCAGCTGCTCCACGATGCAGGCATCGGCCCGGCGGGCATAATATTCCATGCAGTGGCGCTGCACCCGGCCCCGCAGCACAGGGTCCGGGCTGCACACCGCAATGTGAAAGATCATATCCGCTCCTCCTTTCTCTCTGCACAGCGCTTGATTTTTGCGCCATGAGGGAGTATTATGGACGAAAAAAGAAATGAGGGACACCGCCATGGATCAGCCGCTCGTCAGCATCATCCTGCCCGTATACAACGCTCAGAATCATCTGGCCCGCTGCATCGGCAGCATCCTGAACCAGACCTATAAAAACATCGAACTCATCATCCTGAACGATGGCTCCAAGGATCACAGCCTGCCCGTGTGTGAGGAGTTCCGCGCCAAGGACAGCCGCATCGTGCTGGTGGACAAGGAGAACTCCGGTGTGTCCGACACCCGCAACCTGGGCCTGAAGCTGGCCGGGGGCGAGTATGTCCAGTTCGTGGATAGCGACGACTACATCGACCCGGACTTCACCCAGCATCTGGTGGAAGCCGCCGAGACGCACCACGCAGACCTTGTGATTGCGCCATACAAGATGGTGATCCCCGCCGGGGCCACAAAGCCCGAGCAGGTGCTGGAAAAGCTGGAGGACAATCTGGGCGTGATGAGTGTTGCCCGGCCCCCTGAGGTGCGGGAATACGGTTTCCTGCCCGCCGGGGTCTACGACAAGGACACCTTTGCCCTGCGGCTGATGGACAAGCCTGCCTCCTACTTTTACAGCGTGCTCTGGAACAAGCTCTACCGCCGCATCCTGCTCACCGGCAATGACATCCAGTTCACCAGCGAGCTGAAATGGGCCGAGGATCTGGTGTTCAACATGCAGTATATCCAGTATGCCGAGACCTTTGTCTCCATTGACAAAGCCGGTTACTACTACGTCCAGAATCCCCAGAGCATCTGCCACACCCAGATCAACCCGGCTTCCATCGTGCAGAACAAGATCCAGACGTTCCGGTATTATAAAGATCTCTACACCCGCCTTGGGATGTACGAGGAGGTGCGGCCCCAGCTGTATAAGTTCCTGGTGGATATCGCCGAGAGCACCTACCCCTCCGGCCCCTTCAAAAAGATCATTGAGGAAGCCAAGGAATATTGGAAAAACCGGAAAGAATAAACCAAAATCGGGAGACCCCCTGCGGGGTCTCCCTTTTTTGTGGTTATGCTCCGATGGCAGCGCACTTCTTTGCCAGCCAATCCCGCTCTTCTTCATTCAGGCGGGGAGCCAGCTTCTCAAACACTTCGCGGTGGTAGGCGTTCAGCCAATCCAGCTCGTCCCGGGTCAGGACACCGGGCACCACAGGAGAGGTGGCAATGGGCACAAAGGTCAGCGGACGGAAGGCCAGGAAGGTGCCGTACTGGTTGTCGGCCTTGTGGTAGCACTCCAGTTCGTTCTCAATGCGGATGCCCACCTGACCGGCCTCGTACACGCCCGGCTCATCGGTGATGATCATGCCCGGCCGGAACACCGTAGTGTTGCGGCCGTTCAGGGCGTGGGGACCCTCGTGGACGTTGCCCACAAAGCTGACGCTGTGGCCGGTGCCGCAGCGGTAGTTGATGAGGTGCTGCCACAGCGGCTCACGGGCGATGGTATCCAGCATGTGACCGTCGCAGTAGTTCAACCAGACAGCCTTTGCAATGTCGATGTGGCACTGCAGGGTCCAGGTGTAGAACAGCTTTTCGTCCTCAGTCAGTTCACCCAGCGGGTAGGTGCGGGTGATATCGGTGGTGCCGTCCAGATAGGTGGCACCGCTGTCCACCAGCAGGAAGCCCTTGCGCTCCAGCTTGGCATGGTCCTCCTCGGTGGCGTGGTAGTGCATCATGGCAGCGTTTCCACCGTAGGCGGCAATGGTGCCAAAGCTCTCCACGATGAATTTGTCCTGTGCGGAGCGGTACTTGTGGAGGATCTCGTCCACAGTCAGCTCGGTCAGCTCTTCCCCGGCAGCCAGACGCTCTTCCAGCTCCTTCTGGAACCGCACCATGGCAACCGCATCCCGCAGATGGGCTTCGCGGTCGTGAGCCAGCTCGACCTCATTCTTCACACCCTTCATGGGCAGCAGGGGGTCAGCCTCATCCTTCACGGTCAGGGCGGCGTTGTTCTGCAGGGTCTCGTAAACGGCAAAGTTCACGGATGCAGGGTCGGCCAGCACGGTCTGGGGCGCGGTCTCAGCGGCCAGGAACTTGAGCACGTCATCGTACTCCTGGATCTCCACGCCGTTGGCCTTGAGCTCTGCGGCAGCTTCCTCGCCCAGACGTGCAGTGTTGATGAAGAGCACCGCGCGCTCCGGGGTCACATAGCAGTAGGACATGGCATAGGGGGTGCACTGGATATCCATGGCGCGCAGGTTCAGCAGCCAGGCCAGATTATCCAGCTTGCCCACCAGCTGTGCGGTGCAGCCCAGCTCCTTGAGTTTGCCGCGCAGGCGCTCCAGCTTTTCGGCAGGGGAGAAGCCCGCATACTCCTTGGGCAGGATCCATGCCGGGGTGGCAGGCCGGGCGGGGCGGCCCTCGGTCCACAGCTCATCCTCAAGGTTCAGGGTCTTGATGGTGCCCTTCTTGGCATCCAGCTTCTTCTGCACGCCGCGCACCAGCCCGCAGGAAGCGGTCAGGCCGCACAGGCCCAGCACGCCGTTCTCAGGCAGCACCTTGCCGCAGTATTCCTCCACGGTGGGCACGCCCGGCTCACCCATCCGCATTAGCTGGATCTCGGTACCGGCGATCTCCTTCTCGGCCTGCACAAAGTAGCGGCCGTCTGCCCAGACAGCGCTCTCGGTGGGGGTGACGACGAAGTTGGAGTTTTCGCCGTGGAAGCCGGAGAAATAGGTCAGGGAGGTGTAATGGTCGGGCAGGTACTCGCTGGAATGCGGGTCACCCACCGGGATCAGATAAACGTCCACGCCGTTGGCCTTCATGGCAGCCCGCAGGGCAGCCAGACGCTCAGGAACCGTGTTCATGCTCATAATAAAAAGCCTTCTTTCTTCCATCTATCTGCCGGAAAAACGTCCGGCGGCGGGAGTCACTGTGTCCTATTGTACCATCACTCCGGGCAGAATGCAATTCACCGGCAGCGAAAAGCCCCCGCCGGGGCATCAGCACTCAGGCGGGGGCAGAAAGCACGGTCACTGCGCGTTCTTTTTTGCAAGATCTTTGGTGTACAGGGCACGGGTGGCGTTCAGCACAGCCAGCACCATCACGCCCACATCGGCGAAGATGGCGGTCCACATGCTGGCCAGACCCAGCGCGCCCAGCACCAGGCAGGCAAACTTGATCGCCAGAGCAAACACGATGTTCTGATACACGATGCGCAGGGTGCGGCGGGCAATGCGCATGGCCAGTGCGATCTTGGCCGGGTCATCGTCCATCAGGACAACGTCAGCGGCCTCGATGGCAGCATCGGAGCCCAGAGCACCCATGGCGATGCCCACATCGGCACGGGACAAAACCGGGGCATCGTTGATGCCGTCGCCCACAAAAGCGAGGTTTTCTTTGGGCTGCTTTGCGGCGAGGAGCGTTTCGATCTGGTCCACCTTGTCGCCGGGCAGCAGGCCTGCATGGTATTCATCCAGCCCCAGCTCGGCGGAAACGGCCTTTGCCACAGGCTCCGCGTCGCCGGTCAGCATGACCGTCTTGCGGACACCGGCCTGTTTCAGGCCCTTGATGGCAGCGGCACTGTGGGGTTTGACCACATCGGCGATGAGCAGATAGCCTGCGTATCTGCCCTCCATGGCAACATGGACGATGGTACCCGGCTCAGTGATCTCGGGAACCGTCAGGCCCAGCTTTGCCATCAGGCGGGCGTTGCCGGCAGCGACGGTTTTGCCGTCCACCTTTGCGGTCACGCCGTGGCCGCCCAGCTCCTGCACATCGGTCACACGGCTGGGGTCGATGTCCTTACCGTAAGCGTTCTTGATGCTCAGGGAGATGGGATGCTTGGACCAGCTCTCGGCCAGAGCGGCGGCTTCCACAAGGGCATCCCCGGTCACGCCGTTTTCGGGGTGGATGCCCACCACCTTGAAGGTGCCCTGGGTCAGGGTGCCGGTCTTATCAAACACCACGATGCCGGTGCGGGCCAGCTCCTCCAGATAGGTGGAGCCCTTGACCAGGATGCCGCAGGCGGACGCGCCGCCGATGCCGCCGAAGAAGCTCAGCGGGATGGAGATGACCAGAGCGCAGGGGCAGCTGATGACCAGGAAGGTCAGGGCGCGGTAGACCCAGTCACCGAAGCGGGCGGGCTGGCCCATCAGCAGCAGAACGATGGGGGGAACAAAGGCCAGCGCCAGTGCGCCGTAGCAGACGGCGGGGGTGTAGACCCGGGCAAAGCGGGTGATGAAGTTCTCGGCGCGGGCCTTCTTCATGCTGGAATTTTCCACGAGGTCGAGGATCTTGGAAACGGTAGACTCGCCGAACTCCTTGGTGGTCCGCACCTTCAGCAGGCCGGTCATGTTCACACAGCCGCTGATGACCTCATCGCCGGAGCGGACATCCCGGGGCAGGCTCTCGCCGGTCAGGGCGGCAGTGTTCAGGGCAGAAGTTCCCTCCACGATGATGCCATCAATGGGCACCCGCTCGCCGGGCTGGACCACGATCACGGTGCCTACCTCCACATCATCGGGGTCCACCTGCTCCAGTTTGCCGTCCTCGTCCTCAACGTTGGCGTAATCGGGGCGGATATCCATCAGGCTGGAAATGCTCTGGCGGCTCTTGCCCACGGCCACGCTCTGGAACAGCTCGCCGATCTGGTAGAAGATGATAACGGCACAGCCCTCCACATAATCGCCCAGCGCAAACGCGCCCACGGTGGCAACAGCCATCAGGAAGCACTCGTCAAAGGGCTGGCGGTTCTTGATGCCCAGCAGTGCCTTGCGGAGCACATCCCAGCCGACCACCAGATAGGGGATGCAGTAGAGCAGCAGCTCCACCGGCGTGGGGAACTGGGGCAGCAATTTGAGGATGAGCACCAGCACCAGAGCAGCAATGATCCGGTACAGGTTCTTCTTCTGCTTTTTATTCATATCTGTACTCTCCTTTTTTCTGGGTTCTGGGCCGCAATGCGCTGCGGCGGGCGGGGTGGATTCAACAGGTTTTCCCCACGGGATAGACTTTTCCACGTTTTCCCCTGAGTTTTCCACGGACTTTTCCCGGAGAAAACCTGCTTTTTCGCGTTTCTTTTTGCACTTTTTCGCAGAGGCTGTTGAAAACCCGGTGGAAACTGTTGAAAACCCGTTTTCTTTTCCACAGTTTTCCGCACCGGCTTTTGGTCCGTTCTGCCCGAAAAATGCGTCACAAAAAGCTCCCCCGCAGGGGAGCCGTACCGGAGTTACAAACCCCTGTTTCCTCAGATATCAAAGATCTCGCAGTCGTCCTCGACCTTTTTGCAGGCAGCCAGAACGTTCACCATGGTATCGTGGGGGTCTGCACCCTCAGCAAACTCGACCTTCATCTTCTGGGTCATAAAGCTGACGGTAGCCTGTGCCACACCTGCAACGGTGTTGGCGGCATCCTCCATCTTCTGGGCGCAGTTTGCGCAGTCAACTTCGATCTTGTAGGTCTTCTTCATCATAGGTACCTCTCTTTATTTTATGTGGACCTCTCAGGCACGCCTTGTGCGCCCGGAGGCTTTGTACTGCGTTTTCCGTTTACTCCTCAATGTGGTCCATGCCCATCGACAGGATGCTTCTCACATGGTCATCATCCAGTGCATAGTAAACGGTTTTGCCATCCCGGCGGAAGCGCACGAGCTTGGTGTCCTTAAGCACCCGGAGCTGGTGGCTTACTGCCGACTGGCTCAGCTGCACCGCATTGGCAATGTCCTGCACGCAGAGCTCATTGTCATGCAGCGCATATAAGATCTTGATGCGGGTGGAGTCGCCGAACACCCGGAACAGGTCGGCCAGCTCATACAGCACCTCGTCATCCGGCATCACCACCGGTTCCGTGTTTTCCTGCCCCGCCGGGGTCATCTGCTCCAATCCGATCATGTCCGTTCTCCTTTTGCCGCGTTTTACATGAACGTCTGTTCATGTGTTCATGTTATCATGCAGAAGAGCTTCTGTCAAGGGGTTTTTCAAAGATTTCTGTCCACTTTTCAAAATAGTTAAAACAAACCGCAAAACGCAAGAAATTTGCAGTTTTAATTTGCAAGCAGCAGGCGTTTTGGGCAAACAAAAAGCCGCCCTGCCCGGTGGGGACAAGGCAGCTTGCAGAAAGCACTTATTTTCTCTTTTTGTGCCGGGCATCCGCTACCACCCACGGCAGATACATCAGACACAGCGCCACCGCAATGGCGGGCAGAAAGCCCAGAATATAGTATTTTTCACCCAGCAGGCGGGTAAACGCACTGGTGATGACATTGCCGTAGGGATTGTTCAGAAAGTAGAAATTGGTATTCAGTGGTTTATTCAAGAAGTAAATAGGCAGGGCAGAGCCAAACAAAAAAGCCAGCACTTGCGGGGCACGGCGGGCGCTGGGGCGGTAGCCTCTCACCACAAGCAGAACCGGGTAGAGCACCAGCAGGGCATGGATGCTGATCGAGTGCAGATTGATGAGCGTCCACCAGGAGGGCACGTCCAGCCAGCTGGGGCAGAGCAGAGCCAGCGCCGCACCGGGGATGCAGAGGGCATAGAGTTCCTCCTTGCACCAGTTCTGATCGGTGAGGGTATTGTACAGACAGACGAACACATTGATGCTGCACAGATGGAGAGGCAGATAGCTCCAGTTCCACTGACCGGTCAGAGCCATGCCCAGCAGCAGGGCAGCTTCATCGGCCAGCAGGGCAATGGTAACGCCCACGAGGATGCGCCGCCGGGCAGAGGCCGAGCTGCGGCGGTACCACAGGGCCATCCCCACAATGAACACCAACGAGAGGGCAAGCTCGATCAAATGGATTTTACCGTACAGCGGGTAACACCGGAAGTTCGGGCCAAGCTCCGCATGGGTGATATCGTAGGATTTCCAGAAGTCGTTCATGTTTTTTTCCATCCCTTTCGGGCCAATGATACCGCAAATTGCGCCAAACAGAAAGAGATTTGCAGAAAAAAACGCCCAAACAGGTGCATCTGTGCCAAAAGTGTGGTATTCTAACAATGTATTTCAAAATTTTCGCCTTCGGGCATCTGGAAAGGATGTATTTTTATGTTGGAAGCTGGAATCCGCGGCGAGCAGAGTGTCGCCGTTACTTCCGAGAACACTGCAAAGACCATGGGCAGCGGCACGCTGGACGTGTTTGCCACCCCCGCGCTGGTGGCACTGGCCGAAAAAACCTGCTGGATGAGCGTTGCCGCCGCGCTGGACGAGGGCTGCGGCACCGTGGGCACCCGGCTGGAGCTGGAGCACAGCGCCCCCACCCCTGTGGGCATGACCGTGACCTGCGAGAGCGAGCTGACCGCTGTGGAGGGCCGCAAGCTGGTGTTCAAGGTCTCCCTGCACGACGAGAAAGGCCCCGTGGGCGGCGGCGTGCACGAGCGGTTCATCATCAACAACGCCAAGTTTGCTGCAAAGGCAGAGAGCAAAAAGGGGTAACGGCCTCGCCCTCTCAGTCAGCGCCGTTGGCGCTGCCAGCTCCCCCAAAGGGGGAGCCTTTGGCATTGTGGGCAGGCTGGCCGTGCATATACAGCGGCTCTCTGTCCTCTTCCATCACCTGCGCTTCCGCCTTTTGCTGGGCGGCGGTCAGCAGGCGGATGGCCTGTTCGTTGGCGCGGAACAGCTCAAAATACAGCGCTTTATAATCCGGCGTGGCGGCGGCCCCCTTTCCGTTTGCAATAGGGATAGTCTGCCCCGGGCCGGGACAAAAAATCAAGTGAGGAATCATTTATGAAAAAGACAAATCTCTCCTGGGTGGGGGCACTGCTGGTGTTTGCCCTGCTGCTGTGGTGCACCGCAGCCACCCCCGGCACCATTGCCGACCCGGCCAGCTACGCCCCCGCGGTGTACAGCTCCATGCTTTCCCTGCTGCCGCCGGTGGTGGCCATTGTGCTGGCCCTGAACACCAAGGAGGTCTACACCTCCCTGCTGGTGGGCATTGCCACCGGCGCGCTGCTCTTTGCCAACGGCAACCTGGAGCTGGCGGTCACCACCCTGTTCTTCAACGAGGACGGCGGCATGGTCGCCAAGCTCTCTGACAGCAGCAACGTGGGCATTCTGGTCTTTCTGGTGATGCTGGGCATTCTGGTGGCCCTGATGAACAAGGCCGGCGGCAGCGCCGCCTTTGGCCGCTGGGCCTCCACCCACATCCACACCCGGGCCGGGGCACAGTTTGCCACCCTGATTCTGGGCGTGCTCATTTTTGTGGACGACTACTTCAACTGCCTGACCGTGGGCTCCGTGATGCGCCCCGTGACCGACCGGCAGAAGGTCTCCCGCGCAAAGCTGGCCTACCTCATTGATTCCACCGCCGCCCCGGTGTGCATCATTGCGCCGGTGTCCAGCTGGGCCGCCGCCGTTACCTCCAGCGTGCCCGAAGGCTCCGGCATCAACGGCTTTACCATGTTCCTGCGCACCATTCCCTACAACTATTACGCCCTGCTGACCATTGTGATGAGCCTGTTCCTCATCTTCACGGGCACGGACTACTGCTCCATGAAGCAGCACGAGGACAACGCCCGGGCCGGTGACCTTTTCACCACGGCCGACCGCCCCTACGGCGACGATTTGGATACCGAGGACGATGCCCACGGCCATGTCATTGATCTGGTGGCCCCGGTGCTGGTGCTGATCGCGGCCTGCATCCTTGGCCTGATCTACACCGGCGGCTTCTTTGAGGGCGTGGACTTCATCACCGCCTTCTCCGACTGCAACGCCTCCGCCGGTCTGGTGCTGGGCAGCAGCATTGCCCTGATGTTCACCTTTGTGTTCTACCGTGTCCGCAGCGTGATGACGTTCCAGGATTTTGCCGCCTGCATCCCCGAGGGCTTCAAGGCCATGGTCAGCCCCATGCTGATCCTGACCCTGGCCTGGACGCTTTCCGGCATGACCAACCTGCTGGGTGCAAAATATTACGTTGCCAACCTGCTGGGCGGCTCCGCTGCCGCCCTGCAGTACCTGCTGCCGGTCATCATCTTCCTGGTGGCGGTGTTCCTGGCCTTTGCCACCGGCACCTCCTGGGGCACCTTCTCCATCCTGATCCCCATTGTCTGCCACGCTTTCCCGCAGGGCGAGATGCTGGTGGTCTCCATTGCGGCCTGCCTGTCCGGCGCTGTGTGCGGCGACCACTGCTCTCCCATTTCCGACACCACCATCATGGCCTCTGCCGGTGCGCATTGCAGCCATGTGAACCATGTTTCCACCCAGCTGCCCTACGCCATTACCGCCGCATCCTGTTCCGCCGCGTGCTATGTGATCACCGGCCTGACCCAGATGTTCCTGGGCAGCAGCGCCAGCCTGTGGACCTCGCTGATCCTGCTGGGCGTTGCCATTGTGCTGGAGCTGGTGGTGCTGAACATTCTGCGCGTAAAGCTGGGCAAAAAGGCCAAAGCGTGATATACTAAAGGAAATTGAGTGTTCGAAGGGAGACCGTACCATGCTGGAAAAAGCATTCAACGATGTCTATACCAAGTTCAAGCTCCATTTCTACCAGAACGTGTTCCAGCGCTTTGCCACCCGTGAGGCGACCCTGACCACGGTGGAATCCTTTTGCATGGAGGGCATTATGGCCATGGGGGAGCCCACCATTGCGGAGTTTTCCCGGATGATGCAGATCTCCACCCCCAACGCGGCGTATAAGATCGGCTCGCTGGTGCGCAAGGGCTATGTGGAAAAGATCCAGTCCACCACCGACCGCCGGGAGTATCACCTGCGGCCCACCCAGAAGTATATCGACTACTACAACATCAGCTACTCCTACCTGAGCACGGTGGTCCAGCGGGTGAACAAGCGCTTCCCCAAAGAGGACGTGAAGAAGCTGGAACAGATGCTGACCATCATCAGCAACGAGCTGATGCCCGAGCTGAACCTGGAAAACAACCCGGAGGCTCCGGAGGAAAAGAAAACCGCGCGCTGAGCCGCACCCTTCCGGAAACCCCGGAAGCCCATGCGCCGCCCCGCGCAGCCAGACAGGACTGCCCCACAGAGATGTGGAGCAGCCCTGTTTTTTTCTGCCGGAGCGGGCCATGCGGCCAACAAAAAAGCCCCGGAGGGCTTGCGGGACCCTCCGGGGCGAGGCAGCGGCGTGCGGGCCCGCTGCCTCAGGGAATAGCGATCAACAGGAGATTCTGGGAAGTAACTTTTTGGGGGAATCGTTCAGGAATGTGATGCATGGCCCAAAGGGTCAGCAGGGCGTTTGCCCGGGGCCTTTGGGGGTTGGGGTTCAGTGCTGGGACTTGTAGAACATGGCCTTGCGCTTGCGCTCCATCCAATATCCCGCTGCAGACAGCACCATGCCTGCGCCCAGCATCAGGTCTGCCAGCCAGCCGCTGGTGCCGGTCTGGATCAGCTTGGCATCCTGCACCACGGTGCCCACCGCACAGTCTCTTTGAACCTGTTCCCGCTGCCTCTGTTTCATCCTGCATCCCCCGTCTTTTGTGCCGTTCCCCGGTGGTTTTTCTCCATTATATCACATCCGCGCTGTAATTTGCCAGAGAGCAGAGGGGAATGTACCTCTGTGCCGCTTGCGTCTGCTCTGAAAACCGTTTGAATTGCAAAATGACTTTTCAGTTGCTATACTGGGCTTATCAAATTTTTTTCAGGAGGATGCCGCAGTGACCACACAGACAATGCAAATCGGGAACAGACCTTGCCGCATTTACGGCGAAGCCAATGCAGAATACTTGCTGCTCCAAATGACAGGTGAGCATGAGCTGCAAAGTATGGATTATGAAGTGGCGGCCATTGCACAAAGCAGCCAGAATTTTTTGTTTGCGGCTATCCCGGTGGAAAGCTGGAACGATGCGCTTTCTCCGTGGAAAGCCCCTGCCGTGTGGGGAAAGCAAGGCTTCGGCGGCAAAGCCGGGGACACCCTGCGCTTTCTGACGGAGCAGGTCATTCCCACACTGGAGCAGCAGTATCCTCTCCCGGAAAACATAAAAATCATTCTGGGCGGCTACTCGCTGGCGGGATTGTTTGCGCTGTGGGCATCCACCCAGACCGATTTGTTCTACGGTGTCGCCGCCACTTCTCCCTCTGTGTGGTTTTCGAGCTGGATGGAGTTTGAACAGCAGTGCCCAATACAGGCACAGCACGTTTATCTAAGCCTTGGCGACAAGGAAGAGCGCACGAAAAACACCATCATGGCTGCGGTAGGGGATAATATCCGCACGCTGCACAGTCGGCTTACAGAGCGTGGCGCAGACTGCACCCTTGAATGGAACAGCGGCGGGCATTTCAAAGACGCTGACCTGCGCACGGCGAAAGCATTTCGCTGGGTGATGGAGGAAAGCCGATGAATATTTTGATCGATGCAGACGGCTGCCCGGTCGTCGATCTGACGTTGCAGATTGCAAAGCGGTTCGGCATCTCGGTCATCATCCTGTGCGACACCTCTCACCAAATCGAGCGAGAAGGTGCGCAGACGTTGGTATTCGATAAAGGTTCTGACAGCGTGGACTTTGCGCTGGTGAACCGGGTAAAACCGGGGGATGTGGTCGTAACACAGGACTACGGGCTGGCAAGTATGTGCCTTGCCAAGTGCGCACGAGTGCTGAACCAGAACGGTCTGGAATACACCGCCGACAACATAGACGCTCTCATGTTGCGGCGTTATGAAAACAAAAAGCTCCTCCGTGCCGGAAAGCACCCCAAGGGGAGCGCAAAGCGGACGAAGGAGCAGGATGTCAGGTTTGCGGATACGCTTGAGAAGATCTTGAACTGCAACCATTGATACATACTATTGGAAGTCTGGAGAAATCCAGTCTTCTTTTTTCATGAGAAAATTGTAACATTTTTTGCAATTTTGTTGCGTTTTGAGGGGGAGTGAATCGGCCCCGTCGTTCTTTCGGCTCGTTTTCTTGCATCTGCTTTCCCGAATCTGCTATACTGAAGTCACTTTTTTAATCGGAGGCTTTCATGACAACCCTTCTTCTCCTGCGCCATTCCATCCCGGAGCGCGGCGGTTCCAGCCCCGACCCCGGCCTTTCTGCCGAAGGTCTTCAGCGGGCCGCCGCAGTCTTTCAAAATGACGCTTTCCGCACGGTCTCGCTCGTCTGGTCGTCCCCTTCGCTGCGTGCGCTCCAGACCGCACAGCTGCTGGGGCTTCCCGTCCGGCAGGACACCCGCCTTGCCGAGCGCCGCACCGGCGACACGACCGGGCAGGACGCTTCGTTCTGGAAACGCCAATACGAAGACCCAGACTTCAAAAATCCGGACGGCGAGTCCTTCCGTGAGGTCAGCGCCCGGATGGCAGACTGCATCCACGAACTGCTGGATTCGCTCCCGGAGGGGCAGAACGCCCTTGTCGTCTCCCACGCCACCGCTATTTGCAGCTACTTGCAGCGCTTTTGCACCGTTGAGGTGACCGACGCTGCACAGAAGCTCCGCCGGATTATATTTCAGGGCGAAGTTCTGTTGGATGGGCGCTTTTGGGAGGCTGATGGATTTGTGCTGCACATCGAAAATCGCCGCCCTGTTCTCATCCGCACCATCTTTGCCGCAAAAAAGGCACCAGCCTAAGCCGGTGCCTTTTATTGGCGGAGATGGTGGGATTCGAACCCACGTGCCCGGTTAAGGACAAAACGATTTCGAGTCGTTCTCGTTACGACCACTTCGATACATCTCCATATTCATAGCTATATAATTATAGCAAAAAGCCGCCGTTCCGTCAACACTTTCTGCCGGAGGAGCCCACAGCGCCAAAGAGGCCTTCTGGTCAGGGATGAGCGGAAGCCGCTGCCGCCCTCTGCGGAGAGGTACAACCTCCTTTTCCTCTCTGCTTCAGGGCATCTTTTTCATGCTGTGCTGTCATTTCCAAGGGCAAGATTGTAAAATCATGGAATCATCGTCTGAATTTTCACAAAATATTACTATTTTGCCAAAAGATTGTACAAACCCTCCCCCCCTCTGTTGTGCTATACTGAAATCAACAACCGGCCTGTTTCCGGCATTTCTTCTGCCATGCAGGCCGCCGAAACAAAGAAGAAAATCAGAAGGAGCAGTATCGATGAGAGAGATCATTTCCTTGAACGAAAACTGGACCCTGTCCTTCCCCAAGGGCGAGCGTCCCACCGAGCAGGTCACCCTGCCCCACACCTGGAATGCTGTGGACGGCATGGACGGCAACGGCAGCTATCTGCGCACCACCGGTGTCTACACCCGCACCTTTACCCAGCCCAAGCAGCCTCTGGCTGGCGGCCGCACCTACGTTGAGGTGCTGGCAGCTGCTCTGGCCGCAACCGTGAAGGTCAACGGCCAGGTGGCAACCACCCACGAGGGCGGCTTCTCCATCTTCCGTGCCGATGTCACCGACCTGTGCCACGAAGGCGACAACGAGCTGACCATCGAGGTCTCTAACGAGGACACCCCCTCCATGTACCCCGCTTCCGCCGACTTCACCTTCTACGGCGGCCTGTACCGCGGCGTGAACCTGATCAGCGTGCCCGGCACCCACTTTGACCTGGACTACTTCGGCGGCCCCGGCATCAAGGTCACCCCCAAGCCCACCGAGGACGGCGGTGCCACCTTTGAGATCGAGAGCTGGGTCACCAACGGCGAAGAGGCCTATACCGTGATGTACAGCATCGAGGACTGCTACGGCAACGAAGTTGCTTCCGGCGTGCGCCCCTGCGACAGCACCAAGGTCACCCTGTACGTTCCCGATGCCCAGCTGTGGAGCATGGACGAGCCCAACCTGTACACCGTGACCGCCCGCCTGCAGAAGAACAACGAGACCTTTGATGAGATCTACGCCAACGTGGGTGTCCGCAGCTATACTGTGACCCCGAACGACGGCTTCTCTATCAACGGCGTGCCCACCCCGCTGCGCGGCGTGGCTCGCCATCAGGATCGTCTGTACAAGGGCAACGCCCTGACCGCTGAGGATCACTACGAGGATGCCATGCTCATCAAGGAGCTGGGTGCCAACACCATCCGTCTGGCCCACTATCAGCACAGCCAGGACTTCTACGACGCATGTGACGAGCTGGGCTTCGCCGTCTGGGCTGAGATCCCCTTCATCAGCGTCTTTAAGAAGGACCCCTCCGCTCACCAGAACTGCCGTCACCAGATGACCGAACTGATCATCCAGAACTACAACCACCCCTCCATCATGTTCTGGGGCCTGTCCAACGAGATCCTGATCGGCGGCATCTGCCAGGAGCTGGTGGACAACCACCACGACCTGCAGAAGCTGGTGCGTGAGCTGGATCCCACCCGTCTCACCACCATTGCCCACGTCTCCAACACCCCTGTTGACGGCCCCATGCATCACATTACCGATGTAGAGAGCTACAACCACTACTTCGGCTGGTACGGCGGCAAGATGGAGCAGAACGGCCCCTGGCTGGACAAGTTCCACGCCGAGCACCCCGACATCTGCATCGGCATCTCCGAGTACGGCACCGAGGGCATCATCAACTGGCACAGCAACGATCCCCAGTGCAAGGACTACACCGAGGAGTATCAGGCACTGTACCACGAGCATCTGGCTCAGGTGTTCGAGGATCGTCCCTGGGTGTGGGCTACCCACTGCTGGAACATGTTCGACTTTGGCTGTGCTGCCCGCAACGAGGGCGGCGTTGCAGGCCGCAACAACAAGGGCCTGATGACCATTGACCGCAAGACCAAGAAGGACAGCTACTTTGTCTACCAGGCATACTGGTCCAAGCAGCCCATGGTCCACATCGCTGGCCGCCGCCATGCACAGCGCGCAGGCGAGACCACCGAGATCAAGGTCTACTCCAACCAGGACACCGTTGTGCTGTACGTCAACGGCAAGGAAGTCGGCCAGCAGACCGCGCACCGC
Organism: Faecalibacterium sp. Marseille-Q4164; assembly: GCF_017377545.1. NCBI lineage: Bacteria > Bacillati > Bacillota > Clostridia > Eubacteriales > Oscillospiraceae > Faecalibacterium > Faecalibacterium sp. Marseille-Q4164. The sequence continues at coordinate 34,457 of NZ_JAFREJ010000004.1, read as the reverse complement.
GTGTTCAAGTTCAACGTTGCTCTGGAAGAGGGCTTCAACACCATCCTGGCCGTTGCCGGTGACGTGAAGGATTCCATCACGCTGGAAAAGGTCGAGAAGGAGCCTGATTGCTACACTCTGCCTGAGTTCAACGAGCGTCAGGAGGGCGTTGCCAACTGGTTCAAGCAGGTCGGCAGCCTGGATCTGAAGGCTCCGATGGAGTTCCCCGAGGGCTATTACAGCATCAAGGACAGCATGGAGGAGCTCTCCAAGAACGAAGAGGCTCTGGCTCTCGCCACCAGGGCTGTCAAGCTGGCCACCAACTTTGACATCAAGCCCGGCGTTGGCATGTGGGATATGATGAAGCGCATGACCCCTGAGGCTATGGCTAAGATGATCAACATGCCCGACGGCTTTATCGAGAGCCTGAACGCACAGCTGATCAAGATCAAGAAGTAAGTACTTCCTGCATCTGAACACCAAAAACGAACGAACCGCCCCGGCACTGCACAAAGCAGCCCTGCCGGGGCGGTTTTCGTTTCCTCATCTCCACACACGCTGGCAAACCAAAAGGGCCCTGCGGCATTTGCTGCAAGGCCCTTTCGGTTATGGGAGATCATGAAATATCAAAGCATCTTTACCATGCTGCCCCAGCCTGCGGCTCAGCGCTTCTTGCTGCGCTTCTTCTTGCGCTGGGCAGAGCGGGCAGGGTTCTGGGTGGGAACAGAATCATTGGAGCGCTTCTGCTCCATCCGATATCTGACGTAATTGGGAATCACGACCGCGATCACGATCAGCAGGATCCAGACCAGGATGCTGGGCTGCTCGTGGTTGGTGTTGAACAGAAACTGCATGACATTATCCATAGGGTGTTTTCCTTTCCGGCCCAGCAGGCCGCCAGAGGGCTTTTTACAGCCAGATGTTGCCGTTCTCGTCCGGTTTCATGGGCACGGCAATGATGAAGTCCACGATGGTCATAGCGGCAGAGAAACCACTCCAGAAGGTTGCCAGATACAGCAGGCCCAGCACCGGGCGCTTGGCATAGAACTGGTGCGCACCAAACGCACCCAGAATGCACAGGCGCATATACTTCTTACGGCTGACACAGTGCTTTTCACGGTGTTCTCTCCAGTATAACAGGTGGTCGATGGTGTTCCAGATGAACCCATGATCCGGGTCCTTTACCCACTGTGTCTTTTCTTCCATTTACGATGTACCTCTTGTTTGAATTTTGTTCCAAAAGCAGAAAACCGCCCGCCGCAAGGGCGAGCGGTTTTCCTATTTGATTTTACAGGTTTCCGCAGAAAATTGCAAGTACCAATTAGGCGTTCTCAGCCATGGCCTTCATCTTGATCTGAGCGACCTCATCCTGGATCTCTTCCATCTTCTCCTTGGTCAGGGGATAGAACTTCATAGCGATCAGGTTGCAGACCAGGCCGATCATGATCATGCCGTATGCGCAGAAGACAACGCCGCCGCGCAGGCCCGGGGTAACAGGGTCACCCATAACGGGGTTGTGGTCGGTGTAGCCGCACATGCTGAACATGACACCGGCGACCATGGGTGCGAAAGAGGAGACCAGCTTATCCACGAAGCTGAACAGGGTGCCCATCAGGCCGGGGACGTACTTGCCGGTACGGTAGACTTCGTAGTCGGCGCAGTCAGCGGTCATGGGGATAACGATGTTGCCGGAAATGCCCTGGAAACCAGCGGCGATGATGGTCAGAACGAGGTACAGGATCAGGAAGTAGCCCCAGTTCAGAGCACCGGTAGCGGGGTTAGAGGTCATGGTGGTGGGATCGCCCAGCAGCCACAGGGCTGCCAGAGCGCCGTTGATGACCAGACCACCCACAGAGCCGATCAGCATGGCCTTGCGCTGACCCAGTCTGGTAGCAAAGAAGCTGATGAACAGGAAGCACACGATGGTGCTGGGGATGGTGACCAGACCGGTAACGTTACTCTGCAGCAGGTTGGAACCGGCGATGCAGGCGAACATGGCGACCATGACGGCGCTGGACTTTGCAGAGGAGCCCAGTTTATCGGTAGATGCGGACAGGACCAGCATCTGAATGGCGCGGTTGTTCTTCAGGGTATCCCAGTAATCCTTCAGGCCGACCTTGACAGGTTTGCCGGTGCCGAAGAACTCAGGACGATCCTTGGGGGTGATGGAGATCACAGCGATCACGGTGAAGCAGGCGGACATGATAGCGGTCATCAGCCACAGGGTGTGCATGAACTGGGTGGAAGCGTAGCCGCCCACATCGGTGTAGCCATCAGCAATACGAGGGATGATGATGCCCAGAATGGCGAACAGCAGGGTGTTGAACACGCCGTCGAAGGAAGCGAACATGGGGCGCTGCTTGGGGTCATTGGTCATGCAGCTCTGTGCAGACTTGGTAACAACACACTGGCAGGTGTAGCCCAGGTAGTAGACCATCAGAACGACCACATAGAAGGGGAAGCGCACGCCCTGAGGCAGCTTGTGGGTGACATGGAAAGCGATGTAGCTGGTCACGCACAGGATGATCTGACCGATCACGATGAACGGGCGGTTCTTGCCGAACTTGCCGTTGGTCTTATCGACCATGAAGCCGACGAACGGGTCAGTGACACCGTCCCAGATACGCATCATCATGGTCAGGGAAGAAGCGACCATCATGCCAACGCCGACCCAGCCCATCAGGTAGTAGGTAGCGTAGTTCATCATCATCAGATAAACGTTGGTTGCGGTGTTGTTCAGCGCGTAGCCTGCGATACGCCACAGGGGAACGCGGTGGATGCCGTTGTGCTCATAGTCCTTATCATAGAACTTATCCGGCAGACTTCTGGTTTTTGCCATTTCATTCTCTCCTTTGTTCACACAGGAACATTCTCCGTTTTCTCCATGGGGCTTACAGCTGCCACTGCGTACCAGCCCGTCCGGAACTTTATGTCTATATTATGAACGCTTTTTGATATATCTGTTAGTAATATTTTAAGGTGAAACAGGTCAATTTTACGATTATGAGAAAAGTTTCACTAATGTGAAAAATTCTATTGTGCTTATTGCACAATCAATTGATATACTAGTATAGCACAACGCCAGTTAGCTGCCACTATGCTCTGCGCCGGAGAACGGGCCTGCAAACGCCAGAAAGGGCCCACGGCAAATGCCGCAGGCCCTTTCTGGCGCTAGGAGGTAAATGAATGAATAGAGGAAGATGTCAGATCAGGATGTCGCCGTTCTCATCGGCCTGCATGGGCAGTGCAATGAGAAGGTCGGTCACGCAGAGGAAGAAGGGCACCACGCTCCAGAAGAACAGGGTGTAGAAGGCCGCCAGCGCATACCGCTTTTCATAGTAGCGGTGGCCGCCGCACCAGCCCAGAAACAGGCAGAGCAGAAGGTACTTCTTTTTGTTCACCTTGTGCCTTACGCGGTTCTTTTTCCAATCGTGATACTTACCAATGAGGCCCGGGCTCTTCTCCTTTTCAAGATCGATGCCGGCTTCCAGCTTGGCATCCTGCAGCGCCAGCTCCGCCTTGATAAAGTCATCCCGGGTCAGCTCCTCGCCGGTCTCCAGCTTGTGGAACACATCGTCCGTTACCTGCTGGCGGCTGCCGGTGCCGTAATAACCGGTGCTCCAATCGTCCTTTTCCTCGTCGTAGTGCTCCACATCGCCCAGCAGCTCGCCGGTGGTGGGGGCCTTTTCCGGGGCCTCAGCGGAGGGGGCCGGGGTGATCTCAGGGGTCTGGTTCAGCTTGTTTTCTTCTGCCATAGTGGTATTCCTTCCGGGTCTCAGGGTATCAGAAAGTCCTGCGGCAGAGGATGGCCCGCCGCAGGACATTTCCGGTTACGATGCAGGACAGCGGCGCTGTCCCGGATTCAAAATTTCCGCAGGGAGATGGTTGGCATTAAGCCTGCTTTGCAGCAGCCTCAGCCTTGATGCGGCCGATCTCAGCCTGGATCTCTTCCATCTTCTCCTTGGTCAGGGGATAGAAGTGCATGGCAACAACGTTGCACAGCCAGCCAACGATGGGCAGCAGGACAAAGCAGCCGATGGTTGCCCAGAAGATGCCGTCAGAGTACGGAGTCAGGGTGTCGGGCAGAGCGTCCTTGAAGCCGGCCATGGAGTAGAACAGGGCCACCAGAGTGGTTGCCAGAGAAGAGACCAGCTTATCCACAAAGCTGAACAGGGTACCCATCAGGCCGGGGACGTACTTGCCGGTACGGTAGACTTCGTAGTCGGCGCAGTCAGCGGTCATGGTGATAACGATGGAGGAGGACAGAGCCTGCACACCACGCCATGCGATGATCAGCAGGATGAAGATCAGGCCGGTAGCAGTCCAGCCGTTGAACAGGGTGCCCCAGGTGTCGGGACGGATGATACGGAATTCAGGCAGCGCAAACTTGGAAGCATCGCCCTTGGGGTTCACAAAGACCAGGAACAGGGTGATGATGATAGAACCGATAATGCCGCCATAGGTACCGGTCATCATGGATGCCTTCTGGCCCATCTGACGTGCGATCTTGTTCATCAGCAGGATGGAGATCAGAGCGATGGGGATAGAGGTGATCTGAGAGTAGCTGGAGAATGCGGCATAGTTGCCGAAGATGATGCCGAACAGGCAGATCATAACAGTGGAGTTGCTCATGGTGGACATGAACAGCTTATCCGTAGATGCGGAGACCACCAGCATCTGGATGGCGCGGTTGTGAGCCAGGGTGTCAACGTAATCCTTCACGCCGACCTTCTGGGCGGTGCCCAGACCGAAGTACTTGGAGTTATCCTTACGCCACAGAGCAATGATGGCGCAGACTGCAAACACTGCAGACAGGCCGCCGAACATCAGCTGCATGGTGGTGAACAGGCCGGGGTTGTAGAAAGCGGACAGGCTGCCGCCGGACTTCTCCACGATGCCTGCCAGAGCGGGGTTCTGTGCCACCAGAGAAGCGATCTCTGCAGCGTTGTTCTCAGCAGTCAGGGTGAACTTGGGAACCAGGCTGTCGGTAACGATGACAGGGATGACAATGTTCATCAGGATGATGTTGTACACGGTATCGCACATTGCGAAGATGGGGCGCTGCTTGGGATCGTTGGTCAGGCAGGTCTGAGCAGACTTGGTGACAACGCACTGGCAGGTGTAGCCCAGGATGTAGATCATGTAGATGATGATGAACGCAACAAAGCGGACACCAGTGCCCATCTTGGGGATGAAGTTGAACATCACGAAGGTGGTGACGAACATGATGATCTGACCGATGACAATGAACGGACGGTTTTTGCCGAACTTGCCGTTGGTCTTATCGACCATCATACCAACGAACGGGTCGGTGACACCGTCCCAGATACGCATGATGGTAACAATGGAACCGGCCAGCACGGATGCCAGACCGACGATACCGATCAGGAAGTAGCTGATGTAACCGACCACCATCATGTAGGTGTTGGTGGAGGTGTTGTTCAGAGCGTACATCATGATCTCCCACATTTTCGCTCTGTGGATGCCGTTTTCTTCAAGCGGCTGTTTGACCTTTGCCATAGAGAAGCTCTCCTTTCAATTCTGCGGCCGGTGTGCTGCCACTCACTCCGGCCTTTCATTCGGTCCCCCGTGGGCTGCGGCTGCCACATCGCGAACCGGGGGATTTTTATGTATACATTATGAACTATCCCTCAAATTTCTGTTAGTAAAATTTTGTGGGAAAACAGGACAATTTTACTCTCCTTGGGCGAAATCAACAGTTTTAAAAAACAGCGTTCGTCATTTTGCACATGATTGTAAGATGCTAGTACAGCACATTCCACAAAAAAGACTTGTATTCCAACCGCGCGCAAAAAAAGAATACAAGGAAAGTGCGGAAATATCCAAAAAATTTTCTAGTTGTTCCGCGCGGCGGCCTATTATAATAGGTATAGCATCTGCGGCTCTGTGGCATGGGCCGCTGCGTTCAAAAGAAAAGGAGAAAACACTATGGCAGTGAAAGCATCCGAGCGTGTAAAGCGCTACCAGAACCCCAACGGCCCCACCATCAGCACCGTGGAGCGCAAGGTCATCGAGCAGGACGGCCTGTATTTCAAGGACATCGACGGCACCGGCACCGTCAGCGCAGTCAACGACTGGCGCTTGACCCCGGCTGAGCGCGCCGAGGCCTATGTCAAGGTTCTGACCACCAGCGAGAAGATCGGCCAGATCTTCACCTCCGACTGGCGCATGGGCCCCAAGTATCCTTCCCCCCGTCTGGCAGCCAACGGCCACAAGCCCGTGGCGGACGAAAGCGGCCTGCTGGACGAGGCACCCGTGAACGTCTCCGACAGCATCTTCGGCTCCCAGTCCCTGCCCAGCACCTCTGACATGGTCAAGAAGAGCTTCAACCGCCACGTCATCCTGCGCGAGAGCCCCACGCCCGAGGATCTGGCAGATTACCTGAACCAGCTGCAGTACCTGACCGAGACCTGTGATCACTTTGTTCCCATGCAGGTCATGTCCAACAGCCGCAACGAGAACGGTGAGGTCGTGTTCGGCATGAACGATGCCACCGGCGTGTTTGCCACCTATCCCGGCACCCTGGGCATTGCTGCTGCCGTCAAGGGCACCGCACGCATCGACATCATCGACAAGTTTGCTGATACCATCCGCCGCGAGTGGAACGCCTGCGGCCTGAAGAAGGGCTACATGTACATGGCCGACTGCGTCACCGACCCCCGTTGGCAGCGCACCTTCGGCACCTTTGGCGAGGACCCCGAGCTCATTGAGGAGATCTTCGACCACCTGATCCCCGGCATCCAGGGCGGCAGCAACGGCGTTACCCCCGAGGGTGTTTCCATGACCGTGAAGCACTTCCCCGGCGGCGGTGCCCGTGAGAACGGCTTTGACCCCCACTATGCGGCAGGCCAGTGGAATATCTACGCCACCCCCGGCTCCCTGCAGAAGTACCACATCCCGGCATTCCGTGCAGCCATCCGCCACAATGCCGAGTCCATCATGCCCTACTACTCCAAGCCCAGCGCTGAGAAGAGCGCTCCGCAGGAGGACTTCAACGGCAACCCCATCGAGCTCCAGCCCTACGGCTTTGCCTACAACAAGGTGTTCATCGACGGCCTGCTGCGCGGCCAGATGGGCTTCAAAGGCTACATCAACTCCGACACCGGCATCGTCCACAACATGTGCTGGGGCGTTGACATGCTGGACGAGCCCGAGCGCATCGGCTATGCAGTCACCCAGAGCGGCGTGGACCTGATCTCCGGCCTGCTGGACAACGAGCTGGGCGAGGAGAGCTACGCCCGCGGCACCAACGACTACTACGACACTCACGCGGTGCCCGCCGGCTTCAAGAAGGAAGATCTGGTGCTGACCGATGCCAGCCTGAACCGCGCTGTCAGCCGCACCCTGACCGAGCTGTTCCGTCAGGGCATGTTCGAGGACACCTACGCCGACCCCAGGAAGGCCGCCGAGGTCGTTGCCACCAAGGCCGACTGGGAGGAAGCTTCCCGCGTGCACCGCGAGTCCGTTGTCCTGCTGAAGAACGACGTCACCCTGCCCCTGAAGGACGGCACCAAGGTCTACGCTGAGGCCTTTGGCAAGAGCGCCGAGGCCGGTGAGGCCGCCACCAAGGCCCTGCGCGAGATGCTGGGCAATGTCACTCTGGTGGACACTCCCGATGAGGCCCAGGTGGCCCTGCTGATGGTCAGCCCCCAGTCCGGTGCATACTTCAACGCCACCCCGGGCTACCTGGAGCTGGACATCTGCGAGGACAAGACTGTCTGCAACGTGGACGAGAGCGGCAAGCCCACCACCGAGACCCACAAGGAGACCACTCTGGTGGGCGCAAACCGTCTGGCCGGTATCGCTGCTGCGGTCCACGCCCACGGCGGCAAGGTCGTTTCCAACATCAACTGCCCGCTGGCCTGGGAGGTCGGCAATGTGGAGAAGGTCTCCGACGCTCTGACCGTCGGCTTTGACACCTACCCCTCCGCAACGCTGGATGTGATGTTCGGCCGCTTTGCTCCCGTTGGCAAGCTGCCCCTGACCCTGCCCAAGGGCGACGAGGTGCTGGCTGTGAACGCGGACGGTGTCTGCATCAGCCCCAACGACGTGCCCGGCTTTGCAAAGGATGCCTACATGCCCGACAGCATGAAGGACAAGAACGGCAAGGCTTACGCCTACCGTGATGCCGCAGGCAACTACTACGAGATGAACTTCGGCCTGACGTTCTGAGGGCAGCCCTCTCCGTCTCGCTCAAACCAAAGGAGACACTTTCCATGGCACAAACGCAGAAAAAACAGCAGGATATGGGCACGGGTGACGTGAAAAAGCTCCTGCTCCAGCTGATGATCCCCGCCGTTGTGGCGCAGGTGGTCAACCTGCTGTACAACATCGTGGACCGCATCTACATCGGCCACATCTCGGGGATCGGCGCAGCGGCTCTGACCGGCGTGGGCCTGTTTACCCCCATCCTGATGCTCCTGAACGCCTTTGCCATGCTCATCGGCTCCGGCGGTGCGCCCCGCACCGCCATCGCCATGGGCCAGGGCGACAAGAAGCAGGCAGAAAAGATCGTCAGCAACAGCTTTACCATGCTGCTGCTCTTCTCGGTCGTCCTGACCATCGTCTTCTACGCCGCCGCACCCACCCTGCTGCGGCTGTTTGGTGCCAGTGACACCACCCTGCCCTACGCCCTGACTTACAGCCGCATCTACATTCTGGGCACCATCTGCGTGCTGATCGTGCTTGGCATGAACACCTTCATCACCGCGCAGGGCTTTGCCAAGATCAGTATGCTGACCACCGTCATCGGCGCGGTCATCAACATTGTGCTGGACCCCATCCTCATCTTTGGGCTGGGCATGGGCGTAAAGGGTGCTGCCATTGCCACCGTGCTGAGCCAGGCAGTGGGTGCCATCTGGGTCATCCGCTTCCTCACCGGCCCCAAGACCATCCTCAAGATCCGCAAAGAGGACATGAAGCTGGAAGGGAAGATCATCATGCCCGTGCTGGCACTGGGCATTTCCACCTTCGTCATGCTCTCCACCGAGAGCCTGCTGTCCATCAGCTTCAGCTCCAGCCTGGCCCGCTACGGCGGTGACGTGGCCGTGGGTGCCATGACCGTGATCACCAGCGCCTCCCAGCTGTGCACCATGCCCATCTCGGGCATCTGCCAGGGCGGCCAGCCGGTGATGAGCTTCAACTTCGGCGCAGGCAAGAAAGACCGCGTCAAGCAGGCATTCCGCTTCCAGCTGACCCTCTGCCTGAGCTACACCACCATCTTCTGGCTGCTGATGATGCTGGTTCCCGGTGCAGTGGCTGGCATCTTCACCTCGGATGCCTCCCTGATCGATTACACCACCTGGGCCATGCGCATCTACATGGCGGGCATCTTCTCCACCGGTGTCCAGATCGCCTGCCAGCAGAGCTTTATGGCGCTGGGTCAGGCCAAGGTCAGCCTGCTGCTGGCCTGCCTGCGCAAGCTCATCCTGCTCATCCCCCTCATCTTCATCCTGCCCCATGTGGTCGCGAACCCTGTGTTCGGCGTGTTCCTTGCCGAGCCCGTCAGTGACATCATCGCCGCTACCGTGACCGCCACCACCTTCTTCCTCCAGTTCAATAAGATCCTGGACAAGGGCGCTGGCAGGGTCTGATGCCTTGTCCGCCTGAAAATAATCATCCGTATCACCACAACCATCTGATCAAAAAAGGAGTATCCTCGTGGAAAAGAATGTTCTGAACACCGACCTGTCCGGCAAGGTTGCCGTGGTCACCGGTGCCAGCGGCACCCTTTGTTCCATTTTCGCCAAGGCTCTGGCCCGGGCAGGAGCCAAAGTGGCTCTGCTGGGCCGCAACATGGAGAAGCTGAAGGAGCTGGCCAATGCGATCGAGGCAGAAGGCGGCGTTGCCAAGGGCTACACCTGCAACGTTATGAACAAGGCCAACTGCCTGCAGGTGGCAGAGGAGGTGATGGCGGATCTGGGTCCCTGCGACATTCTGGTGAACGGTGCCGGCGGCAACAACCCCCGGGCCAACACCGACAAGGAATTCTTCGAGATGGCGGATCTGGACGATGACACCGTGACCTTCTTCGATCTGGACGAGAGCGGCGTGGAGATGGTGTTCAACCTGAACTTCATCGGCACCCTGCTGCCCACGCAGGCCTTTGCCCGGCAGATGGTGGGCCGCCCCGGCTGCAACATCATGAACATCTCCAGCATGAACGCCTACCTGCCCCTGACCAAGATCCCGGCCTACTCCGGCTCCAAGGCTGCCGTCACCAACTTCACCCAGTGGCTGGCAGTGCACTTCAGCAAGGTGGGCATCCGGGTCAACGCCATTGCCCCGGGCTTCTTTGCCAGCGAGCAGAACGCACGGCTCCTCTACAACGAGGACGGCACCCCCACCGCCCGCACCGAAAAGATCCTGGCTGCCACCCCCATGGGCCGCTTCGGCGACAGCGAAAAGGATCTGGTGGGTGCCCTGCTGTTCCTGCTGAACAACGAGGCTGCCGGCTTCATCACCGGCATCTGCCTGCCCATTGACGGCGGCTTCTCCGCCTACTCTGGTGTCTGATGAGGGCCCCGGCCTGAGCTGCAGACCCTGAGAGAAACAATAAGAGCCCCGGAGCTGCAGTTTCCATGCAGCTCCGGGGCTCTTTCTCGTTTTTTACAGACCGGCCAGCAGGATGGCCAGCACGGCTTTCTGCACATGGAGACGGTTCTCGGCCTCGTCAAAGATCTCGTCGGCGTGCTCTTCAAAGACAGCGGTGGAGATCTCCTCGCCCCGGTGCGCAGGCAGGCAGTGGAGGAGCATGGCATCGGGCTTTGCGCCCTCCATCAGCCTGCTGGTCACCTGAAAGCCCGCGAAGTCCCGCAGACGGCGCTCACTTTCGGGGGTGCCGGGGGCCGTGTTCCATGCGGCGGTCACCACCACATCGGCATCCTTCACACCCTCGGCGGGGTCGGTGAGCAGGTGGAACTTTTCGCCATACTTGTGGGCGAACATCAGCACGTCGGCGGCAGGGCGGTAGCCCTCGGGGCAGACACAGGTCACACGCATCCCTGCCAGCAGGCCGCCCACGATAAGGCTGTTTGCCATGCTGCAGCCATCCCCGATGAAGCAGAGCTTCTGGCCCTCCAGCGTGCCCCGGCGCTCCCGGATGGTCATCAGGTCGGCCAGCACCTGGCAGGGATGGGCGTAGTCGGTCAGGCCGTTGATCACGGGCACACCGGCCAGCTCGGCAAACTCTTCCAGATCGCACTGGCGGTAGGTGCGCCAGACCACGCAGTCGTAGTAGCGGCCCAGCACCCGGGCGGTGTCCTTGAGGGGCTCGCCCCGGCCGGACTGCAGCTCGGTGGCGGCGTTCATGTAATTGCCCAGACCGCCCAGCTGGTAGACACCCACCTCAAAGCTGGTGCGGGTGCGGGTGGAATTTTTGGAGAACATCAGCGCCACGCTCCTACCCTTGAGCAGCGCCGGGGTCGTCCCGGCCTTCTGCTCTGCCTTGAGCTCCTCCGCCACATCAAGGATGTGGTGGAGCTCAGCGGGGGAGAGGTCGCTCATTTTCAGCAGATGTTTCATGCCTGCTCCTTTGGAGCCTTCTGCTCCATCTCGGTCAGCACCTCGTTCAGGATGCCCAGAGCCTTTTCCACATCGTGGGCGGTCAGGGTCAGCGGGGGCAGCAGACGCAGGCGGCTCTTGGCCGTGAGCACCAGCAGGCCCTTTTCGCGGCAGGCAGCCAGCACGTCCGCGGCCTGGATGCCGCCAAAGAACTCGATGCCCACCATCAGGCCAATGCCGGAAAGGTTCTTGACCATGGGCAGCTTGGCCAGACCAGCACGCAGCTGGACGGCCCGCTCACTGACATTGGCCAGGAAGCTCTGATCCATCCGATCCACCACCACATTGGCACCGGCGCAGACCACCGGGTTGCCGCCAAAGGTGGATCCGTGGCTGCCGGGGCCCATGCCCTCGGCGGTCTTTTCGTTCAGCAGAACGGCACCGATGGGCAGGCCGCCGCCCAGGCCCTTGGCCAGCGTGACGATATCGGGCTTGAGGTTGTAGTGCTCACAGCACAGGAAGGTGCCGGTGCGGCCCACGCCGGTCTGCACCTCGTCCACGATGAGGACAAGGTCCTTTTCATCACAGAGGGCGCGCACAGCCTGCACATACTCAGGGTCCAGCGCCATCACGCCGCCCTCGCCCTGGATCAGCTCCAGCATAATGGCGCAGGTATGGCGGTCCACCAGTTCCCGGAGGCCTTCGATGTCACCGGCGGTGGTATAGACAAAACCCTCGTTGAAGGGGCCGAAGTAGTTGTGGAACACCTCCTGACCGGTGGCGGTCAGGGTGGCAATGGTGCGGCCATGGAAGCTGTTGACCAGCGTGATCACAACATCGCGGCCCTTGCCGTAGTGATCAAAGCTGTACTTGCGGGCAGCCTTGATGGCACCCTCGTTGGCCTCGGCACCGGAATTTCCAAAGAACACCTTGTTCATGCCGGTGCGCTTGCACAGCTTTTTGGCCAGCTTGCCGCAGGGGGCAGTATAGTAAAGGTTGGAGGTGTGCTGCAGCTTGTGGGCCTGCTCGGAGACAGCCTCGGCCCAGGTCAGGTCGCAGTAGCCCAGGCTGTTCACGCCGATGCCGCTGGTGAAATCCAGATACTTCTGGCCCTCGGGGCCCTCGGCATACAGGCCGTGGCCCTTTTCCAGTGCAATGGGGTTGCGGTTATAGGTGTGCAGGACATATTCGTTGTCCCGCTTGATGACTTTTTCGGAATCCATAGATATACCCTCCTTGGTTAGCGTCCTCGCCCTCTCAGTCTCGCATTCGCTCGCCAGCCCAGGTTGTGGCTCCCAGCAGCTGCTTCGTGCAATTGCACTCGCACCTTGCTGGCCACTGCCCCAACAACTCCTCCCTCAATCCGCCACTGGCGGCGGTCGTCGTCGTTGCCCCCAAAGGGGGAGCCTATTCATCTTTATTATATCGCCCGATATAATTTTCAGCAAGCCTTATTCCTGATGGCTGCGGCGGTAGAACCGGGTGCCGGAGCCCCGGTTGGAGAACAGCTCCAGCAGGATGGAGTGGGGCACGCGGCCATCGATGATGACCGCCTCGTGGACTCCCTGATAGATGGCATCGGCCATGCCGCCGATCTTGGGGATCATGCCGCCCGCAATGATGCCGGCAGCCTTGTAGCCCTCGATCTCGCTGACCTCCACCTCGGGGATCAGGGTGGTCTCATCGTCCTTATCCCGCAGCAGGCCGGCGATATCGGTCATGGAAACCAGCTTCTCGGCCTTGAGGGCAATGGCGATCTGTGCGGCGGCGGTGTCGGCGTTGACATTATAGGCCTGGCCCAGATCGTCCATGCCCACCGTTGCGATCACGGGGATATAGCCGCCGTCCAGCAGGGTGGAGATCAGGGTGGGGTCCACATGGATGATCTCGCCCACATGGCCCAGCGCGGGGTCCAGCTCGGTGCAGCGGAGCATCTGGCCGTCCATGCCGCACAGGCCCACGCCGCGGCCGCGCAGCTTTGCCACAAGGTCCTTGTTCACCTTACCGGCCAGCACCTGCTGAACGATCTCCATGGTAGCGTCATCGGTCACGCGCAGACCGTTGTTGAAATGGCTCTCCACGCCGACTTTTTTCAGCATCTCGTTGATGGCCGGGCCGCCGCCGTGCACCAGCACCACCCGCACCCCCAGCAGGGTCAGGGTGACAAGGTCGTTCATCACGGCGTTTTTCAGCGTCTCGTTGATCATGGCGTTGCCGCCGTATTTGATGACCATGGTCTTGCCATGGTATTTCTGGATGTAAGGGGTCGCCTCCGAAAACAGGAGGGCCATTTCTTCGTTCTTCATATACTCTCCTTGCCGCCAGCACACTTGCTCCGGCATTCATTTTCCACCAGACAAACTCCTTCCGTCATCGCTGCGCGATGCCACCTCCCTCAAAGAGGGAGGCTTTCAGGCCCCTTCCTTGAGGGGGCTGTCGCCGCAGGCGACTGGGGGAGTTTTATCAGGTCCGATAATCCCCGTTGATCTTCACATAATCATAAGTCAGATCACAGCCCCATGCCTTGGCGCTGGCATCGCCGGTACCCATATCCACCTTGACAAGGATATCATGCTCCGCCAGAACTTTGGCAGCCTCGTCCTCGCTGTAGGGGTGGTAGGCGGCGTTCTCGCAGACATAGACCTCACCTGCGGCACTGCTCAGCCAGACACAGACCTTGTCGATGGAGAAATCGCCGGGGGTGTAGCCGATGGCACACAGGATGCGGCCCCAGTTGGCATCGCGGCCAAAGACAGCAGCCTTGAACAGGTTGGAGCAGACCACGCTGCGGCTGACGGCACGGGCCGTTTTCAGGTCAGGGGCGTGGGTCACCTCGCAGGTGATGAGGTGGGTGGCACCCTCGCCGTCACCGGCGTGCTCAGCGCACATGTGCTCGGCAATGGCGGTCAGGGCCGCCACAAAGGCATCGTAGTCGGCGTTTTCTTCGCAGATCTCGGGGTTTCCGGCCAGACCGGAAGCCATGATGATCAGGGTATCGTTGGTGGAGGTATCCAGATCCACGCTCATCTGGTTGTAGGTACCGGGCACCACGGTCTTGAGGGCCTTTTCCAGCAGAGCGGGGGAAACGGCGGCATCGGTGGTATAGAAGGCCAGCATGGTGGCCATGTTGGGGGCGATCATGCCGCTGCCCTTGCCAATGGCACCCACGGTGCAGGTCTTGCCGCCCAGCTCAAACTGGATGGCGTACTCCTTTTTGTGGGTATCGGTGGTCATAATGGCCGTGGCCGCATCGGTGCTGCCCTGCTCAGTTGCCGCCAGCTTTGCTGCGGCGGCGGAGATTCCCCGGGCAAAGGGGTCAATGACCATGGGCTGGCCAATGACACCGGTGGAGGCGGGCAGCACATCCTCGGCGGGGATGTTCAGTGCCTCGCCCACCAGCGCACAGCACTCCTCGGCCAGAGCCACGCCGTTGGCGGCGCAGGTGTTGGCGTTGCCGCTGTTTACAAGGATGGCCTGTGCATAGCCGTCCTTCAGGTGGGCACGGTCCACCTTGATGGGTGCGCCGCAGACCTTATTGGTGGTGTAAACACCGGCGGCGGCACAGCGCACCTCCGCCTTGATGAGTGCCAGATCGTATTTTTCATTATGGTTTGCGCGGATGCCGCAATGCACGCCAGCCGCTGCAAAGCCTTTGGGGGCACAAATGCCGCCCGCAACTTCCTTATACTGCATAACGATTTTCCTTTCCCACAAAGAAATACTCCCTCAGTCACGGCATTCGCCGTGCCAGCTCCCTCACGGAGGGAGCCTTTGCGTAACCGTCAGCTGCAAAAGCCTCCCTCTTCGAGGGAGGTGGATGCAAACACCGTGAGCAGACGAAGGGAGTTTTTATTCCAACCCCTGGGTCTCCGGCAGACCCAGCATCAGATTCATACACTGGACTGCCGCGCCGGACGAGCCCTTGCCCAGATTATCAAACAGGGAGACCAGCATCATCTGATCCCCGGCGGCGTTCACGGTGCTGTACAGCTCCATGCGGTCGGTACCGGCCATGGCATTGGAATACAGGCCGTTCTCGGGCAGCGGCTCGTTCAGGGCGTGTACCTTGATGGTGGCGGCATCCCTGTAATACTCCGCCAGCCCTGCGGCCACCTTTTCGGCACCGCCCCAGACCGGCTGGAAGGGCACCAGCACCTGCATCCCGCTGTAATAATCGCAGACCACAGGCACAAAGGCGGGCGGGTTTGCCAGCCCGCTGATCTTCTGCATCTCGGGCAGATGCTTATGGGCAAGGCTCAGACCGTAGCTCTTGGGTGCATCCAGCTTGCTGTGGGCCGGACGGTCGGGGCTTTCGTAATCAGCGATCATCTTTTTGCCGCCGCCGGAATAGCCGGAAATAC
This sequence comes from Faecalibacterium sp. Marseille-Q4164, assembly GCF_017377545.1. NCBI lineage: Bacteria > Bacillati > Bacillota > Clostridia > Eubacteriales > Oscillospiraceae > Faecalibacterium > Faecalibacterium sp. Marseille-Q4164. The sequence continues at coordinate 18,594 of NZ_JAFREJ010000004.1, read as the reverse complement.
CGGTGCAGCTGTAAAAATCACCCGCTCCGGCAAGGCCCAGCTCCACCAGAGGCCGCATGATGCTGATAAACCCGCTGGCATAGCAGCCTGGCACCGCCACGCGGCAGGCGTTTTTGATCTTTTCCTTCTGGCCCCTGAGTTCCGGGAAGCCGTAGACCCAGTTGGGATCCGTGCGGAAAGCCGTGGAAGTATCCAGCACCTTGACATCCGGACGGAGCAGGGGCATGACCTCTCTGGAGGCGGCATCCGGCAGGCAGAGGAAGGCGAGGTCAGCCGAATTGATGACCTTTGCCCGCTCGTTCACGTCCTTGCGGCCCTCCTCGGAGATGGAGAGCAGTTCAATTTCGGGCCGGGCAGCCAGACGGTCGGCAATGCGCAGACCCGTGGTGCCTGCGGAGCCGTCGATAAAGACCTTTACGCTCATGCGTTGTTCGCCTCCCATGCGGCCAGCTGGTCCATGGCCAGCCGGATCTGGTTGTTGACGCTTGCCTCGCTGGGGCCGCCGTAGCTGGTGCGGCCCTCACAGCACTTGATGAGGTCGATGGCATCATAGATATCGTTCTCGAACAGGGCGCTGTATCCCTTGAACTCGTCAAGGGTCAGTTCCTCCAGGGTCTTATCCTTTGCGATGCAGTCGGAGACCATGCAGCCGGTCAGCTTGTAGGCATCCCGGAAGGGCATCCCCTTCTTGGTCAGGTAGTCGGCGCAGTCGGTGGCGTTGATAAAGCCCTTGGCGGCAGCGCGGCGCATGTTGGCAGGCAGGGTCTTCATGGTGTCCAGCATGGGGGTGACGGTCTTGAGGCACAGCTCCAGCGTATCCACTGCATCGAAGATGGCTTCCTTGTCCTCCTGCATATCCTTGTTGTAGGCCAGAGGAATGCCCTTCATCATCACCAGCAGGGTGTTCAGGTCACCGTAGACGCGGCCGGTCTTGCCGCGGATCAGCTCGGTGACATCGGGGTTCTTCTTCTGGGGCATGATGGAGGAGCCGGTGGTAAAGGCATCGTCCAGCTCGATGAACTTGAACTCCCAGCTGCACCAGAGGATGATCTCCTCGGAAAGGCGGGACAGATGCATCATGCAGATGGAGATGGCGTTGGCCAGCTCGATGCAGAAGTCACGGTCAGAAACGCCGTCCAGGCTGTTGGCACAGGGTGCGGCAAAGCCCAGCTTTTCGGCGGTGAACTGACGATCCAGCGGGTAGGTGGTACCGGCCAGAGCGCCGGAGCCCAGCGGGCACTGGGCATCCATGCGGGCGGTGGCATCCTCAAAGCGCTGCAGGTCGCGCAGGAGCATGGAGGCGTAGGCCATCAGCGCATGGCCAAAGGTGATGGGCTGGGCGCGCTGCAGGTGGGTGTAGCCGGGCATGACAGCGGTGGTATTCTCCGCGGCCTTCCTGCAGATGACCTTGATGAGCTCCACGATGTAAGCCTGCAGGGTGTGGCTGTAGTCCCGCAGGGTCAGGCGGATATCCAGCGCCACCTGATCGTTGCGACTGCGGCCGGTGTGCAGGCGCTTGCCTGCATCGCCGATGCGGGCGGTCAGGGTCTGCTCCACGAAGGTATGCACATCCTCGGCGTTGGGGTCGATCTCCAGCGCACCGCTTGCCAGATCGTCGGCAATGGAGGCCAGCCCGCTGAGGATATCCTCGCAGTCCTTTTCGGAGATGATGCCCTGCTTGGCCAGCATGGCGGCGTGGACCCCGCTGCCGCGCATATCCTGCGCGATCATCCGCTGGTCAAAGCGGATGGAGGAGTTGAAATCATTGACGCGCGAATCGACCGCCTTGGAGAAGCGGCCCTTCCAGAGTTGTTCTGCCATCGTTATTGTCCCTCTATCTCGTAAAGTATCTTTATCTTACGGAAAGCTTTTCCTCCGTACAACCTCTCCGTCATCTTCGCTTTGCTCGATGCCACCTCTCCTAGTAGGAGAGGCCTTGGCATACCATCGCGTTTTCGGGGGTTGGCGCTTCGCTCCTGTTTGCCCTGCGGCAGGCATTGGCTTTGGAGCGTCAGTGATTATTGCGAAAAATAAATCTTCTGCCAAGGGCTCCCCTACTAGGGGAGCTGCCAAGCGCCAGCGAAGGCTGAGAGGTTGTACAGAGACGGGCCTGACCACAAGCATACATTTCCTTTATAAACGGCAAAGCCGCCGCAGGGGAAAACGCTCCTGCGGCGGTGCCGCCGGCAACTATGCCGGTTTTGGAACTCCGTTGTGAAAGTGTAGAAAACACACCGGAGAGAAAGTTGGCTTTGTGTGATCCCGGTGGATCAGCCGCTTAGTCCTCGATCTTCGGCCAGCTCTTGGACAGCTTTGCGCGCTCCTTGATGGACAGGCCGAACAGGTTGATGAAGCCTGCTGCATCTGCCTGGTTGTAATCCTCGTCCTCACCAAAGGAAGCGGTCTGCTCATCGTACAGGGTGAACGGAGAGGTGACACCAGCGTTGATCATGTTGCCCTTGTACAGCTTCAGCTTCACATCGCCAGTCACGGTCTTTGCCAGGCTGTTGGCAAAAGCATCCAGAGCCTCACGCAGCGGGGTGAACCACTGGCCGTTGTAGACGATGTCGGCATACTTCTGAGCCAGCTGCTCCTTGAGGTGTGCGCTCTCCTTGTCCAGGGTGATGGTCTCCAGAACATTGATGGCCTTGTACAGGATGGCACCGCCGGGGGTCTCGTACACGCCGCGGCTCTTCATGCCCACCAGACGGTTCTCCACGATATCCAGCAGGCCGATGCCGTTCTCGCCGCCCAGCTTGTTCAGGTACTCCACCAGCTCCACAGCGCCCATCTCCTTGCCGTCCACGGCAGTGGGAACGCCCTTTTCAAAGTGGATGGTCACATAGGTCGGGGTGTCGGGAGCCTGCTCAGGGCTGACACCCAGCTCCAGGAAACCGGGGTGGTTGTACTGGGGCTCGTTGGCGGGGCTCTCCAGATCCAGGCCCTCGTGGCTCAGATGCCACAGGTTCTTGTCCTTGGAGTAGTTGGTCTCGCGGTTGATCTTCAGGGGGATGTGGTGAGCCTCGGCGTAGTCGATCTCCTCGTCACGGCTCTTGATGTCCCACTCACGCCAGGGAGCAATGATGGCCATATCGGGGCACAGGGCCTTGAGGGTCAGCTCAAAACGCACCTGATCGTTGCCCTTGCCGGTGCAGCCGTGGCAGATGGCATCTGCGCCTTCCTTAATGGCGATATCGGCCAGAGCCTTTGCAATGCAGGGGCGTGCAAAGCTGGTGCCCAGCAGGTAGTCCTCGTACTTTGCACCAAACTTCAGGGTGGGGAAGATGTAGTTCTCCACAAAGTCCTTCTTCAGATCCAGGACGTACAGCTTGGAAGCGCCGGTAGCCTTGGCCTTTTCCTCCAGGCCGTCCAGCTCGGTGCCCTGGCCCACGTCACCGGAAACGGCGACGACTTCGCAGTTGTTGTAGTTTTCCTTCAGCCAGGGAATGATGATGGAGGTATCCAGACCACCGGAGTAGGCCAGAACGACTTTTTTAATGTTTTCCTTTTTCATAATAAACGCGCTCCTTTTAATAAAAATACACTTTTGTACCCTGATGCGCACTTTCCCTTCGCATCCTCTGTCTTTGATTCGCGGTTGATGCTTTTATTATACGCCGCGCGGCTTTTCCGTCAATGCTGAAAACTGCCAAACATGCCGCGCATTTGCGGCCGGATTTGTTACACTTTGTATGTTTATGCAGTATTACTTGTTTATATTCAAATTTTATGCAGTTAAAATGTATATATGAAATGCAAAAAAGCGCCCCGAAGGACGCTTTCTTATGCCTGGTATCTTCCCAGGATCTCCTCTACCTGTTCCTGTGTCAGCGGGTGGGTGGGCTCCGGCTTTTCATTGCCCCTGCGCAGGGGCAGCCACCAGGTGGACAGGCCCAGCCAGCCGAACTTATAGGCAGTGTGGGGCTCACGGCCCACGCAGGTGAAGCCCAAGCGGGCATGGATACGCTCACTGGCGGGGTTGGGGTCTGCCACAAGGGCGTAGACATTCCAGTAACCCATCCCGTCCAGAATATCCAGCAGGGCGCGGTAGAGGGTATCCCCCACACCAAAGCCCCGGGCATCGGGGGCACAGTAGATGGTGCTCTCCACAGCCCAGTCGTAGGCCTCCCGGGGGTGGTAGCGGTGGGCGCAGGCGTAGCCCAGCAGCTTCCCGTCCCCATCCCGGGCCAGCAGCAGAGGGATCAGCGCACGGGTGCTTTCCACCCAGTCCTCATACTCCGGCAGGGAAGAGGGCGTTACCTGAAAGGTGGCGGTATGGTGCAGGACATACCAGTTGTAGATGTCCAGGATCTCCGCCGCATCGGCCCGGGTGGCCAGCGAGAGCCGGGGCAGGTTCTTCTCAGCCCATTCGGCGCACAGGGCTTCCTTCTGCGCCTTGGTCAGCTTTTTCAGGGCTGCTTCCCGGCGCAGGGCGGCAGATTTGTCTGTGCACCGTTCCAGATACGCGAACCGCTGTGCCCCCAGCGCACGGGTGCACTTGGCTCCCTTCCCGCTCTTGTGGGCGTGCAGGCGGCTGGCCGGGTCATTTGTCCAGCCCGTGTAGAGTTGGCCGCCTGCGCAGCGCACCATATAGACATAGGCCCGCTCCGTCTTCTCCGCTTCCCCGCTCATATCACAGTCTCCCGTTGTTTTTCAGCACCTGACGGCAGGCGGCCAGCGCCGTCTCCTTGTCCTTTGCGGTGATGAGGAACCGGCTGGCGTGGCAGAAGCTGATGCCCTCGATGCCGCTCTTCTGCTCAATGACCTCCTGCGGCTGGCCCGCCCAGCTCTGGGGGAAGGGCAGCTTCGGCTTTTTGGTCTTGTGGTCGGTCACGCACTGGGCGCTCCACCCGCCGCGCTGGCTGGGGTAGATGACGAAGAGGGCATCGGTCTTGTACAGGCCATTCTTCCAGGGCAGGTAGCAGGGCAGGATCACGATGCCGTCCCGGGAGTTCTTATAGGCCTGCTGGACCTTTTCGTCGGCGCGGTTCACGGCGTTCGCGCTCTCGATCTGGTTTTCCAGGATCTGCTTTGCCACAGCCACCGCCTTAAAGAAGCAGGTGTCCTGATCCTCCTTGGAATCCCACACCGGGTTGAAGAAGCCGATGGCATCGCACAGGCTGTTCTGCTCGCCGGTGTTATCGTTCAGGTCAAGAGGCTGGATAAAGTTTTCATCGATGAGCCGGGCCTGACGCTCCCCCACCAGCCCCGGGCCCAGCACCCGCCACAGCAGGCCGAAGGCCGCATAGGGGATGCCATTGGCGCGGTACTCTCGGGGCTCCTGATGGTGATCGAACATTCCAAAACCGATATCGTACACGATGCCGTCGAAATCGTCCGGCACCACAAAGCCGCGGGTGATCCGGATGTCCGGCCGGATGATCTGCAGCAGCGCCGTTGCAAACACGTCGTCCGCATGGAACTTGCCGGCGTGGGTGAAGCCATTTGCAGGAATTTTCATAACAGCAATACCTCGTTCTCTTTCTTTGGGAACAGTATATCACATTCTGAAGCAGGGGACAAATCTTGATTTATTCTATTTTCGCTGGATGAAGCCTTTGCCCGGCTCCGTAATCTAAGCCCGACAGAATTTTTATAAAGAAGTAAAATCAGCCCCGGAAGCCGCTTTTTGTGCACTTCCGGGGCTGGTTTTCATTTTAACTATTTGTTGTATCGGTATATCCATCTGGAATCTTCAGCAGGTCTGTGCGCGGTGTTCCCGATATTTCGTTGACCTTTATCGTTGCTCCTCCATGGCGCATATATACCAATTCATTTCCCTGGAAGAGATATTCATACGACTCATCGGGATGATTTGTAGTACCAGTCTGGAAAACCTCCGTATAGTATTCCTTTCCATCTACCTTACTGGTTCCCATGCTGTACCAGTAACAATTCGATGCGCTCGGAATCATAAAATATCCGCCAGCAGTACGGATATTCTGTTCCTCTTGCGGATTTTCCACAGTGGTTCCCTGCTTAAAGTAAATTTTGTTCAGGCAGTAAAAGCCATAGATATTTCCGACTGCGTCAATATAGCTGCCGCTTCCATCTGGCGGGTTCAGGGTGTTTGTTCCCAGCTCAAATGCTTCTTTTCCCCGTGCCGTAAGGATGATATGTCCGTTAGAATAGTTGATCAGCTGCATATCAACATAGAGGTTATTTTCCGTCATACCCTTAGCCTTGAAATATTAGCTTGCTTTGGATGCACCAATATTTTCAGAATACCAATCCGGGAAGCCGATCACTTTGTCTGACGGGTTCGCATAGAGGGTCGTTATCGTATTTTTTACGCCATAATGCTGCATGATGATAAAGGCCAGATTATCTCCATCAAACACATAATCATAAGTGCCCACGCCAGCTTCCGCGCTGGCAACACGGACGCTTTCCATATAGGCCCCCTGATATTCCCCGGCGGTAATCGAAACCACTTCGTTGGCCTTGGGAATCATCACATAGCCGTACACGTTTTGTTTGATCTGTTTAGTTTTATTCTGGGCAGCAGAGGTTCCCGCCTTATCCACGTTCACCTCTTTATTCGCACCATCAAACCAATATACATTGCCTTGTTCATCCACAGAGCAGGTACAATCATCTTCTATGACCGTATAACTAGCGCGATTTCCACGTGCGCTAACACGGAATGCAAAGTTTCGTCCGCCCTGCTGACTTTCCAATTCGGCATAAAAATTCTCCCGTGTCACACCCAGGCGGCTAAAATATGCATTCGTTTTAGAATTTGCCCATGTGAGCGTTTTATCCGGCTCTTGTATTGTAGAATCAGAAGAACTTTCATTATCCTGCCCACCAGTTGAAGCCGCAGGCGGATTTGCATTCCCACTGTTTCCACCGCCATTACTTCCACCGCCGCTATCGCCGCAGGCCGTAAGCAGGGATAGTGTCAGTGCGGCCGTCAACAAACCGGCCGCAAAACGCTTCCAGATTTTCATACTATTTTCTCCCATTTCTTGATGTGGATATTCCCATCTTTTTTCAAGATTACCCCCTCCCCCGCAATTTGTCAACTGGTTATCGAAAAAAAAAATTCTCCAACATGAGAACAGCCCCGGCACGTTCCCATGTGAAACGTCCCGGGGCTGTTCTCTAGCTTCTGGTCACTTTCTCTTCCGTGCTGTCTTTGTAACGGCGCGGGTGGGGGTCTTGGTCACAGCCGTGGTGGGCTTCACGGCGGGGGAGAGGTTCGGCTTTTCGGTGAGGGCGGTGGTGGTGGGCTCGCCCAGTGCCAGCACCTCGGCCAGCTCCTTCTGCACCTTGGCGTTGACAGGGTCGTTCACAGCCAGCACATCGGAGTAGAACTGCTCCATCTCTTCGCGGGTGGAGAAGGTTGCAACGTACATCTGGTTGCCCATGGCACCGGACAGAGCCTCGGGGATGCGGTCCACCATCCGCATATTCTTCTGGTACTTCTGCATGATCTGCTCATGGCTGTACACAAAGTTTTTGCCATCGCGGCGGCCTGCAAAGGGGCAGTAGTAGTGCTCACCCACTGGCATATCCGTGCCGCCGAAGGCGATCATATCCGCCCAGATCTTGTACACGTTGGTGGAGCGGGCAAAGTTGATCATATCCGGGGTAAAGCCGCCGCAGGGGCGCATATTGACCTCCAGCGCCACGAGCTGGCCCTTTTTGCCCATGCCGACCTGATCCTCGGTCATGCGGAAGAACTCAAAGTGGACGAACCGGCTCTTCACGCCAAAGCTCCTGACGGCGGCACGTCCGGCGGCGCGGGTATCCTCGGGCAGGTCCTTGATGATATAGTAGATGGAGTTATCGCTGTCGTTGACGATGTCCATGATGGACACCGGGCTGACGTTGCCCGCCTCAAAGATGGGGTTGCCGCTGCCGTCAATGATGGCATCGTAGCTGTTGACCTCGGCATGGACGAACTCCTCCATGATGTAGGAGAGGTCGGGGTGATAGGTGCTCTTGTAGAGCAGGAAGCGCTTCAGCTCCTCATCGCTGGACAGCTTATGGGTATCGGAGGCACCCACACCGTTGTCCGGCTTGACCACCACCGGATAGCCCACCTCGTCGATGAACTTCCTGCAGCCCTCCAGGTCGTCCACCATGTGGTAACGTGCGGTGGCGATGCCGGCCTTCTGGTAATACTCCTTCATCTTGCTCTTGTACTTGATGCGGGGCATATCCTCGGTTTGGAAGCCGGACTTGATGTTGAAGTCCGTGCGCAGGGCCGCATCCCGCTCCAGCCAGTACTCGTTGTTGGATTCCAGCCAGTCGATGCGGCCATACTTGAAGGCGAAGAACGCCACCGCCCGGTAGACCTCGTCATAATTCTCCAGACTGCCGACCTTATAGTATTCGTTCAGGCTGTCTTTCAGCTCCGGCTTCAGCTCATCATAGGGCTGGTCACCGATGCCCAGCACGTTCATGCCGTTATTTTTCAGCTCCCGGCAGAACTGCCAGTAGTTGGTGGGGAAATTGGGGGAGATAAAGATAAAGTTCTGCATAGCTTGATGATTCCTCTTTTATCCTAGAATATAAGGCATATAATACACGACCTGCTGATACCACCAATCCCAGTCGTGCTTGACATCATAGCCCCACAGGTCCACCCAGACAGGGATGCCTTTCTGCTCAAAGATCTGCTTGAGCTGCCGGGTGGTATCGGGCTGCTCCCAAGCGCCCTGACCGCAGCAGATAACCGCCTTCCTGCTGCGGTAGAGGTCCATATAGGGGTGGTCGGTGGGGAAATTGGCCATATAGTCCACAGGGGAGTTCTGGTAGACCACCTCGTCCATGTAATCGCCAAAGCCGTATTTTGCGGTGTAGATGCCGCTGAGGGCCAGACAACCATCGAAAAGATAGGGGAACCGCAGGTAGAGGTTGACGGCATGGGTCGCGCCCAGGCTGCAGCCAAAGGCGATCACGCCGGGGAGGCTGTCCCAGCCGTTGCGCTCCTTGGCGATATACTGGATCTTGGGCACAACTTCCTCCACGATGTAGCGGATCCACTGCTCATAGCGGCGGATCCGCCAGTAGGGGTCGCCGTTGGTGTCGGACCAGGTCTCCTGATCGATGGTGTCGATGGAGATGACCATGATCTGCCCGGATTCGATCCACGGTGCCAGCGTACCGGCCATGTGGAAGTCCTCAAAGTCGAAGAAACGGCCATCCTGACAGGGGATAAAGAGCATGGGGCGGCCTGCGTGGCCGTAGACCTTGCATTCCATCTCCCGGCCCAGTGCGGGGCTGTAATCCTTGAAGTATTGTGTTTCCATCTGGTTTCCCTCCTCTATAAAAAACCTCTCAGGCGCTCCGCGCCTCTCTTACCAGGAGAGGTGGCATCCCGAAGGGATGACGGAGAGGTTCAGTCCAACTCGTACATCAAAGTATGGAACACGAACGGCAGCTGCTTTTCCCAGCTGGCTTCGCTGTGGGTGCCGCCGGGCACCAGGCGGCTGGTCAGGTGGATGCCCCGGACCATGATCTTGCTGCACATCTCGGCAAATTCCCTGCGCATTCCCTCGTGGCTGCCCATCTCCTGGGAACCGTAGTCCATGTAGAGCACCGTGCCGGGCTCCAGCTTTGCGCGGCCCACCAGACCGCTGAGCTTTTCAGGAGACACCCAGATCGACGGCGACAGGGCTGCCGCGCGGCTGAAGGTATCGTTATACTGCAGCAGGGCGTACAGGCTCATCAGGCCGCCCATGGAGCTGCCGCCAATAAACGTGTGCTCCCGGTCCGGCAGGGTGCGGAAATTGTGGTCAATGAAGGGCTTGAACCGGTGGATGAACCAGCTCATGGTCGCCTGCCCCTTGCCGTCAAAGTGGCCATAGGTCGGGTCATCGAAGCGGTAGGGCGAATACTCCACAAGGCGCTCGTTGTTGGGGCCTGCATTGCACTCCACTGCCGCCACGATGAGCGGGGTATCGGTGTAGTCCAGATAATCCGCCACGCCCCAGCTCTTGCCGTAGGTGGCATCCGCATCAAAGAACACATTCTGGCCGTCGAACATATACAGCACCGGATACCGGCGCTCTGGGTCGGCTTCGTACATGGTGGGCAGGTAGACATACACCCGGCGCTGCTCCACACCGTTCACCGCAGGATAGCTGACGCTCCATTTTTTGACCATATTCCAGTTCCCTCTCGTTTCTGTTTTTCTGCACATAGTCTAGCACTGTGCAGGCGGAAAAGCAATCGGGGAACAAAACCTCTCCGTCAATGCTTCGCATTGCCACCTCTCCTAGCAGGAGAGGCAAGAAAACGGTATCGTAAACTTGGCTCCCCTGACTAGGGGAGCTGCCGCCGTAGGCGGCTGAGAGGTTCTATGATACGGCAAACGCCGCCCGGCGGCATTCCCCACCCGGCGGCGTTTGCAAAAATTCTGAACAGAGAGAAGCGCGGGAAGGATCAATACTTCTTCTCAACCGGAACGATCCAGCCCTTGGTATCGGGGATCTTGCCCCACTGCATCCCGGTCATGGTATCGTACAGCTTCTGGGTCACAGGGCCGATCTTGCCATCGCCAATGTAGGCGTGCTCACCCTTCCAGACCAGCTCCTTGACAGGGGAGACGACTGCGGCGGTACCAGTGCCGAAGACCTCTTCCAGCTTGCCCTCACGGGCGGCCTGCATGATGTCCGCAATGGCCAGCTTGCCCTCGATGACATCATAGCCCCAATCCTTCAGCAGCTCGATGCAGCTGCGGCGGGTAACGCCGGGCAGAACGGTGCCGACGGTTGCAGCGGTGTAAACCTTGCCGTCGATCTTGAACATGATGTTCATGCTGCCGACTTCCTCAACGTACTTCTTCTCCACGCCGTCCAGCCACAGCACCTGTGCGTAGCCCTGCTCCTCGGCCAGCTCACCGGCCTTGATGGAAGCAGCGTAGTTGCCGCCGCACTTGGTGAAGCCGGTCAGGCCGGGAGCGGCACGGATGTATTCATCCTCAACGTAGATGCGGACGGGGTTGATGCCCTCGGCGTAGTAAGCGCCGGAGGGAGCACAGATGATGCAGAAGATATAGTGCTTGGAAGCATGCACGCCCAGACCCACATCGTTTGCAAAAATGAAGGGACGGATGTACAGGGAAGCACCATCGGTATGGGGCACCCAGTCGCGCTCCACGTCCACCAGAGCCTCAACAGCCTGCACAAAATCCTCCTCCGGGATCTTGGGGATGCACAGACGGTCTGCAGAATCCTGGAAACGCTTTGCATTGCACTCGGGGCGGAACAGCTGAATGGTGTCGTCCGCGGTGCGGTAAGCCTTCATGCCCTCAAAGATCTCCTGCGCATAGTGGAACACCACCGTGGCCGGGTCCAGCGGGAAGGGTGCATAGGGGACGATGCGGGCATCGTGCCAGCCCTCGCCCTCGGTATAATCCATCACAAACATGTGGTCGGTAAATTTCTTACCGAAGCCCAGCTTGGTCTCGTCCTGAGGCTTCTCCTTGGGAGAAGTGGTACGAGTGATCTTGATATCCAACATGATATATTTCCCTCTTTTCTGATCTCACACAGCAGATTTTGCGCGGCACGCGCCCGCACCTGAAATGCCGAATGTTGTTTTCTATTATAGTAGTATGAGCCGGATTTGCAAGGAAACGCAAAATCTTTCATGTTTGGGGGCTGTAAGTTGTCGCAAATTGTGATAAAATGAAAACATAAGCCCTCTCAGTCAACGCCGATGGCGTTGCCAGCTCCCCCAAAGGGGGAGCCCATTGCGGCTTTTAGATTTTGGTTTTGCGAAAACCTTTCCCAAGAGGCAGAACAGCCTCTCCCTTCGGGAGAGGTGGCATTGCGAAGCAATGACGGAGAGGGTTATAATAAAAGGAGTTCTACCATGATCAACGGCGTGATTTTTGATATGGACGGCCTGATGTTCGACACCGAGCGGATGTGGGCCACTTTCTGGGAACCGGCGCTGGCGGCGCTGGGTCTGGAGTACAAGGAAGGCCTTGCCGAGGCTGAACGCGGCACGGCTGGCGAAACTTCCCGTAACATCGTACGGCAGTTCTACGGAGAGGACTGCGATGCCAACGCTATCATCGACAGCCTGCACCGGGTGGCCGATGAGGAGTTCCAGAAACCGGTGCCCAAAAAGCCTGGGCTGGACGAGCTGCTGGCCTGGCTGGATGCCAACCACATCCCCATGGCAGTGGCCTCCTCCAGCCGGGTCCATGTCATCGAGGGCAACCTGAACAACTGGGGGCTGACCCACTACTTCAAGGCGCTGGTATCCGGCCAGCAGGTCAAACACTCCAAGCCCGACCCGGAGATCTTCCTGCTGGCGGCGGAAAAGCTGGGCACCGACCCCGCCCACACGCTGGTGCTGGAGGACAGCTACAACGGTGTCCGCGCCGGTGCCGCCGGGGGCTTTGTCACCGTCATGGTGCCCGATCTGCTCCCCGCCGACGACGAAATGCGCGGCCTGTATACCATGGAATGCACCAGCCTGAACGAGGTGCTGGACAAACTGAAAACGGGAGAGCTGTAATTGAGGGAAGACCTTCTCTGCTGTATTGGCAGGGAAGGTTTTTTGTGATTTTGCCACAAAATCCGACATCGTTTTCGTAAAAATAACAAATTTGAATTTTGTAGTTGACACATACATGGGGGGGTATTATATGGTAAATGGAGCACATTCTGGGGTACTCCGAACACACGATGGAGGTATCAACTATGAGACTTTTCAAAAAAGCAGCTGTCTGCCTGCTCGCAGCAGCCATGGCCGTTTCGATGCTGACCGCCTGCGGCGATGACGGGCCGTCCAACCCCGGCAATGGCGGCAATGGCGGTTCTACTGGCGGCGGCAACACATCCACCAGCACCCCTGCAAAGCCGGACGAGGGTAACTCCGGGAACACTTCTGGTGGTTCTGAAGAGAATGGCACCACTACGCTTCCGACCAATTGGAATGCATCAAAAACAAAAGCGCTCTTCAATAAAAAGGGAATCACGGATACCAATATTTACGTAAGCGGTACATTAAATGTGGTAAACGGAAAGACAAACCAGGTAACGAAGACAGCACAGGTTGTATATGCAGCAAAAGGCGATAAAGTTTTTTTGAGTTTTTCGGACGATGGCGGAACCGAAAGAATCTATAAGAACGAAAAAGACGAATATTTTGCCAACGCCGGAAACGGATGGTATCAGTGTACGACATCTGATGTTATCCAAAATGCCAAGTCCGAGATAGCCATTCTTCAGGTGTTATATAAGGTACCGAGCAATCCGTACAAGTTTGAGGCTCAAAGTGAAAATGAATACTACGGCGAAGCAGTAATGACAAAGTGGCGAACTGGTGCAGATGTCGCTTATGTATATCTTTATACTTCTGACAATCAGTTGACTGCCATCAGTTGTGCTGTTAATTCAGGAAATAATGTACATTATATGACCTGCCCCATTGTTCTTTCTGCAAATCCGAACAACAATCTTTTCCCCAACTTGTAATAATATTCTTTATCTCACAATTACCACAGTCAGAAAAAACACATAAAAACTCCCGGAACACAGAAAATCACCCCGTGTTCCGGGGTTTTATTGTCTCCTGTGTTATGTTATAATAAAAGAAAAGAAAAAAGGAGACATTCCCCATGAAGATTGCAATCCCTTATGAAAACGGTATGGTATTCCAGCACTTCGGCCACACGGCAGAGTTCAAGTTCTACGAGGTCGAAAACGGACAGGTGACGGCCAGCGAGGTCGTTTCCACCAACGGGCAGGGCCACGGCGCACTGGTGGGCTTTCTGGCCCAGCACAATGCCAATGTGGTGTTCTGCGGCGGCATCGGCCCCGGGGCACAGAACGCCCTTGCACAGGCAGGCATCCAGCTGTTCGGCGGGATCAGCGGCCCGGCAGAAGCGGCAGTTGCGGACTATCTGGCCGGAAAGCTCCGCTTTGACCCCAACGCCCATTGCGACCACCACGACCACGGCGAGGGCCACCATTGCGGTGAGCATCATTGCGGCGGGCACTCCTGCGGCCAGTAACCCATAACATCACAAAACCCCGGAGCGATGCATCACAGCAAACGCTCCGGGGTCATTTTATGCCTTAGAAGAACCGGCAGAAGCCAGGACAGTACCGTGAGCGCCCGGCCTCATCTTTTATTGGGACACAAAAGAGATGCTCTCGGTCTGCTTCGATTCGGCCGGGCGGGGCGGGTCTGCCTTGGTCAGCATCTGCTGGAATTTCCGCGCCGCCGTGTTCAACGGGCGGTGGCGGTCGTAAACAAGGCAGATCGAACGGGTCGGGATGATCTCCTGCAGGTGGAGCTGCACCAGCTCGCCCCGCTCCAGAGCTTCCTTCGCCATGGGTTCCGGCACAAAGGCAAGCCCCAGCTCGCTTTTGACCAGCGTGAGCATCTGGTCGGTAGTGGCGGCTTCCGTATCCGGCTTGAGGACCGCGCCATGATCCAGGAAGAACTGCCGGTACAGGCTGCGGGTCACGCTCTCGTCGCTGAGGGAGATGAGGGGATAGCTGCGCAGCTCTTTCAGGGTCAGGCTCTGACTTGCCAGCGCGGTGAAGGTCCTGCCGCCCACCAGCACCTCGTAAAACGGCTTCAGCTCCACCATTTTCAGCCCTGACTCGATCTCCGCCGGGGTGCTCACAATGGCAAAGTCCACCTCGCCGTTCTTCACGGCCAGCACCGCCTGCGGGGTGGAGTGGTTTGAGATGCGCAGCCGGATGCCGGGATATTCGGTGTGGAAATCCCGCAGCTTTTTGGAAAGATAAATGTTGAGCGCCGTCTCGGTGGCGCTGATGCTGATGGTTCCGTGCTCCAGCGTGGCACTGGCGCTCAGCTCCTCTTCGGCATCCTGGATCTGCACTGCCGCCGAAGCAATGCGGGAGTAGAGCATCTCGCCCTCCGGTGTCAGGGTCACACCCCGGTTGGAGCGGATGAACAGCACGCAGTTCAGCTGGCTTTCCAGCCGGTTCATCGAGTGGGTGATGTTGGGCTGGTTGTTGCCCAGCACCCGCGCGGCCTTGGTAAAGTTCTGATACTTCGCCACATAATAGAAAATCTTGTAATACTCCCAATCTACATACATGATACGTCTGCCCCCTCCATGTAAAAATCGCATTGCTGCCTTGTGCAGAATACTTTTTGCACATTTTATCCCTGCCCGTATCATAACAACTGCAATCGAAAATTGCAAGAGGAAATTGAAAAATAGTAAAATCGCAAAAAGGAAGGCAATTGGCCCTTGCCGATCTTGCGCCCGGGGCACAGCTAATCTTCTAGCCCATGACTCCCAGTCACATTCTTCAAATATTCCTCCGGGTCACCATTCAGAATCAAGTCCGCATAGCTCAGCGGGTCGTTGTAAATAAGGTACGGAAGTATTGGGAGGGATTGCATGAGCGACTGGAAAAAGAGGAACGAAGATTGGCGTGATGAGGACGAACTGCTCTACGCTCACACGCAGAACAAGCCCCGGTTGGAGTTGACCGAGAAGATCGAAGCCGACTTCTACACGCAGGATGTGGCCGGTGCAAAGCCGCAGGACCTCCCGGAAAACAAAACGCCGGTGTCAACAAAAATCACGGGTAAAATGATTCTTGAAGCCATCCGGCAGATGAACGCAGAGGAGCGCTGCGAGCTGACGCGGGTGCTCTTCGCGTAAAAATTTGCGTTTGCGAAGCAATGAAAGCCCCAGTGGGGCTTTTAAGCAACAAAGCGGTCTTGCGTAAGCAAGATGGAGGGGCCTCGCCCCGACAAGCTTAATTTTTGTGCAGCGAAATACACGCTGTGCAAACGATGCAAAGAGTTCACGGCATTTTCTGGTGCACCAAACCATGAAAATCCGAACCTTTTCTCGATAGGAGAAGGGCTCGGATTTTTTGTTTTCTTCGGAAACGAGAACAATGGCTCTTCCCTTACGGCTGTGTGTCCAAAACCTTATCAGAAGAAAGACCGTATCACGAAGGTCACAACAGTAAGAGTGCCGTAAGGCAGAAGGGACGCAAGATTATGAAGTACGATGCAAGAGCCTGTCAGTTTAACATGGGCACCGGCTGTGTGGAGCTGCTGCTCCGGGATGGGCGCAAAATTTCCATCAACTGCACCGGTGTCGAGGATGCACTGGATGTTACCATGGCGCAGAGGTCTGAACTGGACTACCTCATCTACAATGACCCGCTGGCGTATGCAGAGCTAATTTTGAACGGTGAGCCAGAGGAGTATCTGAGAAATGCGGCTGGAAGTCACGGATTAGAGGACTGAACGCAAAAACAGGGTGCGCCCTGCCGGACGCACCCTGCAAAAATCCACACACGATAAGTAAGGCAGGGAGTTCCCCGACGGGAACTTCCTGTTTTTCTTTGGTTGCGATATGAGCCTGTTCCGCCTGCCATGCAGCAAATTCCCGTTGACCTTCCTCGCTGTTCCAGCAGGCAAGGATCGCCGGATAGAATGCCCGTGCCAGTCGTTCGATGGCTTCATCGGGGTAAGGGGAAATATTTGTGGACTTTTTCTTTTTGTTCAAACGCACACTCCTTTGGATTTCTGTTGACAGCATACAATGTGCCTGTTGTTATGCTGTCTGCTCATCCTCTGCGAGCGCAGATTCCAGCGAAGCAAGGTACTCCTTGTGCTTGTGGATGATTTCGAGAATGACTTCTCGCTGTGCTGTGTCTGGCATAGTTCTCAGAAGATAGTCAAACTCTGTGCGGAAACGTGTTGTAACGTGTTCCAGTGCGACATAATCATGCCGCACTTCTTCCGGGTAAGCATCGCTGTCGTAAACCGATTCGATTTTCTGAAACGGCAATACAGGTGCCTTTCCCGGTTCCCGGATGATGCCATCGGCATCCGGTTTCGGTTCAACTTTCAGTTCCGGGTGCAGGATTTCCTGCAAGGTCTGTGCGCGGGCATCATAGTTGGCTCGTGCAAGGCGGTGCATATCAGCCTTGCTGACTTTTACCTGTTTGTTCAGAATCTTCTCCCGCATACCGGGAATCAGGGATTCAGCAATTTCAACACCTTTCATGTACTTCGATGCGCGAAGTACAGTTGCCTTGCTTACACCATTTTCCTCTGCGATTCGTTCGCAGGTTTTCATGGCTTCACCGGAGTTATCAGTTTGAGAACTCCGGTGAAATCGGCCATTTTCATCATGCGATTCTTTGCGGGCTTCGCCATGAGAGGATTTTTCCGCTTCATATTGCTTCCCGATGAGGAACAGCTTCTGCTCCGGGGTGAGGTTGCGCCGCCCCAACTGATTCTTGCAGATCCATGCGAGGACTTCTTCTCTGCTTTCAAATCGGAGCGGCATGGTGGAAAAGCAAATCTCCGGGTGCTTCTGGAGAATTGCATAACGATTGTGGCCGTCAACGAGGGTGTTGTTCCAGACGATCAAAGGAGAGAGCAGCTTGCCTTCCTTGAGGATGTTTTCTTCAAGCTGCTTGTACTCATCGTCCGTCAGCGGCGGGATCTGATTCTGGAACTCCGGGTCGATTTTCAGATTGATCATACGCACAACTCCTTATCTCTCGTGATGTTGCGTCCGTTCGTCCTCCCGGAAGAACAGGGCAACATTCTGTTTTGCATCTTTCAGCTTGAGCAGTTCGATCTTGGCTTCCTTGTACTGCTCATAGAACTGGGCCTTTTCGGAAGCAAGAGCGCAGTATTCCGCTTCCAGCTTGTTCGGACTTGGCAGTTTAGTGATGTTGTTTGCCTTGAGATAGGCTGCTGCTGTCCGGTATGCTGTCAGCTCTGCACGATGCTGTTCTTCAAAGGTTGCGGGGGATTTGGCAGCGTTCCGTTTCTGCGCGAGCGGTCGGTACTGCTTGTAGGAAGCAGCATAACGGCGCAGTGTTTGGTTGTTTGCCATGCGGGTTTCGAGGTCTTTCACTACGGCCAGCGATTCATGGAACTTGGTGTCAAGCTCTGCAATTCTCTGGTCGAGTGCGTCCTCGTTGAGCAGACCTTTCTCCTGCAAAAGAATCAAGGTCTGCGCCATGGCTTTGAGGTTGTGCTTCTTCGCCCAACGCTCATAGCCGATGCCCTTGCCCTGCTTCAGTTTTGCCTGAATGTCCACCAGCTTCTTGATTCGGTCGGGTTTTTCCTCAAGATTGCTGTGGAGGATAATGGGCTGGCTCTTGGCATTTTCTTTCAAGGTGGCAAGCACGAGTTCTTTCTCAAACTTGTCACCGAGGCTGTGCGCCCGGATAAACTTCTTTCTTCCGGCTGGCAGGTAGCTGAGCCGCCCACGGCTTTTCTTGACCGTGATGCCGTACTGCTGCAAGAGCCTGTCCGAGAAATCTTCAAAGCTCGCTGCATTGTCCAGCACATCCGAGATCTGTTTCCGCAAAGTCTCCTTTGCGGTTTCAAACTCCGTTTGTGTAGGCTGCTGTCCGGCGGCAAGCAGGGCAGCGTTTTCACGGTCGAGTTTCATTTGACTGCGCCGTTTCATCCAGTATTCACGCTCGCTCACACGCTTTTTCGAGCTGAGCAGGTCGATCTGGTACAGCTTGGCATCCTGACACATTTCCATGACTGCGACACGCAGGTGCCGCATGGTCTGGGCTGTGCTGGAATGCTTCATGCCCTCACGCCAGTCACGGGGCTTTTGCATATAGGGCTTGCGCTCCA
>NZ_JAFREJ010000049.1:0-933 GCF_017377545.1 Faecalibacterium sp. Marseille-Q4164 | reverse complement strand
GAATTACAATTTCACCGAGTCTGTTGTTGAGACAGTGCCCAAATCGTTACGCCTTTCGTGCGGGTCGGAACTTACCCGACAAGGAATTTCGCTACCTTAGGACCGTTATAGTTACGGCCGCCGTTTACTGGGGCTTAAGTTCACTGCTTCGATTGCTCTAACAGATCCCCTTAACCTTCCAGCACCGGGCAGGCGTCAGCTCCTATACATCGTCTTGCGACTTAGCAGAAACCTATGTTTTTGGTAAACAGTCGCTTGGGCCTATTCTCTGCGGCCACCTGATGGTGGCACCCCTTATCCCTAAGTTACGGGGTCATTTTGCCGAGTTCCTTAACAACAGTTCTCTCGCTGGCCTTAGGATACTCTCCTCACCCACCTGTGTCGGTTTGCGGTACGGGTACCTTTAACCTCGATAGAGACTTTTCTTGACAGTGTGAAATCAGCTACTTCGCTACTAAATTTCGCTCCCCATCACATCCCAGCATTATCAAAGCGGATTTGCCTACTTTGACTGCCTCAATGCTTGGGCACACATAACCAACAGTGTGCTTAGCTTATCCTACTGTGTCATCCCTTCTCTCAAACGGTTATCGGTAGTACAGGAATATCAACCTGTTGTCCATCACCTACGCCTTTCGGCCTCAGCTTAGGTCCCGACTAACCCAGGGCGGACGAACCTTCCCCTGGAAACCTTGGGTTTACGGCCTGTGGGATTCCCACCCACATCTCGCTACTCATGCCAACATTCTCACTCCCATACTGTCCACATGTCCTTACGGTCATGCTTCAACCCGTATGGGAAGCTCCCCTACCCATCATTACTGATGCCGTAGCTTCGGTAGTAAGTTTTAGCCCCGGAAATCTTCGGCGCAGGATCACTCGACCAGTGAGCTATTACGCACTCTTTGAATGAGTGGCTGCTTCTGAGCCAAC
>NZ_JAFREJ010000048.1:0-714 GCF_017377545.1 Faecalibacterium sp. Marseille-Q4164 | reverse complement strand
CAAAATGTTCCGGGCCGAACTTCGCATACTTCTCCTGCTTGTAGGCCGCGATGATGCCGCGGGAGGAGTTTACGATGGCGCCGAGCCCGTCCTCATTGAAGCAGTGGCGCAAATCCTCTGCCGTACCGCCCTGGGCGCCGTAGCCGGGCACCAGGAAGTAAGTATGGGGCATCAGCTTTCTTAAAATCCGGCTCATCTCCGGATAAGTAGCGCCTACCACGGCGCCTACGTTGCTGTAAGCCCCGTCCATGGAGTCGGCGCCCCACTCGACAACCTTCTCTGCCACCAGCTCGTAGAGCGGCCGGCCGTCAATGAGCCTGTCCTGGAACTCGCCGCTGGAAGGGTTCGACGTCTTTACAAGGACGAACAGACCCTTGTCCTCTTCGTTGCAGACACCGACGAACGGCTTCACGCCGTCAGTGCCCAGGTACGGGTTCACCGTGATGAAATCCGTATTAAAACCGGAACATACATTGCTTCCAATCCGAACCTTTCCCAGATGTCCCACCGCATATGCCGAGGACGTGGAGCCGATGTCGCCGCGCTTTACGTCGCCGATGACGAGCAGTCCCTTCTGCTGGCAGTATTCCACAGTTCTCGCATATATTTTAAGTCCCTCAATGCCAAACTGCTCATACATGGCAATCTGAGGTTTCACTGAGGGAATTAAATCATACGTATGGTCAACAATTTCTTTATTGAACTGCCACACAG
>NZ_JAFREJ010000047.1:0-953 GCF_017377545.1 Faecalibacterium sp. Marseille-Q4164 | reverse complement strand
TGCCAGTAGGTATCACCTGCTGGCAGATTTTTACGCTGCCTGTAAATATTTTTCGTGTTTCTCCATTGGTGTTACTATACCAAGCTTCCTCTGCAAACGTCTGTTGTTATAGTAATTGATATATTTCTCTATCATGACCACCAGTGATTCTCTGTCCATAAATCGTTTACCATAATAACGCTCCCGTTTTAGAATTCCCCAGAATCCTTCCATTGGTCCATTATCCATACGCTTTGCTTCTCTGGACATGCTCTGCATCATCCCTGCTGCTTCAAGTTTTGCATGAAAGGCTCTATTGGTGTATTGAAAGCCTCTGTCACTGTGAAACATTGGATGTGCTTCAGGATTATCTTTGACTGCATCATCAAAGGTATCAAACACTAATGCATTACTATTACTGTCTCCAATACGGTAGGATACGATTCTTCGGTCATACAGGTCAAGAATTGCACTTAAATATACCTTGTGCTTTTCATTTCCGATATAGTAATGAAATTCCGTTACATCGGTCAACCACTTTTCATTCGGAGCTTCTGCCGTAAATTCACGATTCAGGATATTTTCGGCTATGTACTGTGGATTTGCAGCCTGTCTTGTACAGCTATCGTTTGCATATTTAATGGTGGATTTGATACCAAGTTTCCGGCAGATGCGCAAAACACGTTTATCATTTACATCAATGTCATGGTAACGCTCCAACTCATCACGGATTCTGCGATAACCCTTATCAGGTGATTCTATGTGGATTTTTTCTATCAGTTCCGCAATTTTTCGGTTTTCCTGTTCATTCTCTGACATTTCATGGTTCAGCCATTTGTAATAAGCCGCCCTTGAAACACCGCCAATCTTACAAAGCGCCTGTATCGGATAATCGTGTTCTTTCTGTTCTTCTTTGACAGCCTGATAGATATGCTCGTGGCGGATCAGGCTCAGCCCCGCCTCCTTTCGATTTC
>NZ_JAFREJ010000046.1:0-958 GCF_017377545.1 Faecalibacterium sp. Marseille-Q4164 | reverse complement strand
ATTTGTCCATTTTTATCTTATCCACGCCAGCAGTTCTGCTGCCTTTGTTGGACTTGATATTGTGGACGGCGGTTACAATGGTCACTTCATTTGCCATCGCTTCCACCAGACCGGTGAACGATACTCCTTGACCGGACTTCTCATAGAGAAAATCCTGAATCTTTTTAAGTTCCGTTTCCGTTGAAAATCTGACGTTCAAATGCACAAGGTTTTCACCTCGCAGTTCGTCACCCATCTTTCAGGGAGTTATAGGATTTTCGTTTTGTGAAATTTACAAATCGATTTGACTCGTATCCTTCGCCATGGAATATTTCAATTCCGTTTGACTGGCATTACCCAGTCCAGACTACTATGATACGGCTGACTTCCTGTTGCTTTCACTGTGCTGTAACGCTCCAACAACAGGCTCTCAAACGTTCCTTAATCTCTATCCTTGTTCTGAAACCCTTAGGCCGCTACCTTACACCGGGAAAATCTAACCATGCTTTGAACCACAGTTGCTGCATGATTCCTGATGGGGATTTCATCCCACAGGGCGTGTGCAGAAAAACCAGCCACACACACTTTTTCCAAGGGTCACCCTTTCGGATGTCGTTCGCTCTTACGATGCTGCATAGCTTTCCCTATCGGATAGCCATAGGTTTCGGAAGCCCGCACCATTATTATCCATGCCTCTTTGCAGAGGTTTAGGTTTTCAGGTTACGCCTTCACCACGCTCTGTACAATGCACACTTACAGGTGGCAACGCACAGTGGAGTATTAGCTCTCGTACTGTCTTGAATTTTGACCTATTCTCTGGAACTTTGTTCCTCGACATTGGTTCTGTACGGCAGAGGAATTTCACCCCTGATTTTGAGATTAAAGTTCTCTGTGATATTTTCTTATTGCTAAGTGCAATCACATGGTGCTTTTCGTCCTTGCTGTCAACAAGGGCTTATGCACAACGTTTCGCACGGTT
>NZ_JAFREJ010000044.1:0-1104 GCF_017377545.1 Faecalibacterium sp. Marseille-Q4164 | reverse complement strand
CCTTGGCACTAGGAGCCGATGAAGGACGTGATAAGCTGCGATAAGCTTCGGGGAGTTGCACGTAAACTTTGATCCGAAGATTTCCGAATGAGGAAACTCACTTAGAGTAATGTCTAAGTATCATTAAGTGAATACATAGCTTAATGAGGGGAACTCAGGGAACTGAAACATCTAAGTACCTGAAGGAAGAGAAAGAAATTCGATTCCGTAAGTAGCGGCGAGCGAACGCGGATTAGCCCAAACCAATAAAGTTTTCTTTATTGGGGTTGCGGACATATCATAACGAAGAGGTATCGTAATTGAAGAGGTTTGGAAAGACCCACCACAGAAGGTAATAGTCCTGTATGTTAAACGAGAAGACTTTAGATATGATCCAGAGTACCACGGGACACGTGAAACCCTGTGGGAAGCAGGAGGGACCACCCTCCAAGGCTAAATACTACCTAGTGACCGATAGCGTATAGTACCGTGAGGGAAAGGTGAAAAGAACCCCGGGAGGGGAGTGAAATAGAACCTGAAACCCTGCACTTACAAGCTGTGGAAGCACATTTCTTGTGTGACCGCGTACTTTTTGTAGAACGGGCCAACGAGTTACGTTAAGTAGCAAGGTTAAGCACTTAAGGTGCGGAGCCGTAGCGAAAGCGAGTTTTAACTGAGCGTTCAGTTACTTGACGTAGACCGGAAACCGGGCGACCTACCCATGAGCAGGATGAAGCGAAAGTAAAATTTCGTGGAGGTCCGAACCCACGAGCGTTGAAAAGCTCGGGGATGACTTGTGGGTAGCGGTGAAATTCCAATCGAGCCCGGAGATAGCTGGTTCTCCCCGAAATAGCTTTAGGGCTAGCCTCAAGGTGAGAGATACGGAGGTAGAGCACTGAATGTCCTAGGGGGTATTGCACCTACCGAAGACTATCAAACTCCGAATGCCGTCATCTTATACTTGGGAGTCAGACTGTGGGTGATAAGATTCATAGTCGAAAGGGCAACAGCCCAGATCGTCAGCTAAGGTCCCTAAATGTAAGTTAAGTGGTAAAGGATGTGGGATTGCACAGACAACCAGGATGTTGGCTTAGAAGCAGCCACTCATTCAAAGAGTGCGTAATA
>NZ_JAFREJ010000043.1:0-1264 GCF_017377545.1 Faecalibacterium sp. Marseille-Q4164 | reverse complement strand
CGAGTATGCGCAGCTGGCATCCGAAAAGGCAAAGTTCTACGAGCAGTACAAGGAAACCAAGGAAGAACTGCTCAAACTGAAAACCGCAAAGCAGAATGTTGCGTCCTTTTTCCGAGAGGAAGAACCGGCGCAGCAGGAGAGATAAAGGAGTGTGCGCATGACCAACCTGAAAATCGACCCTGAGTTCCAGTCCCAGATTCCCCCTCTGACCGATGATGAATTTAAGCAGCTTGAAGAAAATATCCTCAAAGAGGGCAAGCTGCTCTCTCCTTTGATTGTCTGGGGTAATACCCTTGTTGATGGACACAACCGTTATGAAATCGTTCAGGAGCATCCCGAAATCTCTTTCTCCACGATGCCGCTCCCATTTGAAAGCAGAGAAGAAGTCCTCGCATGGATCTGCAAGAATCAGTTGGGGCGGCGCAATTTAACCCCGGAGCAGAAGAAGTTTCTGATGGGCAAGCAGTATTCCTCTGAAAAGCGCACCGAGGCGTTTCGCGGTAATCAGCATACTGCAAAGAAATCTGGCAGTGTTCAATCTGAACACAACCAGAAGCCAATGAAAACCTGTGAGCGCATTGCGCAGGAAAATCACAGTAGCGCAAGTTCAGTCCGCCGTGCAGAATACTATGCCCACGGCGTTGACGTTGCGGATGAACTGTCTCCCGGTTTCCGTGATCGGTTCTTCCGCGAGGAACTGCACATTCCCGATTATCTTCTCGAAAATCTCGGCAAGGCCAAGCCCGAAGAACAGGCTGAAATTTTTGAGGAAATCAAGAATTATGTGCCGAAGCCGAAGAAAGTCAAGCCTAACAAAGTAACGGTGAAGCAGGCAGAGAAAGCCGCCAGCAACACCATTGATGAAAGCTATGATGTTCCCCAAAAGTTTCTCGAACTGTACTACCGGCTCCACAATGCTGAATCTCTCATGCGAAAGAGTTGGGAAGTTACGTTCGACTTGAACCCGAAACTTCTTACGCATCCGGAACAGGTCAAGGTTCTTCGCTTTGCCCTGAAGCCTCATCTTGAATTTTTGAAAACGCTGGATGAAGTTCTTGCAGAATCCAGCGATGAATCCTCTAAAACGGCATAACGACAGGCACTTGTAAGCCATCAACGGGCCACCAGCCGCAAGTGCAGGGCGGAAACTATCCGCGCCCCTGCGCCTGATAAAAATTGAAACTTTGATTTTCTCGCCCGACTTTGCCACGGTGGGACGATCAAAGGAGCGTGCGTTTGAACAAAAAGAAAAAGTCCACAAACA
>NZ_JAFREJ010000042.1:0-1281 GCF_017377545.1 Faecalibacterium sp. Marseille-Q4164 | reverse complement strand
TGACCGCTGCCTGCGGACTTGCTGACCCGAATGCAGTCTGGGGGATGACGCAGGCTGCGTCCGAACTGGTGCGCAGCCTGCACCATCTGGGAGTACAATTCAACGTGACAGATGACGATGAACTCGACCTGCGGAATTTTGGCGGACAGAAGAAAAAGCGGACGGCCTTTGCACAAAGCGATACGGGAAAGCAGCTAATGACCGCTCTGATTGATGCTGTGCGCCGGGAAGAAAGCGCAGGAACGGTCGAACGCTTTCCACACCATAAGTTCCGCACCCTGCTGCTTTCCGGGAACATCTGCGGTGGCTGCACAGTGCAGGACACCTATACTGGCGAACTGCTGCGGTTTGTATGCGATGCCGTCCTGATTGCCACAGGCGGGCTGCATGGCTTATTCGGTGATACGACCGGCTCTCTTGCCAATACCGGAGAAGTCACCGCAGAACTGTTCCGTCTGGGCGTTCCGATGGCAAATCTTGAAATGATCCAGTACCACCCTACCACGGTCGAACTGGGCGAAAAACGGATGCTTCTGAGTGAGGCCGCCCGTGGTGAGGGCGGGCGGCTGTTTGCATTACGGAACGGGAAGCCGTGGTATTTCATGGAAGAAAAATATCCGGAACTCGGCAACCTGATGCCGCGTGACATCACCGCGCGGGAAGTCTGGACGGTCAGCCGTGACTATGAGGTGTTCCTTGATATGACAGAGCTTCCTAAAGAAGTCATGGAGCATAAACTTGCCGGACTGGTGGATGATTGTCAGACCTATCTGCACAAAGATATTCGCAAAGAACCCATTCCGATTTTGCCGGGTATCCACTACTTTATGGGAGGCATTCAGGTGGACGAGCGGCACCGCACTTCGATGCGGAATCTGTACGCTGCCGGTGAATGCTGCGCTCAGTACCATGGCGCAAACCGTCTGGGTGGAAATTCTCTTCTGGGTGCGATCTATGGAGGACAGATTGCTGCGGAAACTGCCTGCCGGGAAACAGTCAGTTCCCCCAATATGCCCTGTGCCGAAGAATCCCTTCTGCCCGAACTTTCCCCGGACGCTCAAATGCAGATGAATCGTATCCTGCTGAACGCACTCGGTGTCGTGCGGGATGCACAGACATTGGAAGCGGGCATTCAGGAAATCCGCAAACTGTCTGGCACCCTTCCGCTTCTGGGCTGTGCCATGCTGGAAAGTGCCCTCGCCCGAAAAGAAAGCCGGGGTGCGCACTGGCGGGCAGATTATCCCCAACGCAACGATGCCGTTTACTGCAAAACCACCGTGG
>NZ_JAFREJ010000041.1:0-1294 GCF_017377545.1 Faecalibacterium sp. Marseille-Q4164 | reverse complement strand
AATTCTATTTGCAGGAAGAAAATTTGGAGAAGATCATTGCGGAGATGGGGTAAAATACACTGGAAATTCACAAATAGCGTATCATCGCTACTCCGAACGCTCTGTAATTTTGGCACCCGCTCAGGCTGCTATTAAAAACCCAAGAGCATAAGGATTTTATGGCGAATTATCGTTAAAAATCAAGCATAAAATAAGGCTCACCGCCAATTTTAGCGGTGGGCCTTATTTGTTTGCTCATGTATGAGGTGAATTGCGTTTAACACGGGGGCGCTTCCCAGAAGCATCACAGATACACCTCCACAGTCAGGTCGATCCACGCTGCACGGCGGAACTGGTGGGGCATCTTGTTGGCTTCTCGGTAACGCTTGGCGGTTTCAAAGTCGATGGTGAAGGTGAGGAGGGGCTTTTCCGATACAGCCATCAGATTGGTGCGTTCCTCTTTGGACTTCTTGCAGCCGGTGTTCAGCTTCCAGCGGTAGGAGTAATCGGCAAAGGGGGTGACCACTTCAACGAACTGGTCGATCAATTCGGGAGCAAGACGGGCACCGTGCACATCGACCTTCTGAGAGAGAAAATCGTAGATTGCTTTCAGGTCCGAAGAAACCGTCTGCGGTTCGGGCGCAGGGGAGAGGGCTTTCAACTCCTGCTCTAAGCGGGCAATCTCGTCATCTGCCTGTTTGCAAAGGGCTTGATATTCTTCTCGTGGCAGTTCGCCGTCTGCACGCATGGCAGCGTAGTTCAGCTTGCGTTTTTGATTTTTTCGATCTGGCTCTGAATCGGTGCAGCGGACATTCGTGTGGCGGCTTTTCCGTTCTGGCAGCTTTCGATCATCTTGCAGGCACGGAGAATGGCTTTATTTTGATTGCCCCAGACCTTTTCAAAGATCTTCTTCGCCATCAGCTCCAGCTTCCACTCCGGGATAGAAATGGCATCACAACTGAGCTGTTCGGTCATGTTGTGCTCCAGAACGAAGGAACGGGTCGGGTTGACAGTTCGCATATTGCATTGGTAGCCAAAGACCGGCGTTCCGTCCTTCAGTTTACGCCAGTTGAAAATGCGGTAGGAAGAACCGCAGCGGCAACGAAGTTTTGCGACCCATAAATATTTGGTGCTGTCAATGCCCTTGCGTCGTGTTTCTCCATCAGGAAGACGCAGATTGACAATACGGCTTTTACGGATGCGCTCACATTCATGCCAGAGGGCTTCTGATACGATGGGTTCGAAGTTGCCTTTTACATAGACGAAGACTAACTATTAAAAGTCAAGCCCTAAAATGAAAAAATCCGCCAACCAT
>NZ_JAFREJ010000040.1:0-1349 GCF_017377545.1 Faecalibacterium sp. Marseille-Q4164 | reverse complement strand
AGCATTTGAATGCTTCGGTTTGTCAAGGGTTCGCTGCGCCAGCTAAGTTGTTCTTAGGTTTAACTCAGGCTCTGGAGAAAATCAAGTGACGGCAAGATATGCTTTACCGGACTTCTGCAAAGCGTAAATCAGTCGTACGAGTTTCTTTGTGGCATGAGATAGGGCAACATTGTAGTGCTTGCCTTCAGCTTGCTTTTTGGTAAGGTATTCAGTAAAAACAGGATTCCAGTAACAGACGTATTTGGTTGCAGTGTAAAGAGCGTATCGAAGATAACGAGAGCCACGCTTTTCCATGTGTGCATAGCAGTTTGTGAGTTTTCCTGACTGGTATGTGGAGGGAGAACATCCAGCATAAGCCAAAACTTTGTCAGGAGAGTTAAAATTCGAAAAATCCCCTACCTCTGCAAGAATCATCGCAGCAGAATGAAATCCCATTCCGGGAATCGAAAGGATCGGCGGTTTCAATTCATCCATGATTTTCCGAATGGCATCTTCAATTTCATTGATTTCGGAGGTAAGTTCTTGAATGAGCTTAATG
The DNA here is from genome assembly GCF_017377545.1 of Faecalibacterium sp. Marseille-Q4164. Classification (NCBI taxonomy): domain Bacteria; kingdom Bacillati; phylum Bacillota; class Clostridia; order Eubacteriales; family Oscillospiraceae; genus Faecalibacterium; species Faecalibacterium sp. Marseille-Q4164. The sequence continues at coordinate 811 of NZ_JAFREJ010000040.1, read as the reverse complement.
GTGTGCTTTAATTCCAAAGACTTAGCAGGCATAACAGAACCAATGGATGTTCTGGCTGCATCTCGGATATGAGTAGCTTTATCTTTTCGGTAATGGCCTCTGGATGTTTTCACGAGAATATTAGCTAATCTGGTCAGATGAGCTTCTGAAATCTGCTTTGCACCGGGATACTCACTGAGAAGTGCGTAGATTGAAGTGCCGTGGATAGACGAAACAAGCTGTTCCAATTCCGGAAACAGGATTGTAACCAATCTGGACACCGACTGCTTTAGTTTAGCGCGTTCCTGAACTTTATCAAATCGGTATCTCGTGAGTGACTTTAGTTCTTCGTTGTGATATGCTGTATCTGTGTAGGACTTGAGGTCTACATCGGACAACAGCATAGTTGCAATCGTTTTTGCATCCACACGATCGGTTTTAGTTTTGCGAAGACTGAGGCTCTTTCGATACAGGTTGGTATGCAAGGGATTCATGACATAGACGGGCAGATCATTGTCAAGAAGAAACCCAAGGATGTTGTAGCTATAATGTCCGGTAGCCTCAAGCCCTACTTTTATTTTGTCTGATTTTTGAGAACAGTCTTGGATTGTTTGTAGCAGACTTTTGAAACCATCCATGTTGTTGGGAATGGTAAAGCAATCGACAAGGGTCGTTCCTTCCGAATCGAGAATGCAACAGTCATGCTTATCTTTGGCAACATCAATTCCGACACAGACCATTTTATACCTCCGTTATATTATTCAATGCTGCTTAGGGCCACAGACTTCTTTGCTCTTGTAACCTCGTTCTAAATAAACCGTCTGGCGGTATC
>NZ_JAFREJ010000003.1:190521-216400 GCF_017377545.1 Faecalibacterium sp. Marseille-Q4164 | reverse complement strand
TTAGAGCACCAGCCTGTCACGCTGGGGGTCGTCGGTTCGAGCCCGATCCGGGTCGTCTTTCCCTGTGGTGCAAGGGTAAATGCACCAATATGCGGCCGTAGCTCATCTGGTAGAGCGCCACCTTGCCAAGGTGGAGGTAGCGAGTTCGAGCCTCGTCGGCCGCTCCAAATGGAGTGGAAATATTCACTCCAAATATGGTGACGTGGCCAAGTGGTAAGGCAAGGGTCTGCAAAACCCTCATCCACCAGTTCAAATCTGGTCGTCACCTCCAAAAGTTCCCGGAAGCTGCGGCTTCCGGGATTTTTTGTTTTACTTTTCTTTTCCCCGTTCCCGTGTTACAATGAGGATACTATTTTTGCGAAGGGGGCCGGCAAAGTGCTCTTGAATTCCAGCGAATATCTGAATACTGTCGAATCCATCAAGCAGGAAATTCGTGCGGCACAGTATCGCGCATCGGTCAGTATCAACCGGGAGCTTCTGCTTCTCTACCATACGATTGGCAATACGATCAATGAACACAAGACCTGGGGCAGCAAATTCATTGAAAGCCTTTCTTCCGATATCAAACTGGCTTTTCCGGACGCTTCCGGTTATTCCGTTCGCAACTTGAAGTATATGGCAAAATTTGCACTTGCTTACCCTGACGAGGAATTTGTGCAACAGCCTGTTGCACAAATTCCGTGGGGACACAATACCGTTCTCCTGGATAAGCTTTCCTCACCAGAAGAACGCCTATGGTACGCTGAAAAAGTTATTGAAAACGGTTGGTCTCGGAATGTTTTGATTCATCAGATCGAGGGTGGATTATATCAACGTCAGGCCATTGCATCAAAAATCACAAATTTTGAAGCTCGTCTGCCCGCCTCGCAAAGTGAGCTTGCCTTGCAAACGATGAAAGACCCCTATCTCTTTGATTTTATCCCTTTGAAGGAAAATATGCTTGAGCGGGATATCGAGCAGGCTCTTGTCAAAGATGTCACCAAGCTTTTGCTGGAGCTGGGCACTGGCTTTGCTTTTCTGGGCAACCAGTATCATCTGAATGTCGGCGGTGATGATTTTTATATCGACCTGCTGTTTTATAATCTGAGCCTGCGCTGTTATGTTGTGATCGAATTGAAAACAGGCGAATTCAAACCAGAGTATGCCGGACAGCTTAATTTTTACCTTTCTGCGGTAGATGGATTACTGAAAAAAGAACAGGATTCCCCTTCCATCGGCCTTCTGCTCTGCAAAAGCAAGAACGATCTGGTTGCAGAGTACTCCCTTAAAGATATGAGTAAACCCATCGGAGTCAGCGCATACCGTATCACAAGCTGCCTGCCGGAAGAATTTGAAAAGCAGCTGCCTTCTGTTGAGGATCTTCAAAAGCGAATTTTGTAAGGCAGATTTTTCCCCGTTCCTGTGTTACAATGGGGATACTATTTTTGCGGAAAGGAGGGCCTGCCATGCCCGCTGAACATCACACCACCCTGACCCCGGACACGCCGGTGCGCTACCTCAAGGGCGTGGGGCCCAAGACCGCCGAGCGGTTCGAGAAGCTGGGCATCGTGACACTGGCCGATCTGCTCTGCCACTATCCCCGGCGGTACATCGATTTTTCCCGTCCCTACTCCATTGCCGAGGCCCCGCCAGACACCGAGTGCGTGGTGAAGGCCGAGGTGTTCGCCAAACCTGCTGGGCGCATCCTGCCGGGCGGGCGGCGGATGGAGCGCATCACCGCCGGGGATGATGTTTCCAGCCTGGAGATCACCTGGTTCAACAATCCCTATGCCACCCAGAAGCTGGAGCTGGGGCAGGAATACTATTTTGAGGGCATCGTGACCGGCGGGATGCTTCGCCGTCAGATGGTCAACCCGCAGGTGCGCACAGCGGCACAGATCACCGCCGCTCCCTTCGAGGCCGTTTACCCCCAGACCGAGGGGCTTTCCAGCACTGTGATCGCAAAATGCATCCGGCAGCTGCTCCCCCATGCGGAACTCCTGCCCGACCCGCTGCCAGAGGAGATGCTGAAAAAATACCGCCTGCTCTCCAAGGCCGATGCCGTGCGGGCCATCCACTGCCCTGCCACGGAAGAGGAGGCTTTTGCAGCCCGGCGGCGGCTCATCTACGAGGAGCTGCTGGTGCTCCAGTTGGGCATTGGACGAATGAAGAACCGGGGCAGCGCCTCCACCGGTGCACCCATGCAGCGGCTCGACCCGGCCCCCTTCTGGGCATCGCTCCCCTTCTCCCCCACCGGTGCCCAGCGCCGGGCCGTAGACGAAATTCTGACCGATCTGTCCGGCAGCACCTCCATGAACCGCCTTTTGCAGGGCGATGTGGGCAGCGGCAAGACGCTGGTTGCCGCCGCCGCCATCTGGGCCTGCATCCGCAGCGGATACCAGGCGGCCCTGCTGGCCCCCACCGAGATCCTTGCCGCCCAGCACGCAGAGAATCTGAACCGGATGCTGGCCCCCTTCGGGATGCGTGTGGCCCTGCTGACCGGCGGCATGAAGGCCGCCGCCCGCCGCACCACGCTGGCTGCCATCCGCAGTGACGAAGCCGACCTTGTGGTGGGCACCCACGCCATCCTGAGCGAGGGCGTGGAGTTTGCCCGGCTGGGTCTGGCTGTGGTGGACGAGCAGCATCGCTTCGGCGTTCGCCAGCGCGGAATGCTGGCCGAAAAGGCTGCGAACCCCCATCTGCTGGTGATGAGCGCCACGCCCATTCCACGCACACTGGGCCTGCTGATCTACGGTGATCTGGACATCTCTATCCTTGATGAGCTGCCCCCGGGCCGCAAGCCCGTCAAGACCCGGTGTATCACCGGAAAAAAGCGGCGGGATCTCTACGGCTTTCTTGACCGGGAGATCGGAGCCGGACGGCAGGTATATATCGTCTGTCCCGCCATCGAGGACACGCCGGACGGCGGGCTGAACGCCGTAAAGAGTTACTACGAGGACATTGCCAAAGCCCTTCTCCCCGACCGCCGGGTCGGCCTGATGCACGGTAAGCTCAAGCCAAAGGAAAAAGCCGCTGTAATGGACGATTTCAAAGCCGGCCGGCTGGATGCCCTGGTATCCACCACCGTCATCGAGGTGGGCGTGGATGTACCCAACGCCACCGTCATGGTCATCGAAAATGCCGAGCGCTACGGCCTGAGTGCCCTGCACCAGCTGCGGGGCCGCGTGGGCCGGGGTGCCGCCGAGAGCTGGTGCTTCCTTGTCAGCGACAACACCGCCGAGAGCGTCCAGAAGCGGCTCAAGTTCCTCTGCTCCACCTCGGACGGCTTTGCCGTGGCGCAGTTCGACCTTGAGACCCGCGGCCCCGGCGACTTTTTCGGCAGCCGCCAGCACGGCCTGCCCACCCTGCAAATTGCCGACCTGATGAACGACACCCGCACCCTTCACGCCGCTCAGGCCGAGGCCGCCGCTCTGCTGGCCGCAGACCCCCTGCTGGAAGCGACGGAGCACAGCCTGCTCGCCGCGCAGGTCGAACAGATGTTCACAAAGGCCGGAGCCATGAATTGAAACAATAAAAAGAACCGGTTTCCATGTATTTTAAATGAGAAAGGCTCCTGCTTTCGCAGGAGCCTTTCTCATGATTACGATTCCGTCATCGGTTCAGGCTCTGCGCCGCCTTGGCGATCACAGCCAGCAGATCGACCAGATGTTCCACGTCCATCTGGCCGCTGTTGTTGGCAAAGGCATAGAAGCAGCCCTGCACACAGAAGGAAAGCAGGATGCCCCGGTCGGGGTCCGCTGCAAAGGTGGGGTCTTTGGCCGCCAGACGGTCTCGCAGACCCTTTTCAATGCAGTTGGCAAAGATCCCCTGCCTTGCCCCGGAGAAAAGGATGTTCACCGCCTCCTGGTTCTGAACAAAGGCATGGAACAGTTCACGGGTCAGCTGCTCTGTGTGTGCAGCGGTAAGCCCCACATTGGGCACGCTGTCCAGAATGACATGGATGAGCTTGTTCTCCAACCGGCTGGACAGCTCATAGATATCCTCATAGTGGGCATAAAAGGTGGATTTGTTCACCTTGGCCAGTGTGCACAGGTCTTTGATCCTGATTTTCTCCAGCGGCTGGCGGGCACGCAGCTCCATGAATGCCTTTTCGATGGCGCGGTCAGTCTTTTCAATGCGGATGTCCAAAATAATCAACCACTTTCATTGTTTCGTTGGATATCCAACGCTTTTCGTTTTTCGGGGATAGACAGTTTGTTCGAGTTTTCTTACAATATCAATAGAGAATCCCTTTCTCTCTCAATGCAGCTTCGATCCTCTGGAATGTTTCTTCATCCGGGCAGCGGAGGGTGTGCAGGTGCACGCCGCCGGTCATCCGGCTGAGCAGGCACTCCGGGGTATTGGCTGCCTGGGTGATAAAGGTGTCCACATCGTATCGGCTGGCAAGGTTCAGGTTGCCCCGCAGTTCGCCGTAAAGCGGGTTTTCCACCGCCACATCGACCACCACGCCTCCCTGATCCACCACCGTGTAAAGCTCGGTGCGCATCTCATCGGCAGTCCTGTGCACACAGGCAAGGATGCCGGTGTAGCCGCCGGGGGTCGGGTGGAACTGATACCCGCGCGGGGTGGCCTCAATTTCGGCCCCGCCTGCCCGCAGAAGGGCCACGTCCCCCACCACGATCTGGCGGCTGACCCCCAGCTTTGCGGCCAGTGCACTGGCACTGATGGGTGCGCTGGCCCCATGGAGCTGTTGCAAGATCTTTTCCCGGCGCTGTGCTGCGTTCATTGTTGTTCCCCCTGTCAGCATTTTTCCCTATTATAATAGTGCATGACAGGTGTCCTGTCAATCCAGACGCAGGACAGTGGCGTAATTGGAGGGCAGCTGGACCTTCATCCGGCCAGATGCAAGGCTGACCATCACATTCTCAGCGCCCACGGTATCGGCCAGCAGGTCCGTTGCAGCGTTGGCCTCCACCGGCAGCTGGAATTCCATCTCCGCCGGGCCGTCGCCGTTGTTGAATACGGCCACGAGGGCTTTTCCATCCAGCACCCGGGCAAAGGCATAGCACTGGGTGGTCAGCTGGAGCTCCTTCACCTCGCCCCAGCTCAGGGCCGGGTATTCGGCCTTCAGCCTGCCCAATGCGGCGTACACACTGGTGACGGGGTTGGTGGTCATGTCATCCCGGAATTTGTCCAGCTCCAGGCAGGGGCGCAGTGGCCAGTCACTGCCCCACTCCTTTTTGCCCTCGATGCCAAATTCGGAGCCGTAGTAGATGGACGGAATGCCCCAAAGCGTGTATACTAGAATTGCAATGTGCCGGATGTGCGCCTTGTTCCGCAGTTTATTGGGCAGGCGCTCCACATCGTGGTTGTCCGAGAAGGTATAAAGCCGGGTGTCGTGGCAGAGCCCCTGCAGACGGCGCATGGTGTGTGCGATCTCAAAATAGTTGTGGTCGTTGTGGCCGCTCCACAGGCCCTTGTGCAGCTCATAGTTGGTAACGGAATGGAGCATTTCAGGGTTGGCCCAGCGGCTGTAATCGCCGTGGATGACCTCGCCCATCAGCCAGAACTCAGGCTTGACCTCGTTGGCAAGGCGGCGCAGACCCTTCATAAAGTCGAAGTCCAGCACATCTGCTGCATCCAGCCGGATGCCGTCAATGTCGAATGCATCGACCCAGAAGCGGATGGTATCATAATGGTAGTTCTGCACCTCGGGGTTGCGCTGGTTCAGCTTGACCAGCAGGTTGAAGCCGCCCCAGTTGCCATAAGAAAAACCGTCGTTGTACTCGTTGTTGCCCCAGAAGTTCACATCGCAGAACCAGTCCTTATAACGGGCGTTCTCGCGGTTGGCCTGCAGGTCTTTGAAGGCAAAGAAATCCCGGCCCACATGGTTGAACACACCGTCCACAATGACCTTCTGGCCCCGGGCGTGGCAGTTGGCCACGAACTCCCTGAACTCCTCGTTGGTGCCCAGGCGGCGGTCCACCCGGCGGTAATCGATGGTATCATAGCCGTGGGAGCCGCTCTCGAACAGCGGGCCGATATAAATGGCCGTGCAGCCCAGGTCTTTGGAGGCGTGCTCGGCCCAGGCGTTCAGCTTTGCGAACGCGCCCGGTGTGGGCTGGCCATCGTTTTCGTGCGCACAGCCGCACAGGCCCAGCGGATAAATGTGATAAAAAACTGCGGTATCATACCATGCCATAGTTACTCTCTCCCATATCATTTCTTCTGCCGCCCAGCAGCGGTAGGCTCAGTATACCACAAACTCCGCCAATTGTGTGGATGTTTGATAAATTCTCTACATAGTCTCCGTTAAAATCAGCAAGTGTGACGATTTTGATTAAAAATTATTGGTAAATATGACCGGGTGTATCCCGTTGAGAAAAGGAGAAATCTGCATGAATTTTCCCACCATCGACCGCTCGTTCTTTGCGGGCGAATGCTTTGATGCCTACCGTGTGCTGGGCGCGCACCCCTGCCGGGATGACTTTGGGCAGGAGGGCTGGCGGTTTGCCGTGTGGGCCCCGGGGGCCGTGGCTGTGGAGATCTGCGGCGGCTTTGACGGCTGGGGGCCGGGCGTTCCCATGCAGAAGGCCGACACCGGCGTGTGGAGCGGCTTTGTGCTCGGCCTTGCCGAGGGAGAGCTGTACAAATACCGCATCCACGGCAAGGATGGCAGCACCGTGATGCGGGCTGACCCCTATGCCTTTTCCACTGAGCTGCGGCCCGGCACGGCCAGCAGGCTGGCCCGGATGGACTTTGCCTTTGACGATTCCAGCTGGATGGAGCGGCGGGACAAGTACCGCAACCTGCCCCTGAACATCTACGAGCTCCATGCAGGCAGCTGGAAGCACAAGCCCAACGCCACCCGCGAGGACGGCTCAGACGGCTGGTACAATTACCGGGAGCTGGCCCGGGAGCTGATCCCCTGGCTGCTGGATCACCGCTTCACCCATGTGGAGCTGCTGCCGCTGGCAGAGCATCCCTTTGACGGCAGCTGGGGCTACCAGACCACCGGTTACTTCTCTGTCACCAGCCGCTACGGCGACCCTGCCGACTTTGCAGCCTTTGTCAACGCCTGCCACCGGATGGGCATTGGTGTCATCATGGACTTTGTGCCCGTCCACTTTGCCGCCAATGGCGACGCGCTCGCCAACTTTGACGGCACCCACCTCTACGAGTACGACAGTGATGTGGGCCACAGCGAGTGGGGCACCTGCAACTTCAACTATTACCGCCGGGAGGTGTGCAGCTTCCTGAACAGCGCCGCTGCCCTCTGGATGGATGTCTACCACTGCGATGGCATCCGGATGGACGCCATCTCCCGCGCTCTTTATTGGCAGGGCGACCCCAACCGCGGCGTGAACGAGGGCGCTGTTACCTTCCTGCGGAACCTGAACCACGGCCTGAACGAGCGCTGGCCCACCGGCATCTACACCGCCGAGGACTCCACCAACTTCCTCAAGGTCACCGCCCCCACCCGCTACGACGGCATCGGTTTCGATTATAAGTGGGACATGGGCTGGATGCACGACACGCTGGATTATTTTGCCACGCCCTTTGGTGAGCGGCCCGATGCCTACCACAAGCTGACCTTCAGTATGCAGTATTTCTACAATGAGCTGTATCTGCTGGCACTCAGCCACGACGAGGTGGTGCACGGCAAAAAGACCATCATTGATAAGCTGTGGGGCACCTACGAGGAAAAATGTGCCCAGCTGCGCACCCTTTACTTCTACATGTACACCCACCCGGGCAAAAAGCTGAACTTTATGGGCAATGAGCTGGGGCATTTCCGGGAGTGGGATGAGAAAAAGGAGCTGGACTGGGGCCTGATGAAGTATCCCTTCCACGACAGCTTCCAGAAATATTTTGCCGAGCTGGGCCGCCTGTATGCCACCGAACCCGCCCTCTACGATGGCGAATACAACCCGAACTGCTTTGAGTGGATCGCCTGCGAGAGCCGGGACGAAGGCGTGTACGCCTGGCTGCGGAAAGGCGCGGGCCAGACCATCCTCTGTGTGATGAACACCCAGAATACCGTCCACAAAAAGTTCCCGCTCTACTTCCAGTACCCCTGCGCCGCCGATGAGCTGCTGAACAGCGAGGCTGCCTGCTGGAACGGCGCGGACCGCAGCCGCACCAGACACCTGCACACCACCGATGGCGGCGTGTACGGCCGGGACTACACCCTGAGCGTGGATCTGCCCGCCATGGGCAGCCGGATGTACCGCATCACGCCGGAGGCTCCCCACCCGGAAGCCGCACAGGCCTCTGCCCGCAAGGCCGCCGCCCAGAAGCGCAAGGCCACCATCGCGGCAAAGCAGAATTCCAAAAAGTAATATCGCATTCAAAATATCCCGTCTGCTGAAATGCAGGCGGGATATTTTATCTTCCGGGGGCCTGCCCTCTTGCCTGTGCCGCCCGGAATCATTATACTGTAAGCTGTAATATTGTGGTTCAAAACCGAGGAGCATGTACAATGTCAACGATACTTTCTGAAAAGAAGACCCTTTCACCCTGGGCAAAGGGCGGCATCGGGCTGGGTGCTGGAGCACTCCTGCTGGTGCTGGTGGGTCTGCTGTTCCCCACCGCGGCGGCGTTCTTCCCGCTGGTGAGCCTGTGGTGCAGCTGTGTGCTGTTCTACGGCGCGCTGTGGGTGCTGCACACTGCCGGTGTGGAGCTGGACTTCTTCCACCGCGCAGCCATCATCGCCTTCTGGGCCGGAGCTGTGCTCTACTTCTATTGGGCGCTGGGGCGGCGGCAGTTCATCTACGCCTGGGATTATGTGAACTACATTCAGAAGCAGTTCAATACCGAAGCGGCTTTTGCGCTGGGTCCGGTGGCCGGTTTTAAGTATATCATAAGCACATTTTCTGAAGACTACACCAATTTCATCACCTTGTTCACTGAGTTCCCGTTCTGCCTCACCGCAAAAACGGGTGACAGCTACGCTTTTGCGCAGGTTTTCTGTGTGCTCCCCAGCCTTATGCTGATGCTGGCTGGTCTCACGATCAAAATCGGGCAGATTCTGGAGGTCAAGAATAAGTTCTGGTATTTTATCATCGGCTTTTCCTGGGTGCTGACCTATCCGTTCCTGCGAATGAGCGCTATGCTGGCACAGCCGGACTGGTTCGGTCTGATCTTCGCTTTTGCCATTCTGCTCCTCACATTGGACTACCGTTTTGAAAAGCTGGAGCCGGGGCGGTTCGTGCTCATCTTCCTGGCAACGGCCGCGATTATCCTGAGCCGCCGCTGGTACTTATATTTTGTGGTGGGCTATTACTTTTCCTATGCGCTTCTGCTCTTTGTAAGCAGTGCAAAGCTCGCAAAACAGGGCCAAAAGGGCCTTGCCCTGCGCCGAGTACGCAACCTCATCCTGTTTGGTGTCTGCGCCATGGCAGCAATGGTGGTCCTGCTCTGGCCCATGGTCAGCAAGATCCTGGCTTTTAACTACTCCGACCGCTATTCGTACTATAATGTCGGCGGCATTGCGGTAGAGCTCTATTATCATGCCATGCGCACCGGCCTGCTGAACCTTATTTTGATCCTGTTTGGTTTGTGGCTCTGCGTCAAGCGGAAAAAGCCCAGCCTGCCTGTGTTGGCGCTGTGTGAGCTGATGCTCAGTATGCTCTTATTTACCCGAGTGCAGAATTCCGGCTCCCATCAGATGCTGCTGTACGTGCCCGCCTATGTCATTCTGTTTCTCTGCGGTGCGGCGGGTCTGGCAGAGAGTATCGAGCATTTCAAAATACCAAAGCTTTGTTTCTGGGTCTTTACACTGTTGTTCGCCGTGTCGGTGCGGTGCTCCCCGCTCACTGTCATGGCCTTGCCAGAGTTCGTTATCCATGCGTTCCACCCGGCAGACCTTGCTGAGTATCAGCGGCTGGACGAGCTGACCTATGACCGCAAGGACAAACCGCAGATCCAGGCCATGGCACAATGGCTGGTTGAACATCTGGGGGAGGGCGAGGTCGCCTATATGATCCCGGATGACATGCTCTACAATCCCGGCCACCTGCGGAACTGTGACCTGCCCAACCATGCACTGGACGGCAAGTTGCCGGACAGCTTCTCGGTGCCGGGCACCCACTATTTCCCCACCGGTTTCTTTGATGCCAGATATGTGGTAACTGCAGACCCGTTCCCCCTCTCACTGGCTCCGGACACGGAACTGGGCCACCGGTTCAACGCCGTTTTTCTTCAGCTGAGAGAGACTACCCACCAGCAAGTTGCGACCTTCGATATGGGCAACGGCACGGTGTTCACGATCTGGGAACGCACCACTCCCGTGACACGTGAGGAAGTGGAGACCTATCTCCATGAATTTGATGCTGAAAACGCCAAATACCCAGAAATGTTTTCCTCTGTTGTGGAAAACTGGCTGGCTGTTCATGGTTTATAAAAGGAGAGTAAAACGATATGTCCAACAACGCAAAAAATCTACCAGAAGTAAAATTAGGCCAGTACAAGGGGCTGGCTGTCACCCGCCATGTGCGGCCGCTTTCCGAAAAGACCATTGACCAGGAGATGGTCCACCAGACCCGGATGCGCTCCGTCTACCACAACTCCACCGCCCCCGCCAAGCGCGGCAGCCGGGTTCTGCTGGATTTTGTCGGCTTCATGGACGGGGAGGAGATCCCCGACAGCCGGATGGAAAAGGTGATGGTGGTTCTGGGGGACGGCAAGCTGATGCCTGCCGCCGAAGATGCCATCTACGGCCACACCGCTGGCGAGACCTTCCGCTTTGATTTCACTTACCCGGAGCAGTTCCGGGTGGAGGAGCTCTCCGGCAAGACCGCGCAGTTTGAGATCAAGCTGCACTCCGTGGCCGAAAAGACCACCCCGGAGCTGAACGAGGAATTTGCCCGGGCACAGGGCTATGCAGACCTTGCCGCCATGCGCGAGGCCGTGCGGGCCAAAAAGCGGAAGATCCACGAAGATGCCGCCGACCGCGCCGCCGGGCAGGAACTGCTGGCAAAGGCCGGTGCCAACCTGACCGTGGACCTGCCCGAAGCCATGCTGGACCGCACCGCCGACAATGAGATGCGGATGCTGGAGCAGCGGCTCTCCCGCAGCAACATCACCCTGGAAAAGCACTGCAAGAACAGCCACACCACCGCTGCCGCCCTGCGGGCAGGCTACCGTGACGCTGCCGAGCGGAACCTGCGCTCCATGCTGGCCTCCCGCTCCATTGCCGAGGCCGAGAACATCACCGTGAGCACGCTGGAGGTCAACAACGAGTACCGCCGCCTGTCCCAGCTGCAGGACACCCCGGAGGCCGACATCCGCCGGGTGCTGAGCCCGGACACCCTTGCCGCCGCACTGGTTGCACAGAAAGTCCAGCGCTTCCTGCTGGACAACGCCGACATCACCACGGTGATGGACCCTGAAAAGGAGTGATCCTATGAGTATCTTTACGCGCTACGCCATGGATGCGCTGATGAAGACCACCCACCCCGAAGTGAACCGCAAGCAGTGCTGGAACCTGCACCCCCACCGCACCCCCTGCACAGCCTGCAAGGATATCTGCCCCTATGGTGATGAGATCTTCACCCGCCCCAACCTCGTCAAGGACTGGGATCCCTGCACCGACTGCGGCCTGTGTGTTTCAGCCTGCCGGTCGGGCTGCATTGCCCCCTCGCCGGAGCAGGTGCAGCGGGATATCTCCCCTGCCGACAGCGATGGTGACACCATCTGGATCGGCTGCGAAAAATCCACCCGGAAAAACACCGTGGTGCGCACCTGCGTCTCGGCCTATTCGTGGGAAGCGCTGGCCTACCTTGCCCTGAACAAGAAGATCGTCCTCGACCTGACCCCCTGCGGCGAGTGCGAGAACGATGTCTGTGCCGAGCATCTGCGTGCCGTTCTGACCCGGCTGGTGGAGTTCTTCGGCCAGCCCCTGTTCGAGGCCCGATTCACGCTGGCATACGAGCTGGACGATGCCCCCTTCCACGTCAAGGAGTACTCCCGCCGTGAGATGATGGAGCAGGTGACCTCCGGCTCCAAAAAGGGCACCAAGCAGCTGCTGCGGATGCTGCCCGGCCTGCGCAGCGAGGACGAGAGCAGCCAGGATTTCCGGCTGCTGCTCCACCAGTACACCAAGCAGCTCAAGGCGGTGTCCGAAACGCCCCTGCGCTATGGCTACCACCTGCCCAACTTCACCCAGAAGTGCTTTGCCTGCGGCCGGTGTGAGAAGAGCTGCCGCAGCGGTGCCATCAAGTTTGAGGACCTGCCCGACGGCCAGACCCGCGCGGTGATCACGCCGTGGAAGTGCAGCGAGTGCGGGGTCTGCGTTGCCGCCTGCTCCAACGGCGGTCTGGACGGCCTGAAGCTGCGCCAGCTGACCAGCCTTGGCCCCGTCAGTGTCTACAAGTGCACCAAGACCCTCTGCAAAGAATGCGGCAAGCCCATTGCGCCCAACTGTGCGGACGGCATCTGTTCTGTCTGCCGCATCAAGCTGCGCACCAAAAAACGGCAGGAGGAGGCTGTGGCCCGCGCCAAGGAGCGTCAGGCCGAGCGCGAGGCCAAAAAGGCCGCAGAAGCGGCTGCAAAAGAGCTGGCTGCCGAGATGCAGCCCTCTCAGCCAGCGCAAAGCGCCGCTGCCCCTGAAGCAGGAGCCGCTCCCGCCCCGACCGAAAGCACCTGCTGATCGCTGGACCTCTCCGGCGCTTCGCATGGACGGAGAGGTTTTTATTGACGCAGCTCCAAAAAAATGCTATAATTCTTCTTAACCACCCAGCTGTGGTCGGGAGGACAAGTTACAAAGGCGTAACGGATGTGTTTCCGTTACGTCTTTTTTGCTTCCCGCTGCCGGGAAACAGCGGGCCTGTCGGCTTTGGGCGGCAACCAGACTTCAACACGAAGAAAAGAGGGAATTTCATTATGAAACAGTCTATTTCTCGTCGTCAGTTCCTCAAGGCAAGCGGCCTGGCAGCCGCAGGTGCCTGCGCCGCCGGTCTGCTGTCCAGCTGCGGCGGTAAGAGCGGCGGCAGCTCCTCCGGTTCTGCTTCCGGTGCGGATACCAGCAAGTACACCGTGCTTTATTCCAGCCAGCCTGCAACCCTGAACTACCTGACCACCGCCACCGACCTGGAAATGGTCGTGGGTGCAAACTGCGTGGACACCCTGGTCGAGTACGACAACAAGGGCGTGATGCGCGAGGGCCTGGCCACCAAGTGGGAGTGGGATGCCGACACCCTGACCTGGACCTTCACCCTGCGCGAGGAGAACTGGGTGGACAACAACGGCGAAGTCGTTGCCCCCGTGACCGCACAGGACTTTGTGGATGCCCTGCAGTATGTGCTGACCCCGGATTACGCTTCCTCCAACGTGGGCCTGGTCACCGCCTACATTGCCGGTGCGAATGATTACTACAACTATCACGTCTACCTGACCAATGCTGAAAACGGCACTGTGGACGATGACGGCACCACCTATGTCACCGATGGCAGCGGCAACGTGACCGTGACCGCAGCAGACGGCACCGCTTCCACCTACGCCCCCGTGGACTTTGATTCCGTGGGCGTGACCGCTGTGGATGACCACACCCTGACCTACACCCTGACTTACGATTTCCCCGGCTTCCTGAGCCTGCTGTGCTACCTGCCCTATGAGCCCGCCTACGGCCCCCTGCTGAGCGAGATGGGCGACCAGTATGCCACCAGCGCCGAGACCCTGTACAGCTGCGGTGCTTTCTACCTGTCTGATTACGAGTCTCTGGAAACCTGGATCATGAAGAAGAACCCCGAGAACTATGATGCGGACAATGTCTTTATCGACACCATCAGCCGCATTTACAACGCCGAGGCTGCCGTGAACGGCCCCGAGATGATCAAGCGCGGCGAGATCGACGAAGCCACCATCGGCTCTGACATTCTGGACAGCTGGCTGGCTGACGATACCACCAAGGACATGGTCTCCATGGATCGTCCCAACACCAACTACACCTACTTCTACATGTTCAACTTCATGCCTTTTGCACACGAGTTCTCCAACTGGAACGTTGAGGGCGTGGATGCAGAATACGAACCCGAGAACTGGGCCAAGGCCATCAACAACACCAACTTCCGCAAGGCCTTCCTGTACGGCATCAACAACGCCGTTACGCTGGCTGTCAGCGCACCTCTGGGCTACGACAGCTACAAGCTGAACACCATCACTCCCCCGAACTTCTGCGCCACCACCGATGGCGTGGACTACACCCAGTGCGGCGGCCTGGCCGACCTGACCGAGTTCTTTGACGAGGCCAAGGCCAAGGAGTACCGTGATGCTGCCATTGAGGAGCTGACTGCACAGGGGGTCACCTTCCCCATCAAGGTGCAGCTGCCCTACAACCCCTCCTCCACCGACTGGGACAAGCAGTGCCAGGTGCTCAAGCAGCAGCTGGAGGGTGTGCTGAACGACGGCACCGACTTCATCGACATCATCATCACCGCCGGCCCCTCCGACAGCTTCCTGTCTGCTGTGCGCCGCAACGGCAAGTTCGAGTTCCTGCTCTGCAACTGGGGCGCTGACTACTCCGACCCCGAGACCGAGACCGACCCGTTCTATCAGGCCGAGGATTCCCGCGGAATGCGCTATGCTTACCTGCGCACCGGCGTGGAGGACGGCTTCATCACCGGCGAGACCGCAGATGCTGTTATGGCCTACATGAACGCCATCGAGGCTGCAAAGCAGATCACCGATGACATCGATGCCCGCTACAAGGCCTTTGCCGATGCCGAGACTCTGCTCATCACCAACGCACTGGTCATTCCGCGCGGCATGAGCGTGCCCGCCTATCTGGCGACCCGCCTGAACTACTGGGAGGGCCAGTACGCTTCCACCGGCTTCTCCAATAAGCGCCTGAAGGGCATCCACGTCCTCGACCACTATGTCTCCATGGACGAGTACGAAGCAAACCGTGACGCTCGCTAAGCGTTCCATCTGCTCATAACACAAAATACACCCCCTCTGCATGGCAGTTTCTGAAGCTGCACCGCAGAGGGGGTGTTCTTTTTGCACATTCAGTTACACTTCAAAGTCCAGGCAGACACGGGTCTTGGTGTAGGGGCGCACCTTGCCATCGGCCACAGCCACGTGGGCGGGGTGGGTGGAGTAGCCCTTGAGGGCAGCGGCATCGGTAAAGGTGGTGTCCAGCATCAGATCTGCGTTGGAAGAGGGCAGGCCGTTGATGTTCACATGCACCTCCACAAGGCCCGGGATCTGCCCTGCCAGGCCCTCCAGCCCGGTTTTGATGTTCGCCTTGATCTCTGCCTTTTCGGCGGCAGAAAGCTCGTCCTTGAGCTGCCAGAGAATGATATGCTTGACCATAAAAAATACCTCCTGCGTTTTCTCCATTGTAGCAGAGAAATGCAGGAGGTGCAATGCTTTTTGAAACGGTTCAGTCGTCTTCCCGGCCTTTTTTCCAAGCGTGGTACATCAGCAGGAACACGGTGTCCGCAGCAATGCCGATAGAGAGCAGGCGGCTGCCGCCAATGGAAGTGTGGGGCAAAAACGGCGAAGCGGCAAACACAACGGCATTAAAGAAATAGAACACACCGAACTTTTTCTCCCACATAGCCCGCTCTTCGTCATCGCTGAACTTCATCTGGTGCTTTTTGGAAAAACTGCGAAAGCCCATTACCAGCATGGCAGCGGCAGCAAACAGGTTCAGCAAAAGGGATGTGTCAAATTTCATGCGGGGGTACCTCCGTAAAAACTCCATAAACAAAAACCAGCCGGATCGAGGCGTTTGCAAGCCCTCGTCCGGCTGGATACTTACTTCTTCGGAGTCATAAGCCTCTTCTCCTTGGGTTCTCTCATTTTCGGAGTATGCGTTTCATAGGGTGACTCTCCTTAGAAACTACCTGAAACTGAAGAGTTTTATGCAAGGGGATGAACTACTCTAGTACATTGGACTGACCCTTCTCTTAACTGTTAGACTGCGGTACCGAGATTCTGAAGATGAATTTCATATTACCACATTCTTTCGAGTTAGATTTGCCAGGGATTCCATTGCTTAGTACATTGGAGTTACTCCTTTTTGGTCATTCAAACAGGTGCATCCGTGTAACTGTCCTCATCATGGGAGATCACCTCGGGCGGATCTATTTGAATTGCCAGGGGATTTATTCTGACAGACTGTACTGTTTTCGCATTTTTGATGCTCAAGACCGGCTCTTTGATTTGTTTTGTTATACGGGGGAAACATCCCGTTTGTGGAGAGCCTCTGTTTTGCTTCTCAGCGAATCCCGACAGTCTGTCCGAACTGTGCGGGTTCCATATCAACCATCGGTCTCGCTCCTTTCTGCTTAAAGTCAGCGGGGTTAGCTCTCATTTGAGCTTCTGCTGTACTTCTCTGGTTTCTGGCTTTATTATACAGGAAGATGCACAGTTTGTCTATTCGCAGAGTGCACAACAAATTAGACACACTTTTGCATCAAAAGTCCAAATTTCTGGGATACATGAATTTCGTCTTTCCGGTGCACTGCTCCAGCATGTTAAATAGGTATCATCACAGAGCATGCAGCTATATAAATCTGATATGCCCGCTATAAAATCTGTGAATAATATGTCGATTTCACCTCATCCAAAGGCCAGAAAATGGTACAGATGGCTAAGAATCAGCAAAGAGATTGTGCAAATCGCATAGTTTTCCCCCTGTACTTTTTGCAATCTGCACAACTGTTTTCATCCAAAGCAGAAATGGAATATAACAAAAAGTAGAATGTTAGGTGGAGGGCTGTAAAACCGACAGAAATCGTGCTATGATACCATCACAAATTAAGAAAGGAGAGAGTGCTAATCAATGAATGCGTTGACTGCTGCTTTGAAAGAAGAGCTGAATGTTGACATGGTCACGGTGTTCGGGCTTTCCATTCCGGAGTCCGTGGTCGTGAGCTGGGGCATTATGGCGTTTCTTGTCATCGGCTCCATCCTGCTGACGCGGAATCTGCGGGTGGATCACATCACCAAGCGGCAGGCCATCCTGGAAACGGTCGTTACTACGATCAATGATTTCTTTGTGGGCCTGCTGGGCGAAAGTGGAAAGCGCTATGTCCCCTATCTGATGAGCGTGGCGCTGTACATCGGCTGCTCCAACCTGATCGGTGTGTTCGGCATCAAGCCCCCCACAAAGGACCTGAACGTCACAGCGGCTCTTGCTCTGATGAGCATCTGCCTGATCGAGTATGCCGGCATCCATGCACGCGGCGGCGTTGGCTTCCTCAAGAGCCTGGCTGCCCCCACCCCCATCATGGCCCCCATGAATGTGCTGGAGGTGGCCATCCGGCCCACCAGCCTGTGCATGCGACTGTTCGGCAACGTGCTGGGCGCTTTTGTCATTATGGAGCTGATCAAGCTGGTGGTGCCTGTGTTCGTGCCTGCCATCTTCAGCTTGTATTTTGACCTGTTCGATGGTCTGATCCAGACCTACGTCTTTGTGTTCCTTACCTCTTTGTTTATGAAGGAGACCATGGGAGACGAAGAGTAAACCCTTTCCATCATCAAATCAAAAGGAGATTAAAATTATGAACGGACTTATCGCTCTGGGCGCTGGCATTGCAGCGCTGACTGGTATTGGCGGCGGCATTGGCATCGGCATTGCAACCGGCAAGGCAACCGAGGCTATTTCCCGCCAGCCCGAGGCTTCCGGCAAGATCCAGACCAACCTGCTGCTGGGTGCTGCTCTGGCCGAAGGTACTGCAATTTTCGGTTTCGTCGTTGCACTGCTGATCATCCTGTTCCTGGGTTGATAACGGAGGCATGACGAATGCTGACACTGAATCTGAATCTTCTGTATACAGTCGTCAACGTTCTGATTCTGTTTTTGCTGCTGCGGAAATTCCTGTACAAGCCTGTTATGGGGATCATCGCACAGCGTCAGAAACAGGTGGATGACGCACTGAACGCCGCCGAGACCTCCAAAAAGGAGGCCGCTGCGGCCATGAACGCTGCGCAGGACAAGCTGCGCAATGTGGACACCGAGGCCGCTGCCCGCCGCGAGACTTACGAGCAGCAGGCCGAAACTGCAAAGCAGCAGCTGCTGGCCGAGGCCCAGAAACAGGCCGAGGCCATTGTAGCCGAGGGCAAGGCCGCTGCTGAGGCAGAGCGCCAGCACAAGCTGCGCGAAGCCGACGCACAGACCACCGCACTGGCCCGCGCCATGTGCGAGAAGCTGCTGAGCCGGAACCTGACCGAGCAGGACGATTCCCGTTTGCTGGACGATCTGCTGGAGAAAGCAGGTGCTGAGCATGGCAACTGAGTTCAGCCGCGAATTCTTCTCTGAGAACCGCATCGTCAAGGCCGACCTGCGCGCCGCACATCAGCTCCGTGAAGAGGACATTGCCCGTATCAAGGCCGAGGTCAAGAAGCTCTATGATGCCACTGAGGTCATCCTGAATGTCTCGGTGGACGAGAGCCTGCTCTCCGGCTATGTGCTGCAGGTGGGCGACCGGGTATTCGACAACTCCGGCCGCCACCAGCTGGACCAGATGATGGCTGGCAAGCCCTCTCTGGCCACCCTCAAGACCCGCATCGAGGATTACAAGCCTGCCCAGACCTCTGCCGAGGGCGGCGTGGTCATCTCCTCTGCCGATGGCATCGTGCAGGTGGAGGGCATGGACAAGGCCGTTTATGGTGAGATCGTCACCTTTGAGAACGGTGCCAAGGGCATGGTCGAAAGCGTGGACCCGGGCAAGCTGGGCATCATGCTGTTCGACGGTGCCGAGACCGTGGGCGTGGGCACTCTGGTGACCCGCAGCGGCAAGCGCGCCGGCATCCCTGTGGGTGATGGTTTCCTGGGCCGCGTCATCGACCCGCTGGGCGAGCCCATTGACGGCAAGGGCCCGGTGAACGCCGAAGGCTACAACCCCATCGAGAAGCAGGCCCCCGGCATTCTGGAGCGCCAGAGCGTGGATACCCCGCTTCACACCGGCATCCTGGCCATCGACTCCATGTTCCCCATCGGCCGCGGCCAGCGTGAGCTGATCATCGGCGACCGCCAGACCGGCAAGACCTCCATTGCCACCGATGCCATCCTGAACCAGAAGGACACCGGCGTGCTCTGCATCTATGTTGCCATCGGCCAGAAGGCTTCCTCCATCGCCCGCGTGGCCGAGGACCTCAAGAAGCACGGTGCCATGAGCTACACCACCATCGTGGCCGCCACGGCTTCCGATTCCGCTCCCCTGCAGTACATCGCACCCTATGCAGGCACTGCACTGGCTGAGTATTTCATGTCCAAGGGCAAGAGCGTCCTGATCGTCTACGACGACCTTTCCAAGCATGCGGTGGCCTACCGTGCCATCTCCCTGCTGCTCCGCCGCTCTCCCGGCCGTGAGGCTTACCCCGGCGACGTGTTCTATCTGCATTCCCGTCTGCTGGAGCGCTCCTGCCGGATGCGCGACGATCTGGGCGGCGGTTCCATCACTGCCCTGCCCATCGTCGAGACCCAGGCGGGCGATGTCTCTGCTTACATCCCCACCAACGTCATCTCCATCACCGATGGTCAGATCTTCCTGGAAAGCGCCCTGTTCAACGCAGGCAACCGCCCCGCCGTCAACGTTGGCCTGTCGGTCTCCCGTGTGGGCGGCGCTGCCCAGACCAAGGCCATGAAGAAGGCCAATTCCAACCTGCGTATCGAGCTGGCCCAGTACAAGGATATGGAGTCCTTTGCCCAGTTCAGCTCTGATCTGGACGCTGAGACCCGCCGCCAGCTGGAACACGGCAAAGCCCTGACCGAGATGCTCAAGCAGCCGCTGTACCAGCCCAAGTCCGATGCCGAGCAGGTGGTCGTGCTGACCCTGGCTTCCCACGGGATGCTGGACGACCTGCCGCTGGCTGACCAGCGCGCAAAGACCAACGCCTTTGTGCGCCAGTTCCACGCCGATGTTTCCGGCACCATGGACGCGATCACGTCCACGGGCAAGATCACCCCGGAACAGGTGGACACCATCCTGACCGCGTGGAAGGCATTCGCGGGAGGGGAGAGCAATGGCATCCAGTAAGCTGCTCAAGGAGCGGATCGAGAGCATTCAGGATACCATGAAGATCACGAATGCCATGTACCTGATCTCCTCCTCCAAGCTCCGCAAGGCCCGGCAGAACTACCAGAATGTTCTGCCCTACTTCACCCGGATGCGGGATACCATCTCCCGCGTGGTGCCCCACCTGCCCGACGAGCCGGAGCACCCCTTCTTCCACGAGCGGGATCTGGAGAACCCCAAGCGGGCCTACATTGTGCTGACCGCCGACAAGGGCATGGCCGGTGCCTACAACCAGAACCTGCTCAAGTTCCTGCGGGAGCACGCCGACCAGAACGACCGGTTCTATGTCATCGGTCAGGTAGGCTACCGTGCCCTGTTCCGCAAGGATCCCCGTCTGGTGGAGGATTTCCATTACGGTGCCACGGCTCCCACCCTGCAGCGCGCCCGTGATATCACGGTGGATGCCATCGATGACTTCAAGTCCGGCAAGCTGGACGAGATCTACATCGTCTACACCAAGATCCAGAACGCGCTGACCAGCGAGCCGGTCATGGAACGCCTGCTGCCGCTGGACCGTGCCCACCTCACGCCTGCTCCCAAGGGTCTGGGCGACCCCCGCGGCGAGGTGGAGATGTTCCCGGATGCCTGGACGGTGTTCGAGCAGACGGCCCCCATCTATATGCACGGCATGATCTTTGGTGCCATGACCGAGAGCTTCTGCGCCGAGCAGAGCGCCCGCATGACCGCCATGGATTCCGCCACCAAGAGCGCCAAGGATATGATCCACGATCTGGAGCTGGAGTACAACCGCTCCCGTCAGGGTTCCATCACCCAGGAGATCACCGAGATCATCGGCGGCGCGGCGGCGGTACAGAATCAAGAATAACATGCTCACCCTCTCAGGCCGCTTCGCGTCCAGCTCTCCCAAAGGGAGAGCCCTTGGCATAAAGATGAAGTTTGCACGGACTGCCAAGGCCTCCCACTTTGGGGGAGGTGGCATCGCGTGAGCGATGACGGAGAGGGTGAGGATGCTGAAGCGTTTGCAAGAAACATAGTATAAGAGGCAATTGTATGATACAGGGAACTATTATTCGAGTAGCGGGCCCCGTGGTGGATGTCAAATTCACCGGGGGCAAGCTGCCTGCCCTGCAGGAAGCGCTGACCGTGACCGCAGAGGGCACTGAGCGCACCATGGAGGTAGCGCAGCACGTCGATGAAACGACGGTGCGCTGCATCATGCTTTCTGCCAGCGAGGGTCTGGGCAAGGGGATGGAAGTTACCGCCACCGGCCACGGCCTGAATGCCCCTGTGGGCGAGGGCACTCTGGGCCGCATGTTCGACCCGCTGGGCCGCCCCATCGACGGCAAGGGCCCGGTGGACGATCTGCCCCACTGGCCCATCCACCGCAAGGCTCCCAGCTTTGCGGAGCAGAAACCTGCAACTGAAATTCTGGAGACCGGCATCAAGGTCATCGACCTGCTGGCTCCCTACGCCAAGGGCGGCAAGATCGGCCTGTTCGGCGGTGCCGGTGTCGGCAAGACCGTGCTGATCCAGGAGCTGATCCACAACGTGGCCACCGAGCACGGCGGCTACTCCATCTTCACCGGTGTCGGCGAGCGCTCCCGTGAGGGCTGTGACCTCTGGGGCGAGATGAACGCTTCCGGCGTTCTGAACAAGACCGCGCTGGTCTTTGGTCAGATGAACGAGCCTCCCGGAGCCCGTATGCGGGTCGCCGAGACCGGCCTGACCATGGCAGAGTACTTCCGTGAGGAGACCCACAAGGACGTGCTGCTGTTCATCGATAACATCTTCCGTTTCGTGCAGGCAGGCAGCGAGGTCTCCGCCCTGATGGGCCGGATGCCCTCCGCCGTGGGCTATCAGCCCACCCTGGCCAATGAGCTGGGTGCCCTGCAGGAGCGCATCACCTCCACCCGCGACGGCTCCATCACCTCGGTGCAGGCCGTCTACGTCCCCGCCGATGACCTGACCGACCCGGCTCCTGCAACCACCTTCGCCCATCTGGACGCAACCACCGTTCTGAGCCGCAAGATCGTGGAGCAGGGCATCTACCCCGCTGTCGATCCGCTGGCTTCCACCTCTCGTATTCTGGAAGCCGACATCGTGGGCGAGGAGCACTACCGTGTGGCCCGCAAGGTGCAGGCCACCCTGCAGCGCTATCAGGAGCTGCAGGACATCATCGCCATCCTGGGCATGGACGAACTGAGCGAAGAGGACAAGCTCACCGTCACCCGTGCCCGCAAGCTGCAGAAGTTCCTCAGCCAGCCCTTTGCGGTGGCCGAGAACTTCACCGGCCTGAAGGGTGTGTACGTCCCGCTGGCAGAGACCGTCAAGGGCTTTGCCGCCATTGTGGACGGCCAGTGCGATGATCTGCCCGAGTGGGCATTCTTCAACGTGGGCACCCTTGCGGATGCCCGCAAGAAGTACGCAGACAAACAGGCGGAGGAAAAGGGCGGTGCCAACTGATGGAAAAGTTCATCCTGAACATCACGGCTTCCAGCGGTGAATTCTATCAGGGCTACTGCGAGAGCCTGACCCTGCCCACCGGCGACGGCGTGTACGGCGTGCAGGCCGGGCACAACCCCGTGCTGGTGGCCCTGCACATGGGCATTGCAAAGTTCACCGTGGACGGTGAGACCCGCGAGGTGCTGGTGGGCGACGGCATTGCAGAAGTGACCCCCACCTTTGTCCTGCTGCTGGTGGACAGCGCCGAGCGGCCCGAGGATATCGACCGCAACCGCGCCGAGGCTGCCCGCATCCGGGCCGAGGAGCGCCTGCAGCACAAGCAGAGCATGCACGAGTACTACCAGAGCAAGATCGCACTGGACCGCGCCATGCAGCGCCTGCAGACGGCCGCCAAATACAAGCGTTAAACGCTCCCCTCAAACAGAACACCGTCAGCCTGACACAACGGGCTGACGGTGTTTTTGTTGTTTTACTGCGCTTCGATCTGCGCTCCCCTGCTGCACCCTCTTGTAAATTGCCGCGGAAAAGCGTATCATAGAATCAAATACAAGCAAAGGAGCATTCTTATGCGTGCATACGAGCGACTGTTGAATTATGTCCGCGTTTACACTACCTCCGACCCCGAGAGCGGCACCCACCCCTCGGCAGAGCGGGAGTTTGACCTGGCCCGCCAGCTGGTGGAAGAGATGAAGGCTCTGGGCATCGAGGATGCCCGGGTAGACGAGCACTGCTATGTCTACGGCAGCATCCCCGCCACCCCCGGCTGTGAGGACAAGCCTGCCCTGGGCCTGATTGCCCACATGGACACCGCCCCCGATGCTTCCGGCGAGGGTGTTTCCCCCATCCTGCACGAGAATTATGACGGCCGCGATGTCACCCTGCCCGCCACCGGCATGGTGATGAAGGTCTCCACCTTCCCCTTCCTGGCCGACCTCAAGGGTGAGACCCTGATCACCACCGACGGCACCACCCTGCTGGGCGCAGACGACAAGGCCGGTGTGGCAGAGATCCTGACCGCCGCCGAGATCCTCCTTGCCGAGGGCCGCCCCCACGGCAAGCTCTGCATCGCCTTCACCCCCGACGAGGAGATCGGCGAGGGCGCTTCCCTCTTCGATATCCCGGGCTTTGGCGCGGATTTCGCCTACACCGTTGATGGCGGTGACGTGGGCGGCATCGAGTATGAGAACTTCAACGCAGCTGCCGCCACCGTGACCATCCACGGCTTCTCGGTGCATCCCGGCTCCGCCAAGGATGCCATGATCAACGCCTCCAATGTGGCCATGGAGTTCCACACTGCCCTGCCCATCATGGCTCGTCCCGAGACCACCGAGGGCCGTCAGGGCTTCTACCACCTCTGCCAGATGTACGGCGACGTGACCAACGCTAAGCTGGGCTACATCCTGCGCGACCACGATGCCGACAAGCTGCAGTACAAGAAGGATAACCTCCTCCACATTGCCGATTACCTCAACGGCAAGTACGGCCCCGGCACCGTGGAGGTGGAGATCAAGGACAGCTACCGCAACATGCTGGAAAAGATCAAGCCCCACTTCCATCTGGTGGAGAACGCCCGCAAGGCCATCGAAAAGGCCGGTCTGACCCCCGAGGAAGTGCCTGTGCGCGGCGGCACCGATGGTGCCACCCTGAGCTGGAAGGGCCTGCCCTGCCCCAACCTGGGCACCGGCGGCTTCAACTTCCATGGCGTGTGCGAATGCACCACCGTAGAACGCATGGACAAGGCAACCGAAATCCTGCTGAATATCGTGGAGATCTACAGCAAATGATTCCGCTCCCCGAACGTTCCCACGCTGACTGCACATAAAAATGGACGGCTCCCGAAAACGAGAGCCGTCCATTTTTTCTTATCCCACGTTGATCTGTCCAACGGGCAGGATCTTGCGCTTGTTGTCATCGGGCTTGCTGGTCAGGCTGATGGCAAAGGACACCGGGCCAACACGGCCCATGAACATCACCAGCATATACAGTAGCTTGGCCCCGGTGTTCAGCTGGCTGGTCACGCCCACCGAAAGGCCCACGGTGCCAAAGGCGGAGCAGGATTCAAAGATCGCGTCAATGACCGTTACAGCATCCGAGGTGTTGTAATAGACCACCACGGCAGAACCCAGCGCTGCCACCATGCCCAGCATGATAATGGTCAGCGCACGGTAAACGGTCTTGGATTCAATGTGGTGGCCGCCGATGACACAATCGTCCCGGCCCTGCGCCACGCTGCGCATGGTCAGGATCAGAACTGCAAAGGTGGTCACCTTCACACCGCCGCCGGTGGAACCGGGAGCCGCGCCGATGAACTGCAGAACGCTCATCAGCAGCTTAGTGATGGGCCCGCAGGCGGCCAGGTCGATGGTGTTCATACCGGCAGTACGGGTTGACACCGATTGGAACAGGGCAGCCATCACCTTGCCCGGCACGGACAACCCGCCCATGCTCTTGGGGTTGTTCCACTCCATCAGGCCGATGAGGACAGCACCGCCCACCCACAGGATGCAGGAGAAGAGCAACACCATCCGGGCATGGAGAGACAGGTGCCGCTTCTTGCGCCACTCGCCGATCTCCACCCAGACCATAAAGCCCAGACCGCCTGCCATGATCAGGAACATGATCACAGCCTGTACATAATAATTACTGACATAGGGAGCCAGCGAGGAATACTGCCCGAACCGGCCAAACAGATCGAAGCCCGCATTGCAGAACGCCGAGATGGCCGTGAATGCGCTGATCCAGATGCCCTCCGCACCAAACTGCGGCACAAAGGCGATCATCAGAAGCACCATACCGATGACCTCAAAGGTCATCGCCAGCTTGACCACGATCTTCAGCACATCGGTAGCCTGCGAGTAACCGCTGGCCGAAACGCTTTCTCCCAGCAGCCGCAGATCCTTAAAGCCCATCCGGCGTTTGGCAGCCAGCGCAAAAAAGCTGGTCAGTGTCACCAGGCCCAGACCGCCCACCTGGATCAGCAGCAAAACCACCGCCTGCCCAAAGGGCGTGAACTGCGTCCAGGTATCCCGCACGACCAGACCTGTCACACAGGTGGCACTGGTGGCAGTGAACATGGCATCCACCACGCCCAGCCGACCGCTGCGGCTGGAAATGGGCAGTGTCAGCAGCAGCGTTCCCAGCGCGATCAGCAGCACAAAGCTGATGCAGATGACCTGCGTTGCACTGCTGCCAAGCAGCCAGCCGCGCCGATGCGGTGCTCTCTTTTTCCGTTTCATCCCCATAAGTTGGCTCCTTTTTGTGCCGGGCCGCCTGTGCTGCACCTGCACTTCATTCTGCACCCATGCCGCGCATGAGTACCTCTCTTATAGGATACACCTTTTTTCTTTCCGATTCAACTTGATTTTGTGGGGAAGTTGCGGTATTATAATATGGTATCCGTCTTCATAGCTCAGCTGGATAGAGCGTTCGCCTCCTAAGAATTCGGTCAACCTGATACCTTGGGTGCAGAAGTGATTGCTCTAATC
>NZ_JAFREJ010000003.1:0-190423 GCF_017377545.1 Faecalibacterium sp. Marseille-Q4164 | reverse complement strand
GCAACAAGTTTAACACCGTTCCGGTTGCAACGCAGTCGGTCACTTCGGTGTGAAAAGCATTCTGCATATTCGTTTCCAAGTGCGTTGAATTTCAAAAAATCAACGATAATACATAATATGCCTCAGTAGCTTAGCTGGATAAAGCGCCTCCCTCCTAAGGAGGAGACCGCAGGTTCGAATCCTGTCTGGGGTATCCCTTTATGAAAATGCGAAGGTCATTTTTCCATGTGAAAGACGATCTTCGCATTTTTCATTTTGAACCTATCACCAAAATTAGCCAGCTAATGCCATTAGCAGAATTTTCGGTTCCAGCTAATAAAATCAGGTTCCCAGCTAATGAAGCCCCATAAAGCACCTTTTGAACTCTGTTTTCCGGCTCTCTGCTAAAATTGGTAGCCGCTTTCCTGTAAATCCATGTAAATACAAGATAATTTGTGTAAATCTATTTTCCACATTCCTGCCCGAAACCGTGCAAAACACTTTTCTCCATACATAGCGCGTTCACTCGCTGTTCTTCCCGAACAGAAAGAGGAACGCGCTTTTTTATTTTCGGGCTGAACTTCCCGAATCCGTCAAAGGAGGGTTTACCGATGAAAAAAGTTCTGACCGTCACGATGGACGGTATCCGCTACCCGGACTACCGCAAGGCACGGAACGAGATGCAAGAACTGGTCCGGGCACAGAAAAACGTAGAACGATTTTTTGCGGAGGAAAAAGAAAACACCGAGAAAACCCAGACCCGATAAACGAACACCGCCGAGGAATCTTCCCATTTGGGAGGCTTCCTCGACGGTGTTTTTTAGTTTATATAGCAGCGGTCCTGTTTTACGAGCCAATCTTCACACAGCCGCTGGGCTTCGTCCCTTGTACAGCAGGTGCAGTTGAAAAGTTTGCCACGGATGGAGCAGTAAGTGTACGGTCCACCGGAAGCGAGGTCGTACTGCCGCAGAAGCGTAGATCAATATTCTGCCCTATAGCATCCCGATGTGGGTGTATTCGGCCAGCTTTTTCTGCAGGATGGGGTCGTCCGGTGCGAGGAAACGCCGTGTCATTCCGTCTACGACCCGATCAGGGGAAAGGCTGGCGCGGTATTCAGCCGGTGTGCGCTGCAGCGTGGCGCGGAACCGGGCGTTGAAGGTTTTGAGGTCGGCAAAGCCGTTCCGCAGGGCAATATCGGTCAGGTTGTCGTTGGTGATGGCAAGATCATTCAGGGCGTGCTGGAACCGTACCCGGGTCAGGTATTCGTGAAAGTTGATGCCGACGATCTGCTTGAACAGAGTGGAAACGTAGGTGCGGTTGTACTGGGCATAGTCAGCCAGATCTTCCAGCGTCAGCTTGGAGGTATAGTGTTCCTCCACATACTCCAGCAGCCGCCGGGCGATGGCGCGCCGCTCAAGATCCTCCGGCAGGGTGTTGAAGTTTTTTGGCTCGAACTGGGTGCAGAGATGGATGGTGAGCAGCTCGAGGGTGGCTTTGGCCGCAAGCTGGGCGTATGGCCCGCCCTGCTGTAAAATGCGGAACAGCTGGCTGGCGTAGAACCGGATGACCCGGTAGCGCGGCTCAGACCGGTCGGCATCGGTGGAACGGCAGGACGGGAACTGATACACAATCCCCTTTTTGACCAGCGGCTTGAATGCAGCGGCCGAAAAATGCAGAACAAGGGCGCAGGTATCTGCTGCCTGCGTCATGGAGGCATGGCCATTGCCGGGGGCAGTCAGGATCACGTCATCCTCATGCAGCAGGCTGTTTTCGGAGCCGCGGCAGTAGGACTGCACGCCGTGGAGCAGGATGCTCAGTTCGTAGTCGTCTGCGTGCCAGTGGTAGCGGTAATTCATGATGTTGTGCGCAAAACAGCGGATGTGGATGTTCTCGCGCGGAAGGTCGAGTTCGTAGTTCGCGGAATCCATTTTTACACCTCAAATCCAAATATTTTCCCTATGGCAAAAATTCAGAAAAGCTTTTGCCTGAAACCCATTGACCTTAGCATAATCCAAAAAACTTGTCGTGTCAAATCGAATTTATGGATGAATGAGGGGGATTTGAAAGAACTGTTTAGTAAAGTGCACAAGTGAGGGAACCGATATTTGACAAAATTTACAGGGAAAATGTTTGGATGCTTTTGAAGGCTTGATTGCGATTCTTCTGTCAAAGATGGTGACGGCCCAATCGGAACTCGAAGAAAATCCACAAATATTTGCAGCGACAAAATAAGAACTTTCTGTTAAGATAGAGCCACAACGAGCCCCTGCCCGGGCAGCAACGGACTTCAGTGTTGAGAAAAACGTGAAACAATAACGGAAAGGGAAAACATTTATGAACACTCAAATGATCATCTGTATGGTGATCTTTGCGGCAACGCTGGTCAGCTATATGCTGAACAAGATCCCCATGTGGCTTACCGCAATGATCTCTCTTGCTGCGCTGTACTTTACCGGCTGCATCGACGCAAACGGTGCGCTGGCTGGCTTCTCGAACGTGAACACTCTGCTGATGGCGACCATGTTCGTTGTGGCAGCCGGTTTCCGCCGCACTTCTGTGGTCGACAGTCTGTGCAACGGCATCATGAAACTGACCCGCGGCAGCTTCAAGACTGCTTACTTCGGCTACATCCTCATCGCCGTTCTGCTGGCAAACTTCATCGCCAGCCCGATGATCGTTTACGCCATCGTCAGCCCGCTGCTGGCTGCGCTCTGCGATAAGACCGGACACAGCCGTTCGCAGTATATGTTCCCGGTCATGGTCGTCTGCGTGGCCTGCTGCGGCATCCTCCCTCTGGCAACGGCCATCCAGATGGCAGGCCAGTACACGGGCTTCCTCGAGACCTACGGCTTCGCTGGTATGAGCATCCGCCCCATCGACTGTGCCATCGGCACCTGGCCGGTCCTCATTGTCGTTCCTCTCTGGGCACTGTTCCTTGGCCCGAAATTCACCCCGAAGCAGCCGATCATTCCCATCGAAGCTCTGAAAGAGAAAAAGTCCGGCAAGCAGGCCGAAAAGCTCAGCCCGTTGGTCGATAAAATTGGTATCGTCATCTTCTTTGTGACCATCCTCTGCCTCATCTTCTCCTCTCAGCTCCACCTCACCACTTGGTCGGTCGCGTTGGTCGGCAGCCTGCTGATGGTTCTGTTCGGTGTAGTCGATTCCAAGTCTGCCCTGCGCGACATCCCTTGGGATATGCTGATGCTCTTCGTCGGTTCGCTGGCTCTGGGTACGGCTCTGACCAACACCGGCGCAGGCGATCTCATCGGCAGCGCACTGGCCAATGTTGTCGGAGGCACCCACAATAACTACGTCCTCGGCGCACTCTTCTTCATTGTGCCCTTCCTGCTGACCCAGTTCATGCTGAACCGCTCCGTCTCGGCTGTCTTTATTCCCATCTGCCTGCTGACCTGCTCCGCTCTGGGTGCAAACCCCACCGGCCTTGTTCTGCTGGTGAATGCGGCTTCTCTGACCGCCTTCCTCACCCCGATGGCAACGCCTGCCGTTCCCATGTGCATGGCTGACGGCGGCTACGACCTCAAGAGCCTGTTCAAGAGCGGCGCGCTCATCACTCTGATCCTGCCGTTCATCTACATCTTCTACACCATGACCGTTTTCCCGGCATTCTGATCGGGAGAGGGAGCTGTTACCATGACTCTGGAAGAAAAAATCGCAATGGCAAACCAAGTCCGCAGCCGGGATCGCTTCGGCTCGGTCAGCCCCGAAGAGCAGGCTGCCCTGCCCGGCACAGAGACCGAACTCTGGATCAAGACGGCAAACGGCTGTAAGATCCATGTCTTTGAGGAACGCCCGGACACCCTGCCCCCAAAAGCGGCACTACTGCTGAATTTCCATGGCGGCGGTTTCATCAAAGGCCGCACCGACCGTGACCGCCGCTACTGCTGTACCCTGATGGAGCGGCTGAACTGCCTCGTCTGGGATGTGGATTACTGCCTTGCACCGGAAAAGGCATTCCCGGCGGCTGTCCACGAGAGCTACGGCATTGCGGAGTATGCTTTCGACCATGCCGAGGAGCTGGGCGTTGACCCGGAAAAGATCATACTGGCAGGTCACAGCGCAGGCGGAAACCTTGTGGCGGCGGCCTGCATCCAGAATGCAGAGACGCACAAGCTGCATCCCTGCTGTGTGCTGATGGAATATTTCCCGGTGGATAACACGGTCAATCCCATTGACCGCCTGTCCCCGGAACTGAAACAGGATCCCTTCTGGGTCAAGCGTTCGGCCACGGAAAAGCTGTACACCGATTTTTATGTGGGCGATGCAGACCCGGCCCAGCCACTCTGTTCGCCCATCAAGGCGGACGAAGCCGCGCTCAGCACCTTCCCAGACTGTCTGATCCTCTCGGCGGGAGAGGACAGCCTGCGGGACGATACCGAGGCGTTTGCACTCCGGCTCATCAAGGCAGGTGTCTGTGTGACTGCCCAGCGTATCCCCGAAGCCATGCACGGCTTTACCACCAACCGGACGCCCGGCTGGGAGCGTGCGCTGGATGCCCATTGCAAATTCTTTCGGGAGCATCTACAATAAAGTAACGTGACAGGAGAAAAAGCACTATGAAAATTACAGACGTAAAGCTGCGCTTTGCGAAGCACTATCTCTTCGTACAGGTCTACACCGATGCCGGTATCGTGGGTCTGGGCGAGGCCGGAAACTGGGGCTATCTGCAGGCGACGGCAGCTGCCATCGAAAAATTTGCGGATTACCTCATCGGCAAAGACCCCTTCCGCATCGAGGATTTCAACCAGAATTTCCTGCGGTCGGTTTATTTCCGCGGCTCGGTCATCATGAGCGCGATCTCGGCCATCGACATCGCACTGTGGGACATCAAGGGCAAGGCTCTTGGCGTTCCGGTCTACGAGCTGCTGGGCGGCAAGACCCGCGATAAGGTGCGGGTCTACGCTTCGGTCATGCACCTGACCGAGGACAACCAGAAGCTGGCGGAACAGTACCAGCAGCTGCAGGAGATGGGCTTTACGGCCGCGAAGATCTTCTGCAACGGACCCACCAGTTCCACGGACGGCAAGGGTGAATTCTACTCCAGCCGGATTGAGCGGGAAGTGGAGAAGGTGCGCGTCTGCCGTGAGGCTGTCGGTCCGGATTTTGATTTCGTGCTGGAAGTCCACCGCGGCATGACCCTGCCCGAGGCTGTTGCCTTTGGCCGTGCCGTCGAGCCATACCGCCCGATGATCCTTGAGGATCCCGTGCCGCCTGACAACGTGGATACCATGGCCGAAGTCGCCAGCAAGGTGGGCGTGCCCATCGCCACCGGCGAGCGCGCCATCGACCTGCGGGAGTTCGAGGTGCTGATGGCACGCCATGCCTGCCAGTATGTCCGCCCGGACGTCTGCGCTGTAGGCGGCATTACCACCAGCAAGAAGATCTGCGCATTGGCCGAAGCACACGATGTGCTGGTCATCCCGCACAACCCGCTGGGCCCCGTGTCCACGGCGGCCTGCCTGCAGATCTGCGCCTCCATCCCCAATCTTGGCATTCAGGAGCTGCCCGGCTTCTGCCTGAACGGGGCTGAGGACAAGATGGTGAAAGAGCCGCTCCGGTTCGAGAACGGCTGTATGCTTATCCCGGAGGCTCCCGGCATCGGCATCGAGCTGGCCGACGACGCAGAAGAGCTGTATCCTGCCAACGAGCGTGGCAGCAACGCCGCACGCCGTGCCTTTGACGGTGCAGTGAAGGACTGGTAAAAACAAAGAACTGTGAGGAAGAAGTATGCCAATTGGAGTTTTGACGAACTGTGCCGCTGTGCTGTTCGGCGGTCTGCTGGGAACGGGTCTGGGAAAGATCTTACCGCAGAACCTGAAAGATAATCTGCCGACCCTGTTCGGTTACTGCTCCATTGCGATTGGCATCAATTCTATCATCAAGGCGTCCGGCATGACGGCAGTCGTGCTGGCGATTCTGGTGGGCTTTACCATCGGACACAGTTTGCATCTGGAACACTGGACGAGCAAATTTTTCCATAAGCTCGTCAAAGCCCTGCACCTTGGCGACGAGCATATCGACATGGAGTTTTACATCACGGCAGTGGCACTGTTCTGTTGCAGCGGTTTCGGCTGGTACAGCACACTGACCGAGGGCATCACCGGCGACCCGTCACTACTGATGTCGAAAGCGGTGCTGGACTTCTTCACCGCAATGATCTTCGCTTCGACGCTGGGTGCGGCCATCTGTGCGATCCCCATTCCGCAGGTCATCATCCTGTTCATCGTCTTTGGTGCCGGTAAGCTGCTGGCCGGTGTGCTGACCCCGGCCATGTTCGCAGATCTCTCGGCCTGCGGCGGTATCCTGACGATGGCGGCTGGCTTCCGGGTGTCCAAGATCAAATCGGTCCCATTGGTGGATCTGATGCCTGCCCTCATCCTTGTGATGCCGTTCAGCCTTCTCTGGACGACCCTGATGGGATAAATCACGAAATCTACCGAAAAGCACGGTCTTTGGGAACGGAGATCGTGCTTTTCGACTTTTTTGTTGCATAATTCCCAAAATGCCGCTTGCTTTTGGGGCGGAATTTGCTCTACTTGGGATAGAATGTCATACGATTTCGATTGGAGTGAGTCCTTATGCGTATTTAGGAGGAATCGAAGAAGTCTTTTAAATGCTGATACGGGCGCTTCTCTGTTTTACACATCTTTTGCCGAAGCCGAAGCTGAATACTTCCAGCCCTGCAATGCTTTGGCACACCTGAATCCATCGGCTAACAGCAATAAGTTTGAATTAGTTCCTTAAGAGAGATGTTCTTCGTTCTCCTCCGCGCAGATCGTTATGCCGGCATTGAGAGTGTCGGAAAATTCCATTCACAGCATATCGGACTGCCCGGTGGCAGTCCGATATGCTGTGATGTGCTGATAGTTCCTTGCATGAGAACTGCCGACCGTTTGCGTCCTATTTTTCAAACAGGTACAGCAGGTATCC
This sequence comes from Faecalibacterium sp. Marseille-Q4164, assembly GCF_017377545.1. Lineage (NCBI taxonomy): Bacteria > Bacillati > Bacillota > Clostridia > Eubacteriales > Oscillospiraceae > Faecalibacterium > Faecalibacterium sp. Marseille-Q4164. The sequence continues at coordinate 183,496 of NZ_JAFREJ010000003.1, read as the reverse complement.
GTAGCCCTCGGTCTCCATTTTTTCATAGGGGACGAAGCGCAGGGCCGCGCTGTTGATGCAGTAGCGCACGCCGTTGGGCGACTCCGGATCGCCGGTGAACACATGACCGAGATGGGAGTCTCCGGCGCGGCTTCTGACCTCCGTGCGGCGCATTCCGTGGCTCAAATCCTCTTTTTCCACCACAGCGGGGCCCTCGATAGGCTTTGTAAAGGCGGGCCAGCCGCAGCCGCTCTCGTACTTATCCGTGGAGGAAAAGAGCGGCTCGGCGGTGACGACATCCACATAGATGCCCTTTTCAAACTTGTCCCAGAACTCGCCTGTGAAGGCGCGCTCCGTGCCGCTCTCCTGCGTGACGCGGTACTGCTCCGCCGTCAGCTTGTCCCGGATGGACTCCGCCGCTGGCTTCTGATAGTCACCCGGGTCGATGCGCAGCCGGGAAAAGAGCTCCATCTCCGCGCGCGGGATATGGCAGTAGCCGTTCGGATTCTTTTCGAGGTAGTTCTGGTGGTATTCCTCGGCGGGATAGAAGTTTTTGAGCGGGCCAATCTCCACGAAGAATTTTTCGCTGCGGCCGCGCTCGATCTCCGCGATGCGCTTCACCGTCTCTCTGGCACTTTCGTTGGTGAAGTAAACGCCGGTCTGGTACTGGCTGCCGCGGTCGTTGCCCTGCCGGTTTTGCACCGTGGGGTCGATGACATAGAAGTAGGCCAGCAGCGGCGCACAGCAGGCGCTTTTTTAAATCTCGGGTCAGCCCACATCGGCGGCGAGCGCCTGCTCGATGAGCTTTTGCAGCGTCTCCGCCTGCTTCTTTTCTGTGATGGCTCCTACGATGGGTTCACCCACGATATTGCCGCTGCGGTCGACCACATAGGTGGTGGGATAAGCAAAGATGTTGGTAGTAAACTTTCCCGCCTCACCATCTGAGTCAAAATACACATTCTGATAGGTGGCACCCTTCTTGGCCAGCACGTCCTTCGCCTCGGAAATCGCTGCCTCGTCGCCGTCCAGCGTGAAGGTGTTGACGCCGATGAGGGAGCCGCCCTTCTCCGCGAGTTCCTTATTCAGTGCGTCCAGCTCGGCAAGCTCTCCCACGCAGGGATTGCAGGTGGTGAACCAGAAATTCACTACGGTGACGGTGTTGCCGGAGAACAGCTCGTCGCTCTTCACCGTGTTGCCATCCAGGTCTTTACCCTCAAAGGCGGGGAACTTCTGCATACTGCCGTCGTCGGGAGGGGTGCTCGTGTCGCTGCCCGCTGGCATACTCATATCGCCGTCCATGGATTTCTGCACGATCTCGGGATACTTCTCTTCCAACTCGGTCAGCCTGTTTTCAATATTGCTGATCTCCGTGGCCGACTCCTTCAGCCACGCATACTCCTTGTCGGTGAATTGCTCTTTAGCGGCCTCGACGGTATCCAGCAGGAAATCGCCGTAGTTTTTGCCGTCCTCCTGCATGGTCATGCCCTTATCGGCCGCCATGAACACCTTCTCCCAGAGTTCGGCATTTTCCGACAGGAGCGCGTTTTCCCGCTCCAGCAGCTCCTTGTGCAAAGCGAGCGCCTCCTCGGCGGTTTTCGGCTCGCCGGTCATGGCGGAGCTGTCTCCGCTCATATCCGCCTGCTTGTCGTTGTCCTTTGCGCCGCAGGCTGCAAGGGAGAGCAGCATCATCGCGCACAGCATCAGAGCCAGTATCTTCTTTACGTTCATATTCGTTTCTCCTTAAGCTTTGTTGTTGTTTTCTCGCAGTGTCGCTGCGTTTTCTTTCTCTTTTCCATCGCCGAAGCCGTAGCGGAAGCACACGGCGTTCGTCGGACAGGCACGGATACACATCCCGCAGCGGATGCACTCGGTATGGTTGGGCGTTTTCGTCACATCCACGTCCATCTTGCAGGCTCTGGCGCATTTCCCACAGGAGACGCACTTACTCTTGTCCACCTTCATCTGGAAAAGGGACACCCGGTTGAACAGGGCGTAGAACGCGCCCAGCGGGCATAGCCACTTGCAGAAGGGACGGTAGAACAGTACGCTCAGCACGATCACCGACAGCAGGATGCTGAACTTCCATGTAAACAGCTTGCCCAGCGCCGCCCGGATGCCGGAATTGGCGAGGGACAGCGGGATGGCTCCCTCCAGCACGCCCTGGGGGCAGAGGTATTTGCAGAAGAACGGGTCGCCCATGCCAACATCGTTCACCAGGAACGCCGGCAGCAGGAGAACCATCACCAGCAGTACAGCGTACTTGAGATAGGTCAGTGGTCTGAGCTTCTTTGTGGAGAGCTTCTTTGTCGGGATCTTATGCAGCAGCTCCTGAAACCAGCCGAAGGGACAGAGGAAGCCGCAGATAAAGCGCCCCAGCAGCACGCCCAGCAAAATGAGAAAGCCTGTGATATAATAGGAGAAGCTGAACTTGGAAGACCCCACCACCGCCTGAAATGCCCCGATAGGACAGGCTCCGGAGGCCGCTGGACAGGAGTAGCAGTTCAGCCCCGGCACGCAAACGGTTTTTCCTGTGCCTTGGTACAGTCCCCCTTTGAAGAAGTTCGGCAGGTGCAGGTTGGTCAGCAGCGTCGCACCCGCCTGAATCCAGCCCCGGAAGCGGGACATGGTCTGCGAAACGCCTGAAAACTTTTTACCCAATACCCACACACTCCAGACATAATTTGATTGCTTTGCTCAGCACTGTCGCCGCCTCGCCCCGCCAGACGCCGAAGCACAGCATGGCGACTCCGGCCATCAGCAGCGCGATCTGCGCCGCAGCCTTTTTCCCGCAGCTCATTTTTCATCATCCTTTCCGATTTTCTGCCCCCATCATAGCGCGGGAGAGTTAAAGTCTCTGTTAAGAACGAAAACTTAACGCAAACCTTATCTATTTTTGCTATAATGAAAGCAACATAAAAACGGAGAAATAAAAAGGAGGACTCCCATGCACCTTTTAGTAATTGAAGACGAACGCGCTCTGTGTGAAACAATCGTCCGCAGCCTGCGGCGGCTGGCCTACAGCGTGGACTACTGCTACGACGGGGAGAAGGCTCTGGAGTTGCTGGGCGTGGAGTGCTACGATCTGGTACTTCTTGATCTGAATCTGCCGAAAAAGGACGGCATGACGGTGCTGCGCACCCTGCGGCAGACCGACCGGGAGACGCGGGTGCTGATCCTCTCCGCCCGCAGTGAGGTGGAGGACAAGGTGCAGGGGCTGGACGCCGGGGCAAACGACTATCTTGCAAAGCCCTTTCATCTTGCCGAGCTGGAGGCCCGCATCCGCAGCCTGACATTGAGGCAGTTCACCCAGCAGGATGTGCTGCTAAGCTGCGGACGCTTAAGCTTCGACACCCGCTCCCGCACCGCCGCCGTCAATGGGCAGACGCTGACGTTGACCCGAAAGGAAACGGGGATACTCGAATACCTGATGGTGCATCAGGGGCGGCCCGTGAGTCAGGAGGAGCTGATGGATCACGTTTGGGACAACAGCGTGGACGGCTTCAGCAATTCCATTCGCGTCCACATCTCCGCCCTGCGCAAAAAGCTCCGCGCTGTGCTGGGCTATGACCCCATCCGCAACCGCATCGGCGAGGGCTATCTGATGGGAGGCGAGGAATCATGAAGCGTCTTTCCCTGCAGTGGCGCATCACGCTGATGTCCGTCCTGCTCATCGGCATCACCTGCGTGGCCATGAATCTGCTGCTGTGCTCCTCCGGTGTGTACTATATGGACACCATTGCAGACAGCTTACAGGGCGGCGGCACGGTGATCCTGAATGATAGCGAAGCGGCGAGCTTTGACCCGCAGCTCATAGCGCCCAACGAGGAGTTGACCATCGTCGTCGATGGGGTGCAGGGGCGCTTCCGCACCACCAACTGGTACATCACGGCGGCGGTAACTCTGCTCAGCGGTTTCCTCGCCTATTTTGTCAGTGGACGCGCTCTCAAGCCCCTGCGCAGCTTTGCCTCGCAGGTGGAGCAGGTGCAGCTGAACAATCTTGCCGATATGAGGATCGATGAAGACTCCATTTCGGAGTTCCGGCAGCTGAGCCGCTCGTTCAACCAGATGCTGGATCGGCTGAACAACGCCTTTGCCGCCCAGCGGCAGTTCACCGGCAACGCCGCCCACGAGCTGCGCACGCCGCTGGCGCTGATGCAGGCGCAGCTGGAGCTGTTTTCCGCGGAGCATCCCGATGTGCGGCCGGAGACGGCGGAATTCCTCACGCTTTTGCGCGAGCAGACGGAGCGGCTGACGCAGATGACCAAGACGCTGCTGGAGATGAGCAATTTGCAGCAGGTGGCGCGGAACGAGCAGCTCCAGCTCGCCCCCATGGTCGAGGAGATCTTTACGGATCTTGCGTCGCTGGCGGAGAAGCGAAGCATCACGCTGGAAGCGGAGGGCGACGCCGCCCTGACCGGCAGCGACGCGCTGATCTACCGCATGCTCTTCAACCTGACGGAGAACGCTGTCAAATACAACCGCCTCGGCGGCTCGGTGCGGGTCGAGCTTGCACAGGGGCAGGAAAAGTGCATCATTCGCGTTTCCGACACTGGCTGCGGCATTCCGGAGGAGTATCAGCGGAGCATTTTCCATCCCTTCTTCCGGGTAGACAAATCCCGCAGCCGCGAGTACGGCGGCGCGGGACTGGGACTTTCTCTGGTGTGGGAGATCGCCGATCTCCACGGCGGCTCCGTTTGGGTGGAGGAAAGCTCGGACAAGGGCACGACCATCGCGGTGGAGCTGCCGGAAAAGACGGCGCAGGCGATGGCAAGCCGTTGCTTTTGTCCGCCGGACAGGGTGGACGGGTGCGCATCCCTGTACTCGTAAAGGCCAAATTCTTTCAGCAGATGTATTGCACGGTCTTTGCTTTCTTCCGTCAATTCGGTATTCAGCAGCAGCTCCTCCGCCACACTCGCCGTAAAAAACTGCGTTGACGTGTCATTGCCGCAGTAATAGATATTCCTGCGCCGGACTGCCGCTCTTGCTTTTTTCCATTTTGAACAATGCGATGGGGCTAATTTCCCCTCCAAAATGGCCTTCTGTAAACCCATTTTCCCACCCATTAGGCTCAAAAATAGGCCGTAAACCCATGGTAAAACCATCAAAATGGGCTAATTTGAAGTCAAATTTCCTCAAATTTCACCATCGGAATCAGGTGATTCTAGGCATAGAAAAAGCCCGGAAATGGCGTATTTCTGGGCTTTTTTAGCATTTTTAAGCTGTAGATTATCGCTTGCTGAACTGAGGTGCGCGACGAGCGGCTTTGAGGCTGTACTCACCTGACCTTGATCCGAAAAGTCCAGTATTCATGCAGGTTTTCGGGCTTCCCTCTCTCAGTAAACCCATAGGTAAACCCACGAAATCGCGAAATTTTTGGTGTAGTTCAACGCAGCCCGAATGCTGCATTCACAACGCTGCTCAATTCCTCAGGTTTATTATGTGTTCTCCTCCTATCTATCTTCATACACAAAATCCAAGAACAGCGTGTCATGCAAAAGAGCCGCAGTCAGCACAAATAATTTTTGTGTAGCAAGCAATGACGGAGAGGGTGAGGATGCTAACAATCAAGCTATTTTCTAATTATATCCCAAAACCGGAAATGCCGCTCTGGGCTGAAAAGCTCGGAGCGGCATTTCTGGTTTCCGGCTTGCATTTCGGGCAGTGTTTTACTACAATAAAGGCACGAATGATTGGGAAAAGGAGCGGTTTTATGTCCAGCAGAGCCTTGCAGATCGTGACCCAGTTGAGCAATGCCCCCGAACAGACGATGACTTCGCAGGAACTGGCGGAGCGGATCGGTGTCAGTGCGCACACCATCAAGAATGAGATGCCGCAGGTGGCGCAGATCCTGAATGAGAATGGTGCCCGGCTGGTTTCCCGGCGGCATAAGGGTTACTATGTGGAAGTTCTGGACCCGGAAGCGTACGATACTTTTTCGGCTGTGACCAGCATCCGGCAGATGCCGGGCAGTATGCTGAACGCCGACCGGGAAAGCCGGGTGCGGTATCTGTCCCGGCGCATCATCTCCACGGAAACCGGCATTAAGAAGGAACAGCTGGCCGATCAGCTTTTTCTCTCGGCTTCGGCATTGCGGGAGCCGCTGAGCATGGCGACCCGCCTGTGTGAGAGCTTTGGCCTGCGGATCGTCTCACGCCCCGGCACCGGAATGCGGGTGGAAGGAGAAGAGTACAAGCGCAGGCTGGCACTGACCGAAGTCTCCGGCGTGCATTTCCACAAGGAAACGCTGGATTGCAGTGACCCGGACAGTGCATCCTGGCTCAGCTGCGGATACGAAGAGCGGCAGGATATCCGGCATACATTTCTGAAGATCCTGCGGGAAAGCCCGATCTCCCTGCGGGACAGTGCGACCCAGCGTGTGGCGGTCTACCTGATCATTGCACGGAACCGGGTGCAGAACGGCCATGAGATCCGGCTGCCGGACCCATGGCTGGAAAGCATCTCCGGAACGATGTTCTATCCGCTGGCACAGTCCATTTACCACACACTGGAGGAACAATACGGGGGCTATGCCATGCCCCGGGATGAGGTGGCGTTTCTGGGCATTCTGCTGTTCAGTATGCTGGATGTGAACCTGAAGCGGGACCCGTTCAGCCTGCATCCCGGCTTTGCAGGGCAGGCGGGACGCTTGCGAGACCGGGTGCTGGTCTACCTGAAGCAGGAGACTGGACTGGATTTTGCGCCCTTGCCAATGGCAAGGGATCTGCTGCAGCAGATCCTATTCAATCTGATCGCACAACATTTCTATGGAACGGACGGCACAATGCAGTATGACTATGTTTATGAACTGCAATTTCTGGATTGCCCGCTCTGTGCGGAACTGAGCCGCCGGGTGATTGAATTTATCCAGACGGTTTATCCGTTCCGGGCAAACCGGTTTCTGCTGGCAATGCTGAGCTGCTATTTCTTCAGCCTGCTGCACGAGATCCGGTATCCCATCCGGCCGCTCCGTCTGTGCTCCACCCATTTTCTGGGAACCGAGTATGCCCGGATCCAGACAGAGGGCCTGAAAGAGCGTTACCCCGAACTGGTCGAAGAGATTACGCCGATGAACCTGTACGAGCTGCGCCGCATCGACCCGGCAGAATGCGACGGAGTGCTGCTGGGAAACGGCGCAGAACAGGAAGAGGGAATAAAGCCCGGCTACCGGTATGATTACCCGGTGGAACTGTTGCTGCTGATCCGGAACGAACGGGACTTTGACCGTGTTTACAACACCCTGCTGGTGGAAGCATACCAGTATCGGCAGCAGCTTCCGCCGCCGGAGAATTATCGTGTAATCCGAAACTTCCAGTATTACACGCCGGAGCAGTTCTTCCAGTATCTGGCGGGGGTACATGGCAGGGACGAAGCCGAACGGCAGACACTTCTGAACCGGTGGATCACACGGGAAAAATGCTGGACGTACCAGTGCGGCGAGGTCGTGGTCGTCTTTCAGGAGGAACAGGGCGCAGAAGGGGAAGAGATCCGACTGGAATTCTACCCGCTGGAAAAACGAGCACTCTGGGGAGAACGGAAGATCCGGGCACTGCTGTATGTCGGCGGCGGACTTCACGACTGGCAGAAGATGAAAGCGCTGAATACACTGCTGTACTCTTTTGTGCGGTACCCGGAAGAACTGGAAGCCTTTGCGGAAGACCCGCCCCGGATGGCGGCGGAATGGCTTCGGCGCTCGTTGCAGACTATGTAAAATCACCAAATCATGGCGCACAGTTTTGAGCAGGGTGTTCAACTGTGCGCCATTTTGAACTTATAAAATGAAATCAAAGCGACTTGAACTTATTCTATAAATCAAAAAGCGTTGAACTCTGTGCAAAATAGAGATAAAATGTGAACATCGAAGGAAAATAATTAGCTTGTAGTCGAAAAGAGGATGCCTGTTATGCTGAAAATCTTTCTCTCGTCCCATGGCTCAATGGCCAGCGGAATGCAAAGCTCGCTGAAGATCCTGATGGGAGAGTGCGAGAATTTGACCGTATTTGATGCCTATCTGGATGAGAGCTGCGTGCAGGATCATCTGGATGCATTCTATGAGACTGTCGGTCCGGAGGACGAAGTGCTGCTGTGCAGCGACCTTTACGGCGGCAGCGTGAATCAGGCCATGTTCACCTATCTGGACCACCCAAACACCCGGCTGGTGAGCGGTGTGAACATGAGCTTCATGATGAATGTTCTGAGCGAGGATACCCTCAGCGACGAACGGCTGGATGAGATCATTGAAGAAAGCCGCGAGTATCTGCGCCGTGTGGAACCGGAAGTTCCTGCGGACACGGCACCGACAGGCAGCGACGACTTCTTCTGATAAAAAGAAAGGATGGAAAACTTATGATCAAATGGGTACGTTTGGATGAGCGCATGATCCATGGCCAGGTCGCCACCAAGTGGAGCCGCACGCTGGGCGTTGACCGCATCGTGGTGGCAGATGATACGGCAGCTGCCAGCGATATCATGCAGAAATCCCTGATGATGGCTGCACCGGCCACCTGCAAGACGGCGATCGTGACGGTGGATAAGGCAGTCTCGCTCTGCAACGATCCCCGTGCAGCCGGTCTGAAGATTCTGCTGATCGTCAGCACGCCGGAAAATCTGCTGCGTGTGGCCAAGGAAGTCAAGGATATCCCGCAGATCAATGTGGGCAATTATGGCCGCGTTGCTCCCAAGCACGGAACGGAAGCCCGCAAGACCTATACCAAGAATCTGTATGCCTACGAGGACGAAGTCGAGGTTCTGCGGCAGGTCATGGCAACCGGGATCCCCTGCAATGTGCAGACCATCCCCGATGATGTTCCGCAGGAACTTTCCAAGGTACTGGGCTGAGCGTGGTGCTCTGCCTGAAAATAAAAAAAAGTACAAGGAGGAAAAATCGCTATGTCAATTACCGCTGCAATCATCTGTGCAGTCGTGTATGCGGTCATCAACTGGCTTGACCCGTACACCCTGTCCTGGCAGTGCCTGAACCGCCCCATCGTGGTGGCACCGCTGGTCGGCCTGCTTCTGGGCGACTTCCAGACCGGCATCATCATGGGTGCTTCGCTGGAAGCAATCTTCATGGGCATCTCCGCTGTGGGCGGCTCGATCCCGTCCGACTGCCTGTCCGGCTCCATCATCGCTGTGGCGTATGCCATTGTGGTGGGCGGCGACGGTGCCATGGAAACCGGTCTGGCTCTGTCCCTGACCATCGGTACCGTGATGACCACCATCAATACCATGCTGATGCCTCTGTGGGCCGGCCTGGCTCCCTACTGGGAGAGACTGGCTTCTGAGTGCAAGCCCAACAAGTTCCGTGCCATTTCCATGGTCGTCAACTTCATCGCCTGCCTGCCCGGTGCGGCAATCATCTTCTTGGGCGTTGCCTTTGGCATCGAGGGTCTGCAGGCTGGTCTGGCTGCCTGCCCCGCATGGGTCATGACAGGTCTGGCCGCTGCCGGTACCATGATGACCGCCGTCGGTTTCGGCATCCTGCTGTCCATGATCTGGTCCACCGATATCGCCGTGTTCTTCTTTGTCGGCTTTATCTGCGCCAAGAGCCTGGGCCTGAGCAGCCTTGGCATCGCTGTGATCGGCGCTGCCATCGCCCTGACCCTGTTCTTCATTGACAAGCGCATCATTGATGCAAAGAACGCTGTGGCCGCTGCCCCCGCTGCGGGTGCTGCTACCCCTGCCAACAGTGAGGAGGATTTCTTCTGATGGAAAAGAAAGTTGTCAGCGCAGAGGAAAATAAGATCCTCAAAAAGATGTTCTGGAACAGCCATCTGGTCTTTGCGAACTTCAACATGACCAAGATGGAAGCCAATGGTTTCACCATGACCATGGCCCCCGCCGTGGAGAGTATTTATGGCGACGATATCGAAGGCAAGAAGGCCGCTTATGCCCGCCATCAGTCCTTCTTCAATACCCACGCAGTCGCATTCAACTTTATCGCAGGTCTGTGCTACGCATTGGAGAAGGATTGCCACGACGGTAAAGTTCCCGGCGAGACCATTGATGCCATCAAGGCCTCTCTGATGGGCCCCACCGCCGGTATGTTCGACTCCATCTTCTTCAACTGCCTGCGTGTCATCGGTGCCGGTATCGCAATCGGTCTGTGCTCGCAGGGCAACATCCTCGGCACCTTCATCTTCATCCTGCTGTACGGTATTTCGCAGTCCCTGCTCAAATGGTTCCTGCTGAAACTGGGCTATACACTGGGCACCAGCTTCATCGACACCGTCTTTAACAGCGGCCTGATGAGCGTTGCGACCCGCTGTGCATCCATCCTCGGCCTGATGATGGTCGGTGCCATGACGGCAACCACCGTGGGCTTCCCCCTGAACTGGACGCTGAACATCGGCGAGACCTCCATCGTGGTCTCCGAGCTGTTTAATGCCATCTATCCGGGCATTCTGAGCTTGGCTCTGGTGCTGTTCATGATGTGGCGAATCAAGAAGGGCAACCGCCCCACACAGCTGATCATCGGTCTGCTGATCTTTGGTCTGCTGGGCGCATTCCTTGGAATCTTCTAAAAAAATCAGATCGCCTGATCCTGCAAGGGGTCCGCAGTCCGGCAGGAGTAAAACGCTTCCTGCCGGACTTTTTTGTAGAAGGAGAACGGATATGACATTGCAAGACCTGATGATGTTGTATGGTGTCACCCTGGGCAAACGGCGCACTGCAAAGCAGAAATATCTTTTTGCCCAGCAGCTCAACGAGAGCCTACCGCCGCTGGGCTGGCCGGTGCGGGTTCAACAGAGGGAAGGACGGTTTTCCAAGATCGAAAACCTGATTGCCGGGGATCTGGCAAATGCAAAGGTCGTCATTGCGGTCCCCTTTGATACGCCGGCAAAGGCGCTGCGGCCCCAGAAATACTATCCGTTCCATCCGGACAAAAATGTTCAGCAGCGGGGGAGAGACCTTGCACTGCAATGCGTGCTGGAACTGCTCTGTTTCGGAGCGGCCTGCCTGATGTTCTGGTCCGGACGGGGAACCGGTGCCATGCTGCCCCGGACGCTGGCGGCACTGCTGCTGGCGGGGGTAGGTGTCTGGCTGCTGCTGCCCCATGCAAGCCCCTGCAACTTCAGCCGCTGTTCCGGTGCGGTCGCCACTGCCGTAAAGCTGGCGGAGGACCTGAGCGGTGAGGAGAACATCGCTTTTGCCTTCTGTGACCATGCAGTGGATAACTATGACGGCTTCCGGCTTCTGGCGCAGGAGATGCCAACTGCGGCAACTGTTCTGCTGCTGGACAATTTGACCAGCGGCCCGGCAGTGGCGCTGGCGCACGGCGAGTACCGGAAAGAGGCGGCGGAACAGCTGTGCAGTTTGCTGCCGGAGGATAAGGTCTATGACCGGAACTACCCGGAGGAACAGCGGCAGCGGAATCTGCTGGCGCTCTTTCCCAGAGGGATGATGCTCAGCTGTGGACGAGTGGAAAAAGGCGAATTTGTTGTGGAGAATACCTGCTGTGCACAGGACCATGTACTGGATCTGCCCCGGATGGAGCGGATGGAACGGGCGTTGGCCGATTTTGCAAAACAGGAAGCAAATAAGAAGGAGAACTGAATTATGAAACTGCATTCCAACCGCATTTATACGCCGAAAGGCCCCAAGGCAGGTGTGCTGACTGTGGAAGGCGGCAAGATCACTGCCTTTGCAGAAAATACGACCGACCCCGAAGCCATTGAATACGGCGACCAGCGGATCATCCCCGGCATTTTTGATACTCATAACCACGGCACCTGCGGTTATGATATCATGAATAAGAATGCCCCCCATGAAAAGCAGATCGCATCCGTGAAAGGTTATCTGAAGGGGCTGACAAGTCAGGGCACCGTGAACATCTTCCCGACGGTGTGCGACCCGGATTCCATCCGTGCGGTGGCAGAGGTGGCAAAAGAGGGTGATCAGGACGGTGCAACCATTCTGGGTATCCACAGCGAAGGCCCCTGGCTGAACCGCACCGGTGAAAAAGGCATCCGTACCGGCTGGCCGGAGGTAAGTATGGAGACGGCACATGCCATGGTGGAAGCCGGCGGCGGGTGGCTGCGTCTTGTGGCACTGGCACCGGAGATCCCCGGGATGGACCCCATCATCGAGTATTTCCTCTCGCAGGGCATCACAGTGGCAGCCGCCCACAGTGACAACAACTATAAGCAGGCCATGGCCGCCTATGCCAAGGGCATCAGTGTGGCGACCCATACCGGCAACGTCATGACCGATATGCATCACCGGGACATCGGCGGTCTGGGAGCAGCCCTGACCAATGAAAACGTTACCTGTGAGGTGATCTGCGACGGCCTGCACATCTGCGATGAGATGCTGGGCATCTACTTCAAGGTCAAGAGCACCGACAAATTCATGATGGTCAGTGACTGTACGGCTCTGTCCGGTGCACCGGTGGGCAAGTATGAGGGCATCTTTGAGGGGATGGCCCTGAATGTGACCCCGGAGGGCTTTGTTCTGACCGATACCGGCCGCCTGTGCGGTTCCAGCCAGCCGGTGCTGTTCGACATCAGAAATCTGGTGAACAATGTTGGCATCCCGCTGGAGACCTGCCTGAAGATGGCCTGCCTCAATCCCTGCATCAAGTATGGTTTTGCCGACCGCAAGGGTACCATTGAAGTGGGCAAGGACGCAGATCTGGTGGTCATCAGCGACGATTATCAGGCACAGGTCACCTACGCCGAGGGCCGGAAGGTCTATGACCGCAGCACCGAGGGCAAGATCTTCAATGCGGATTATCTGAACCGATAAGGACAAAGGAAACAGCTATGAGCAAGAAGTTGATCGTAGTAGCCGATGATTTCGGCTTCAGTGAGGCATACAACTATGGTGTCATCAAAGCCTATAAGGAGGGCGTGGTCTGCACCCTCTCGCTGATGAGCAACATGGCCGCCGTCCCCCATGCGGTGAAACTCTGGCAGAGCGAGTGCCCGGAGGTGCCGCTGGTCCAGCACACCAATTTTGTGCAGTACCGCCCCGTCAGCGCCCCGGAAAAGGTGCCCACGCTGGTAAACGAAGAGGGAATGTTCTACCGCAGCTATCTGTGGAAGAGCGAGAATCCCAATGATGCCAAATGCAAGGGCGAAGTTTACCCCAGCTATGAGGACCTGTATACCGAGACCATGGCCCAGCTGGACCGGCACAAAGAACTTGTGGGACATTATCCCCGGCATTTTGAGGGCCACAGCGCCATGACAAGGCCCATGGAGCAGGCGTTCCGGGATATCGGAAAGAAGCTGGGCATCCATAACATGGGCGATACGCTGGCCGAAGAACTGCCGATGAAACCGGCCTGCGAGCTGTTCAGTTTGGGCAACAGCAACGCAATGGAGATTCTGAACCGGGGCAGCCGCCCGGAGGACTGGCTGGAAGACCGCTTCGGCATCCTGAGCTCTCCCTACGAGTACAATATCCTACATTTCCATCCGGGTTATCTGGATCAGTACCTTCTGGACAATACTTCCCTGACCCTGCCCCGCTGCCGTGATCTGGCGACCCTGTGTGACCCGCAGGTTCGTCGCTGGCTGGATGAGCATGAGGTGGAACTGACCAACTTTGATGCCCTGTACGAATAACTGCGCCATTTCCAAGTGATACTTTATCATCCTCCATAGGAACGCCGCTGCACAGAATTGCGACCTGTGCGGCGGCGTTTTCTTAGTAATGGCCTAACCCTCTCAGCCAAAGTCTTTAACTGAGAGGGTCACCCCCACCCCCCGTCAAATCGCACTAAAAAATAGACTGCATTTGTTACAAATGACAAACTCATGGAAAACCCCTTGATTTTTATATAAGGGGGGTATAATAAAATGCAAAAGAGCACCCCCACAAAACAGAAGAATCGGCAAACCAGCTGGAAGGCTGCGACGCAAAGCTAAAGGGCCCAGACCGGGCAGCCAGCTGCACTTCCCCATAAGTACACCACAGCGTCACACCAGCCTTTCGGGGCAGGTGCGGCTCCTTTTTACATTTGCGGCGGGTGCAGGGAAAAGCGTTTGGGATACTTCATAAGGGAGGAAAAAGTTTATGAAACCAAAACGTGTAGTAAGTTTGCTGGTGGCGGGCTGTATGGCCGTCTCCATGGTGCCTGCTTCGGCGGTCACGGCGTTTGCGGAAACGGTGGGGAATACGTCTGCCTTGGCTGTGCTGGCACAAAATGCAGCAACAAGCGGCCCTTGCGGTGCAGAAGATCAGACGGAAAGTGTTTCTTGGGAAGTGGAACAAAACAATACGGCTGCGGAGAATCCTACATATACACTGAGCATCGAAGGTTCAGGTGCAATGGCGGATTACAATGCAATCACAGATGATGGAACAGTTGAAGATGACGGAACGGCTAAGAATTATACAATCATAACCCCGCGTGAAAACGCGGGGTTATGATTTGTCCATTTTTCGTGGATGCCCCAAGCGGCTAGATATCCGTAGCAACTCCGAGTTTTCGACTTCTCACGCTTTATCGAAAATTTGGAGGTCACACATGAGTTTTGATCCGAATGCTATTGGTAACCGTATTTTTACTTTGCGTACAAATGCGAAGTTATCGCAGGAAAAACTTGCTGAAAAACTTGGTGTTTCCCATCACCACCTGGGCGATCTTGAAAGGGGAAGCTCCAATGGCTCTGTAAAAATCCTGATCGATATTGCAGAATACTTCCATGTCAGTATGGATTATCTTCTTTTGGGTCGAGATCCTTCTAGGAATCAGTTTCAAAATGAACTGCAAGCCGCTATAGATCATCTTGAAAAAATCAAAGGTCTTTTATAATCACTTCAACAAGAAACGCTCCTGCCAGTTTTACACCGGCAAGAGCGTTTCTTGTGTTATTCAAAAATATCGGCAAGGGTAAGCAGCTGTACTTCTCCGCGTTCCTGTGCCTGAAGCAGACCGTCCGTAAATCCGCCTTTCGAGAAAATGTAGTAGTGGTAGTTTGTTCCTTTCCCAAAGACTGCTGCATATTCCCGAATCAGTTCCAGTTCGTCCAAACCGATTTTTTCATTGCGGTATTTGCAGGAGCCAATGATATAGTCATTACCCTCAACCGGCGTTCCGACAATGTCGATCTGGATCTGCTTCTTTTTTTGAGGGTCGGTTCCCCACCACTGCCCGATCTCACTCAACTCGATAGGAAGATCATTCGCATAATAGAGCAAATAGTCTTGACACATCTTCTCAAAAATCAGGCCCATATAGTCTGGAAAATACTGCTTCACCGCATGGGGGTAGGTCTTTGCGATCCGCCCCGAATCAATGGCACTTGCATTGACCGGCACAAAACGGTACCAAAAACGAAAAAAATTGTCCGCCAGAAGATAGATCGTTTTTTTGCCCGGTTTCTCTGTGATCGGCGTTTCTTTTTTGACGATTCCAAGGTCTATCAACGTTTTGAGGTACTTCGCCACCACAGAGTTTTCTTCACCAACTTTTGTGGTGATGTCGTTCAGGCGAGAAGCCCCCTCTGCAATTGCCTTGATGATTGCATTATAAATTGCAGGCTCACGCAGCTCCTGCTTTAACAGGTTGGCCGGTTCCTCATAGAGGTAGCTGGAACGGTCAAACAAGTTTTCCATCAGTGCTTCATCTACGCTGTCCCGAACATCCAATTTGTTGATATAATGCGGAACGCCGCCTGTGATGCCATAAATCAGGGCGTTATCTTCCTCAGACAGATTCGGATGGAATACCGCAGTTTCCCTATAATCCAGCGGCATGATCTTGAATTGCGCTGTTCTGCGCCCATACAGAGGGCTTTCTTTGCCCAAAACCTGACTTTCCATAAAACTCATGGACGAGCCACACAGGATCAGGTACATTTGGGACTCTGTCCATTTATGGTCGATGATGTGCTGAAGCATTGCGGAAATAGCGGGTTTAGCCTTTGCAAGATAAGGATACTCATCAATTACAAATACGATCCGCTGCTCCTTGGAGAGAGCTGTCAGTTCGTCCAATGCTGCATCGTAGGTTGTAAATTCCGGAGATGATTCTGCATTGGGTCGTTCAAAACTCATGATTGCCTTGGACAAGGCTTCCAGATTTTCTTTTCCGGTCGTATTCAAGGCAGAGAAGAAAATGGTCGGTTTATCCTTGCAGAATTCATTGATCAGCGCAGTTTTTCCAACACGGCGTCTGCCGTAAATGACAACGCATTCAAACTTTCCATTCTCATATCGTTTGTTTAACTTCCGAAGTTCCTCATCGCGGCAGTAAAATCGGCTCATTTTGTTCCCTCCCCAAAGTGTATTTATCGAATTTATATACTCGTAAGTTAGTTTCTTACGAGTATAATACTTCATTTCTTACATAAAGTCAAGAAATATATTTTTGACGGCTCATCGAGAAACAGGAACGATACTTCCTATTTTCCTCAAAAATTGTGAACTCTGAGTTCCTGTTCATTTCGTTCCGCATCGGTTACAATACAGCCATAGCTTCGGAAAGCGTTCAAAGCAGCCCTCAAGCTATCCCGCCCCTTGAAAATTGAACACGCATTCTTCAGTCACGTTCCTGTGATGATGAGCCACGTCCGTAACAAATGCGATGATCTCCCACTGAGGGAATGAGCGGTAGGTTGACGGTAAATGGATGACAGCTTCTCCATAGCTAAGAGCCATCACAGAATAATGATACTTCTGCCTTCGGGCAGCTCGGTGAGAACCACGGAGAGGTGAGAACCCTATGGATTCGGTACGCTGCCGGACGGCTGAAAGATTTCCCACACGAAAACTGAGTTTTCGTTTTCCGGGGATGTCGGGGACAAATACGGAAAGGTATAGAACTATAAATCACAGCATTTTTGCTGTTTGAGATAGTAGGGTGGGCTGTGCGAGCAGCCCACTGTTACATATACGGATAGAAAGGAGAAATCCAAATTGGCAACACGAGGCAAAAAAGAGAAAAAGTATCCGCCTATGCCCGCAAACTGGATGTACAAGCGCGGGGATGTCTACATGATGGATCTGAATCCTTACAGCGGTTCCGAACAAGGCGGCATCCGACCTGCCATTGTTGTCCAGAACGATGACGGTAATTTTTATTCCAATGTTCTTCTGGTCGTTCCGCTGACAACACAGATCAAAAAGCGAAATATGCCGACGCATTTTATTCTGCACAATCGCTTTTTGAGTGCGCCATCTATGGCGATTTGCGAAAGTCCGCGCCCCGCAGATAAATCCAGAGTGTTAAGCTACCTTGGGCACCTGTCCAAATATGAAATGCGGCAACTGATCGTGCCGCGCGACACTTATCAGCGTGCTCTTCACCCCGCTCGTGTTGCCCGCATCGCAAAAGAATTTGACGAGCGGGTTGCCAATGAGCCGAAGATCAGCTTCCGGGATGGTCACTACTATGTGATGGACGGACAGAACACCATCGCTGCACGGAAATTTCTGAACGGCGGCGAAGATTTGCAGATTCGCTGCAAGGTTTATTTTGGTATGACAGAACGAGAAGAAGCCCTCCTGTTTGCACAGCAGACAGGCATTTCGGAACGGCTGAGTGCAGGACAGAAGCTCCGTGCCCTGATTTTTGCAGGGGAGCCTGCTGCCGTTGCATTCCAGCAGGCCACCGAATTGGCTGGCGTTCATCTTTCTTTTGAAGAAGGCCGGGGCAAGCAGTGGATCAGCTGCATCGCAACCGCCTATCACGAATTCATCCGGCTTGGTCCTGAACTGTATATCGAATCCCTTGATGTTTTGCTGAATGCGTGGGACGGAGAACCTGATTCCATGAGTTCTGCAAATCTGCTCGGCATCTGCCGCTTTGTAGAACTGTACCACTCCGAATACAGTAAAAGCCGTCTGATTGCCAAACTGCGGCAGGTCGATGCATTCACGATTTTTCGCCTTGCACGAACCGCAGGCGTAAGCCTTCCCGGCAAGACGAAGTACCTTCAGCAGGTCTATACTATTTATAATGGTGGCAGCCGCCGGGCTGCATTGCCGCTCAAGTTTTAACTTTAAGTATATTTAACGAGGTATTATCCAATGATTATCCATGAAGAACCTTCGCCCAACTCGGTTTCCTCCCCTGTTTCCACAGCAAAGGACAGCCGCTGCTATACCGTAGAAGACCTGATGGAAATGCTGCTCCTGAGCCGTCCCACTGTCTACCGTCTACTGAAGCAGAACGAATTCCGCTGGTTCAAGGTAAGCGGCGCTTACCGTATTTCCAAAGCCAGCTTTGAAGCATGGCTCAATGATGGCACTGTTGAACGCAATCCTGCTGTTTGACATCCTCAACATTTCACGCGAAATCTGCTATTCTTTAGCCGGGATGAGAAATCCCGGCTAAACTTTTACATAGATAGAGAGGTGTCTTTCATGGATGATATGCGGAATACTTCGGCTCCCTTATACGGAAAAGCTGAACCTGCCACTACCAAAACCACCATGTCGGTTCGTGAGATGCGGCAGCTTCTCGGCCTTGGCAAAACAGACAGCTATTGGCTGCTTCATAAGAATCTCTTTGAAGTCATTCTGATAAACGACAAAAGGCGTATCGTTATTTCCAGCTTTGAGAAATGGTATGCCAATCAGGTCAAATATCATAAGGTCAATGGTTCGCCACCGGGCGAGGAACTTTGCAAACGGTCCTATTCCGTTCCTGACGCCGCCGAGATATTGAAGGTGAAACCCGAAACGATCTATACACTCATCCGACAGGGCAAGTTGAAAACAGAAACGGCAGACTTCTGTATGAGAATTCCCAAAGAGGACTTTGAGCGGTGGTACCGATCACAAAGTCGCTACCGCACAGCAGCCGACCGTGAGCGTGACCGGGAGATTGAAGCGCAAACCATCTCCATCCCGGAAATGGCAAAACTACTCGGTATCCCACGCAAGAATGTTTATGGGATTCTTGATTGCAAAAAATACCGAGATTGTTTCGTCATTGAGCGCGTGGCCGACAGGCCGCGCATTACCAAAAAAAGTTTTAAGGCATGGCTTAAAAGCCAATCTACATACCAACTTCAAAAACCGAAAAAAGAAACGCATGAGGAGCCGCCGCTAAAACTGCAATGTCCCAAGAATGGGAAATACTACAGTTTTCAGGAAATTCAGGCTTTTTACGGAATCAGCCGCCCAACACTTGACTCGTGGGTTCTCAAAGAAGGAATTCCAACGATGAAGTTGGGAAGGGTAAAACGCATCCAAAAAGATGCTTTCGATGAAGTTCTGAAGTCCAAACGTAAAGTAGAGGAGGATGTATAATGGCTAGCATTGTCAAACGCAATAACCGATACTGCGTTGTCTATACCTACAAACACACTAATGGAACGCTAAAGCAGAAATGGGAAACCTTTACCGACCTTGCAGATGCCAAAAACCGTAAGAAAGAGGTCGAATACAAAGAATCCGTCGGTACCTTTGTGGCACCCCAGTGCCGAACTCTAAAAGACCTGCTTAAAGAATACGTCACCCTGTACGGAAGAACCAAATGGGCACTTTCAACCTATCAATCAAACACTGCACTGATTTCAAACTACATAGAACCGCTTATCGGCTCAATGAAGCTGCAAGATCTCACCACCCGCGTAATTGAGGGATATTATCAGCGGCTGCTTAAATACGAAGCCGTTGACCCTATGTGTGGAAAGCGTCAGCATCAATACGTTTCTCCCGGCACGGTTCGTTCGGTTCACAAAATTTTGAGAAGTGCCTTTGAGCAGGCTGTAAAGTGGGAACTTATGGAAAAGAATCCCTGTATTTATGCCACCTTGCCCAAATACACTGCAAAGAAGCGTGATATCTGGACTGCCGAGACCCTGTTCCATGCCTTAGAAGTCTGTGATGATCCACGGCTCCGGCTTTGCATCAACCTCTCCTTCTCTTGTTCCCTGCGCTTAGGGGAATTGCTCGGTCTGACATGGGATTGTGTGGATATCTCCCCCGAAAGCATTGAAGCCGGGCGAGCCTCCATTTACATAAATAAGGAATTGCAGCGTGTAGATATTGCTTCGCTGAACGCCTTGGAAAATAAAAATGTCATCACTCGTTTTCCCTCGCTGAGTTCCCGCTGCACCACGGTCCAGGTTCTGAAAAGCCCTAAAACAGACAGCAGTATCCGAACCATTTTTCTCCCCAAAACAGTTGCTGAAATGCTTGTCCACTATAAAGCCGAGCAGGACATGACAAAGGACGCACTGGGTGCAGAGTATGCAGACTATAATCTCGTGGTTGCCGGCCCGCTGGGAATGCCGACCGAACAATCCACCATTAACGGTGCATTGAAGCAGCTGATTGAGGAAAACGATCTCCCCAAAGTGGTTTTCCACAGCTTCCGACACTCCAGCATTACATACAAGCTCAAGCTGAACGGCGGCGATATCAAAGCCGTGCAGGGCGATTCCGGTCATGCACAGGCTTCGATGGTCACCGAGCAGTACGCACACATTCTGGATGATGATCGGCGTTTGAACGCACAACGATTCGACGATTTCTTCTATCAGCATCATGGTGCAGAGCCTGAAGCCCTCCCTCGCGCAGAGCAATCCACTCCCAAAGCCAGTCCAGTCGATACAGATGCGGCAGCAGCTCTTGCTAAACTGCTGGCTGACCCCTCTATGGCCGAACTCATCAAAAATCTTGCAAAGAACTTATAAGCCCCTATACATACATAAACAGCGACAGCTTTCCGATTTGGAAAACTGCCGCTGTTTGTTTTTAAGAATATCTTGGCTGAATTAAAATCAGGCGGGTTTCTTTGTATCCAGTGCCTTTACTTCTTCAACAGGAAGCTGAACCGACCGAGCAATTTCTTCATAGGTCATTTTCCCAAATTCTAGCAAAGATTTTGCAATTTCAATCGACTGCTCATGCTTTGTTTCTTCTCTCACTTCTTCAAATGCTCTGCACATCGTTGCCACTCCCTTCGTATCTTCTTTGAAATAACGCACCCGCTGTGCCAGAACAGGATAGTTCATGTCATCCGGGTTCGTACAGGTAAAGTCGTGCATCAACTTTCCCAATGCGGTGTCGTCCTTGATCTGAGAGTTTACATAGATAATATGTGCTTCATCTCCGAAAGATTTCCCCATTTCCTCAATGATGCGATTGATATGATAAATAGGAAGTCCACCCCGAAGCACATCGTTCTCTGTGATAAAGATTACATAGGTCTCGTTCAGTGCGTCATACGCATCGCCCTTTCGGGTGAGATTGGCATCCAGCAGGCTGCTGTTATATCTCGCCCTCTTTGCGACTGCTCCACTGTCACTGCGCTGAACCTCGACATTGTAGGCACGATTTTCATGATCCACTGCCAGAATGTCAAGCCGCACGGAACGCCCCTGTATATTGTTCAGGTCATGCTGCCCATGGACTTCTTTAACCTTTAAATCATCCCGATTCAGGATGATCCGGAGCAGGAATTCCGCACATGGCTTATCCTCAAAGACCTTGCTCATAAAGTTATCATCCATGAGCCGAAAATCACGGATACGCCGCAAATCTTCCTCATGCTTGCGCTCAAAATCAAGGTTGTTTTGCGTTTCGACTTCTGCCATCGGTTCACCTGCTTTCTGTTCCTTATCTAAGGTAAGAATACCATAAAACCGTTTTTTTTACAAGATGAAGTACTTCCCACCACATAGGTCAGAATCCTTTCATATCGTGTTCTGGCCATGTTCCTATTCCAACTGCGATTCCGACATGGTATCATAAATCCAGAAACAGGCTTCAGCTGCTTTTTGCAACTGGTGTTCTTCTGGTGCCTATGAACAGCCACGCGCCTTCCAGCTAATGAAAGGTGAGCGTTGTACAATAGAGCGGCCACTTTTCATTTAGCTCAGCTAATTTCCAGCTAATAAAGCCCCTAGAGCACCTTTTGGACTCTGTTTCCGGCTCTCTGCTAAAATTGGCAGCCGCTTTCGTGTAAATCCATGTAAACACAGAATAGGATAGCAATTCCTGACCGTATCTTTTTGTTAATAACTATCTCGTTTATATACACAAACCGAGTCAAATGCCATTTTGCAGAACACTTTACCAGGAGAGTTGACAAACCCGCCGTTTTTGCGTATTATAATAGGAACAAGGGGGTCGTGTGCCCCTTTGGCAGAAAGCGAACAGCCTTGACGAGGAGAGTACGCCCCGCCTGCGCCTGACAGAAAGCCCGAAGGATGGAACCGGGCAGGTGAGCACGGGGTGGAAGATGGCCTCTGAGCTGTGGGGGTGAAGCGGCGCGCCGCCAAGCCCCCGCCGGGTGCGCCCGTTACCGCGCGGAGGCCGGTTTTACCCCGGCACGCAAGGCCATGCCTGCAAGGGCGCGGCAAAGCAAGGTGGTACCACGGAAGTTCAGCTCCCGTCCTTGTCCGGTGCATTCCGGCAGGACGGGAGCTTTTTTGTGACACAGCCACAACAGAAAGGAAGAATCATCCCCCATGAGCGAACACAACACATTCTACATCACGACCCCCATCTACTACCCCAGCGACAAGCTGCACATCGGCCACAGTTACACCACCGTGGCCTGCGACGCGCTGGCCCGCTTCAAGCGGATGCAGGGCAAGGAAGTCATGTTCCTGACCGGCACCGATGAGCATGGCCAGAAGATCCAGGACAAGGCCGCCGATGCAGGCGTGACCCCCAAGGAGTACGTTGACCGGATCGTTGCCACCGTCAAGGATCTGTGGAAGCTGCTGGATGTCAGCTATGACCGCTTCATCCGCACCACCGATGACTACCATGTGGAGACCTGCCAGAAGATCTTCACCCAGCTGTATGAGCAGGGCGATATCTACAAGGGCGAGTACATCGGCCACTACTGCAAGCCCTGCGAGAGCTTCTGGACCGACAGCCAGCTGGTGGACGGCAAGTGCCCCGACTGCGGCCGCGAGGTCTATGATGCCCACGAGGAGGCCTACTTCTTCAAGACCGGCAAGTATGCCGACCGCCTGCTGAAGTACTACGAGGAGAATCCCCAGTTCATCCAGCCCGAGAGCCGGAAGAACGAGATGATCGCCTTTATCAAGCAGGGCCTGCAGGACACCTGTGTTTCCCGCACCTCTGTCAAGTGGGGCATCCCCGTTCCCTTTGACCCCAAGCACACCATGTATGTCTGGGTCGATGCGCTGAGCAACTATATCTCCGCGCTGGGTTACGGCAACGAGACCTACCACGATTACAACAAGTTCTGGCCTGCTGACCTGCACATGGTGGGCAAGGAGATCCTGCGCTTCCACACCATCCTGTGGCCCGCCATGCTCATGGCTCTGGATCTGCCGCTGCCCAAGCGCGTGTTTGGCCACGGCTGGCTGCTGATGAACGGCGGCAAGATGTCCAAGTCCGTGGGCAACGTTGTGGACCCTGTGGTCTTGTGCGACCGCTACGGCGTGGACTCCATCCGCTACTTTCTGCTGCGTGAGATTCCCTTTGGCAATGACGGCATGTTCACCAACGAGGCCCTGATCAACCGCATCAACAGCGACCTGGCCAACGACCTGGGCAACCTGCTCAGCCGCACCGTTGCCATGTGCGAGAAGTACTTCGGCGGCACGGTCCACAAGGCCGCTGGCACCGAGGCCATCGACACGGAGCTGGAGACCATGGTCAATGAGCTGCTGGGCAAGGTCACTGCCGACATGGACAACCTGACCATCCCCCAGGCCCTGATGGAGATCTTTGCCGTGATCCAGCGTGCCAACAAGTATATCGATGAGACCGCTCCCTGGGCTCTGGCCAAGGATGAGGCCAACAAGGCCCGTCTGGAGAGCGTGCTCTACCACCTGTGCGAGGCACTGCGTGTAGCAGGCATCCTGCTAAACGCTTACCTGCCCTCCACCGCTCCCAAGATGATGGATCAGCTGGGCCTGTCCACTGCCGACATCGACCTGAGCAAGGCTGCTTACGGCGTGCAGGAGACCTACACCGTCCACAAGGGCGATGCCCTGTTCCCCCGCATTGACGTGGCCAAGGAGATCGCTCACCTGAAGGAAGAGGACGAGAAGCGCAAGGCCGCTGCCGAAGCTGCCAACAAGGCCAAGGCCGAAGCCGAAAAGGCTGCTGCCGCCCCCGCCGCTGAGGAGAGCACCGTTGATTTTACCCACGAGGAAGAGATCGACTTTGACACCTTCTGCAAGGTGGAGCTGCGCGTGGCCGAGGTGCGTGCCTGCGAGAACCTGAAGGAGAGCAAGAAGCTGCTCCACCTGACCGTGTTTGACGGCGAGCGTGAGCGCTGCATCCTGTCCGGCATTGCCAAGTGGTTCAAGCCGGAGGATCTGATCGGCAAGAAGATCGGCATCGTCTGCAATCTGGCCCCCCGTCCCATGCTGAAGGGCAAGTATGTCAGCGAGGGCATGATCTTTGCTGCCGACACCGCTGACGGCGGCTGTTCCATCGCCTTCTACGGCGACAACACCCCCGTTGGCAGCCGCATCCACTGAGCCATGGAGACACAGCTGAGCCGCACCGAAAAGCTGGACCGGCTTTTCGGCACACCGGCCTTTGCCGTTGTCATTGCCATCCTCTGCAACGCCATGTGGGGTTCGGCTTTCCCTTTCATCAAGCTGGGCTACCGGCTCTTTGCCATCGACACCGCTGACACGGCCTCCATTCTCTGCTTTGCAGGGGTGCGGTTCATGCTAGGCAGTGTGCTGGTACTGGGCGGCAGCCTGCTGCTGGAGGGCAGGCTCCCCGCCATGCCCAAAGGGAAGATCCTGGCCGAATGCTGTGCATTGGGCCTGTGGCAGACCACAGCGCAGTACGCCTTTTTCTACAGCGCTGTTGCCCTGCTCACCGGTGCCTTTGGGGGCATCCTGAACAGCACCCAGAGCTTTCTGGGGGTCATCTTTGCCCATTTCCTTTACGGCAGGGCTGACCGCATGACCCCGGCCAAGGCGCTGGGCTGCGGCATCGGCTTTGCGGGCGTTCTCATCGCCACGTTGGGCAACCACGGCGGCGGCAGCGCCCGGGGTGTAGCCTACATGCTCATTGCTACCGTCCTTTTCACGCTGGCAGGCCCCTGGAACAAATCCGTCACCCGCCGGGCAGACAGCTTTGCCGTCTGCTTTGTGAACCTGTTCGTGGGCGGTGCGGCCCTGTTCCTGCTGGGCGCTGTTCTGGGCGGACGGCTGGAACACTGGTCTGTGCTCAGCGTGCTGGACCTGCTGGCGCTGGCCTTCATCTGCGGCGCGGGCTACATCGTCTGGGCCCTGCTGATGAAGAACAACCCCGTCAGCCGGATCGCCATCTTCGGGTTCGTGAACCCGGTGGTGAATGTTCTGCTCAGCGCCCTCATCAATGGGGAGCCGCTGTTCCGGTGGCAGTATCTGGGGGCGCTGGTGCTGGTCTGCATCGGCATCTGGCTGGTAAACAAGACCCCCGCCAAAAAGGAGCGTGCCCGGTAATATGGAATACCCCATCTTTGACACCCACGCCCATTATAACGCCCGTGCCTTTGACGCGGACCGCTTTGCCCTGCTGGACAGCCTGCCCGGCAAAGGGGTGGTGGGCGTGTGCGAGCAGGCCACCCATTCGGGCGATGCGCCCAAGGTGCTGGAGCTGGCCCACAAATATCCCTGGGTGTACGCCGCCGTTGGCATCCACCCGGAGAGCCTGCTGGCCCCGGAGAATTGCGGTGAGGAAGGCCCCGCCCCTACTGTCTCGGTATACGGCGGCGACTGGGCCGCAGAGATGCGTGCCCTTGCCCCCTATTACAAGGACCCCAAGGTGGTGGCTGTGGGGGAGTGCGGACTGGATTACCACTGGCCCGTGCCCAAGGATGCCCAGCTGGCGCTGTTTGAGGCCGAGATCCGGCTGGCGCTGGAACTGGACAAGCCCATCATCGTGCACGACCGCAGCGCCCACGCCGATGTCTACGCCCTGCTAAAAAAGTACCGGCCCAAGGGCATCGTCCACTGCTATTCCGGCAGCGCCGATGACGCGCTCTGGCTGGCAGAGCAGGGGCTCTACATCGGCTTTGGCGGGGCCTGCACCTTCAAGGGGGCCAAGCGTGCCGCCAAGGCCATTGCCGCCCTGCCGCTGGAACGCATCGTCCTGGAAACTGACTGCCCCTATATGGCCCCGGAGCCTGTCCGCGGCACCCGCTGCGACAGCTCTCTCATCCGCTATGTAGGCGAGTATATCGCTAGCATCAAGGGTGAGGAACCGGAGCAGGTGTTCCGGCAGACGGTGGAGAATGCCTGCCAGGTGTATAATCTCTCCGTCTGAAACCGGCAGCAGCCGGGCACAGAGGGCAGGCTATCCTTCTATACAATCTATCCGTTATCTACAAAAGCATTATGCTTCTGTATAAATCAAGTAACAAACTACAAATTGTCAAATAAGGAGATATCACTTATGAAAGCTCGTATTCCGCAGCACCGTGAATTCATCATCAACTTCCCCGACACTGTTGACAACGCCAAGGCCAACGAGGGCTGGGCAAAGCTGCAGCAGATCGTGGAGGACTACAAGAAGGACCACAACGGTGCTTCCGTCTACGCACCCAGCTTCATCGAGGACTGCGAGCCTGCCGTCAAGAAACTGCAGGAAGAGTATGGTTTCGAGTACACCGTTGAGTACGTCAAGTAATTTCTGCGTTTTCAGAATATTGCATTAAAAAGAGCAGAGCGTCTGGCCAGCTGGCTGGAGCGCTCTGCTCTTTGTTTTATTCCAGGTACTGCGGCAAATTCCATGAGCCGCGCAGTACACGGTGGATCTCCACCACCTTGACGTTCTCATTGACATGGTAAAACACCAGATACTGGTCTGCCACCAGCTTGCGGTAGGTCGGGTCAAGGGCATAGACTTCACACATCCGTGGGGTATCCCCCAGCTTTGTGATCTTTTCCCGCATTTCTTTCAGCACACGGCGGGCCGTTTGGGGGTAGAAGCCGGACAAACACCGGGCAATGTCATTCAAGTCCTGTACAGCAAGGGGCAGATATTTGATCTTATACGTCATACTGTTCGTGGAGCGTCTCCCATACGCTTTCATGCTCTGTCCACTGCGTGTTGGGGTCTGCCGCCTGCTGTTTTGCCTTGGCAAGCTCCTCGACAACATACCGCTGGTGCATGAACTCCTCATACTTGGCGTAGTCCTCAATGTTGATGAGGACGGATTCCCCACGACCATGATTTGTGATAATAACATGATTGTGGTCTTTCAACATCTCTGAAATTTCAGCGTAGTGGTTGCGCAGATCACGGGATGGGCGAACAAATGTCTGCATCATAAGTGACACCTCCTGTCAAAAGCATTGTATCACATTATGACTACATATACAAGGATAATTACAATCGTTTTATTTCAGCTCCATATTGATGGACTTTTCCGTAAAGCCATAGTTCCGGTACATCTCATACGCCATTTTATTTTTAGCGTTCACCTGCAGTTCAATGGTGTCGCATCCCTTTTCTGCTTTGAGTTGCTTCACCTTATCAAAGAACTGGTGCCCGATGCCCTTCCCGCGATACGCCTCATCCACCGCCATGGTGCTGACGAACAAAACATCCTTTGTTACCTGCGCCGGGCTTTCCACATGCCGCTTAAACACTTCCAGAACACCAACAACGATGCCGTCCGTCTCGGCAATATACCAGCTGTCCCATTTCAGGAGTTCGCCAAACAGTTCCTTTGTAATCAATGGGCTGGCCGGCTTGTAGACATCCGGCCGCCACTCGACATGCATCTGCTGGACCTGATCCATAATAGCAGAAAATCGGTCATAATCCTGCATCTGCGGGGTACGGATCGTTATTTTCATCTCGTTTTCTCCTTGTTGTATCAAAACTGCCCTGTCAGACACGGTTTCGGGTCCAGACAGGGCAGTTTGAGTTTCTTTTCAGTTGCCCGCTTCCACCTTGCTCAGCAGGATGCGGTCATTGTCCAGGGCCTTGCCGGCATTCTCGCGGAACTTTTCCAGCAGGTCGTCCACGGTCATCTTCCTGCGCTCCTCGCCCTTGACATCGAACACGATGCGGCCGCCGTCCATCATCAGGGTGCGGTTGCCCAGCTCGAGGGCCTGATGCATGTTGTGGGTGACCATCAGGCAGGTGATCTTTTTCTCGGCCACGATGCTCTTGGTCAGCTCCAGCACCTTCTCCGCCGTGGCAGGGTCGAGGGCTGCGGTGTGCTCGTCCAGCAGCAGGAGCTTGGGGGTAACGAGGGTGGCCATGAGCAGGGTCAGCGCCTGCCGCTGGCCGCCGGAAAGCAGACCCACCGGCTGCTTCATCCGGTCCTCAAGGCCCATGTTCAACAGGGCAAGTTTTTCCCGGAACAGCTCCTTATCCTTGCGGGAGATGCGGGAGAAGATGGCGTGGGGGGCGGTTCCTGCCCGGAGATAGGCCAGCGCAAGGTTTTCCTCAATGGTCATATTGGGGGCCGTGCCCTTGAGGGGGTCCTGGAACAGGTGGCCGATGACCTTGCTGCGCTCATACTCGGGCGCAAAGGTAATGTCCTGCCCGCCCAGCACGATGCTGCCCTCGTCGGCAATGAAACCGCCGGTGATGGCGTTGAACATGGTGGATTTGCCCGCGCCGTTGGAGCCCACGATGGTGGCAAAGTCGCCCGCCTCCATGTGCAGGCTCACACCGTTCAGGGCCACCTTTTCGTTGACGGTGCCAGGGTTAAAGGTCTTGTGCAGGTTGTTCAGTTCCAGCATTTCCATCTCAGTGCACCTCCTTCCGGGCATTGTGCTTGCGCTGCTCAAAGGCAAACTTTGCCCGGATGGCGGGCATCGAGATGGCCACAGCCACGATGAGGGCGCTCACCAGCTTCATGGCGGCGGCGGGCACATTGAAGCGCAGGGCCACGGCCACGATAAAGCGATACAGGCAGCTGCCGAACACCACGCCCAGCACCCGGCGCACCATGGTGCGCTTGCCCACCAGCGTTTCGCCGATGATAAGGGAAGCCAGTGCAATGGTCACCATGCCGGTGCCCACGTTGATGTCGCTGCTCTTCTGGTACTGGGCCAGCAGGCCGCCGGAAAGGGCGGTCAGCGCGCCCGAGATGCACAGGCCCACTGTGATGGTGAAGGCCGGGTTGATGCTGGAGGCCCGCACCATGGCGGCATTGTCGCCGGTGGCGCGGATGGAAAGGCCCAGCCGGGTGCCCAGGAAACCCACCATGGCGGCACAGGCGAGTACAATGACCGCCGCCGCGATGACCAGCTTATACCAGCCGCCCATAAAGGCCAGTGCGGATTTTGCCAGCGAGAATACCGTATCGGTCTTGACCAGGGACATCGTGGACGAAAAGCCCATGACCGCCAGATTGATGGTGTATAGACCGGTGTTCACGATGATGCCTGCCATGATGCTCTCAACGCCCAGACGTGTCTGCAAAAAGGCGGTGACAAAGCCCGAACACACACCCGCCGCCATGGCCGCGAACAGGGCCAGGATGGGGTGGCCTGTCAGCGCCACCTGGCAGGCCACGGCACAGCCAAGGGTGAAGCAGCCATCGGTGGACAAGTCGGCAATGTTCAGGATCGAATAGCTCAGAAACAGCGCCAGCGCCACCAGACCGTACATGCAGCCCAGCTCCAGCGCCGTCTGGATCACGTTGAGCGAAAAGATACTCGCCAGCATGGTTGATGTACTCCTTTTTAGAAATTCTCCTGCGTGGTCACTACCACAATTTCGGTGCAGTAGGGCTTGAAGGCTTCCTTAATCATGTTCAGGGTATTGTCGTCCATGCCCAATGCTGCGGCCGTTTCTGTATTGATGGTCACGATGCCGTTGTCGAAGGTCTGGTAGGGCAGGTCTGCGGGGGTCTTGCCGCCGCAGAGCAGCTCCACCACCATATCGGCGGTGGCCTCGCCCAGCTGGACGTAATCCACGCCGTAGCCCACAAAGGCACCGTTCAAAGCAAAGCTGTCGGCACCAGTGAAGTGCATCACGCCTGCATCGGTAAAGGTCTCGTAGATGGACAGCTCGGCGGTCATCACGGTGTTGTCGGTGGGGGTGAACACTGCCTTGACACCGGCGGCCACAAGGGCCTCGGCAGCCATCTGCACCTCGGCGGTGGTGGTACCGTTCTTTTCAATGTACTTGATGCCCTTGCTGTCGCAGAACGCCTTGGCATCGGCGATGGCCTGGGTGGAGGCATCCTGGCTCAGGTCGTACAGCAGGCCGATGGTGTCGATGTCGGGGTTGATGGCAGTGATGAGGTTCATAATGGCCTCGGTGTTCAGGGCATCGGAGGTGCCGGTGATGCCCTCTTCCCCATCAAACCCGGCGGAAACAGGGTCGGTGACGGCAGAGTAGACCACAGGGATGTCGGTGTCCTCCACAGCGGCCAGCATAGTGGCGGCGGTGGGGGTGGCCACGGCCACGATGACATCTACCTGGTCGGCCACGAGGTCTGCACCGATCTGGTTCAGGTTGGACTGGTCAGCCTGGGCGTTGGCGTAGTAATCGGCATAGTCGAAGGTCACGCCCTTCTCCGCGCCCACCTTATCCAGGCGGCTCTCAACAGAGGCCACGATCTGGTTCAGGGAAGCATGATCCACATAGTTGACGATGCCCACCTTAAAGGTCTGGCCTGCCTCAGAAGCGGCGGCAGCGGAACCGGCAGCGCTGGAAGCGGTGCTGGATGCTGCGGCAGAAGAACCGGAGGAACCGCAGCCGGTCAGGCCCAGTGCGGATACGACAGCGGCTGCGGCGGTAGCCTTCAGGAAGCTGCGGCGGGAGATCATGTTCATGGTTTTCATAGCGGTTGCTCCTTTCCCGGAGCGGGCGGCCCAAAAAATAAAACCCGCTCCACCTGCGGAACGGGTAAAATAAAAACGGCCCCGTCCCTGTGTGTTCATCCACAAGGACAGAGTCGAGAAATTCGAATCTGCGGTGCCACCTTGCTTGCTCCACTCGTCTTCCCACCATGGAAAACTGCAGGAGCCCCTCAACGGAGAGCCAACACTCCCCTGCCCTGTAACGGAGGCTTCCGTCCCAAGCTACTAAAGGCACTGCCCTGTTCGCCCGGCCCTCGGCGGCCCACGAACTCTGCTCCGCTCTCTGCCCGTTTTCACCATTCGGGCTCACTGTAAGTGCGCTTGCAGGTTCTCTTCCGCCTCATCGGTTTGTTGATTGCATTATACGCTTTATTTTCATAAAGTCAAGAGGGAATTTTTCATTTTTTCGGCCGCAAAGATGAAATGCTTCTTGGATGTTCCGCAGCAGCCCTCCTGCCCGGATCTCCCCGGTGCGGCCCGGGCAGCTCTGCCGGGGCAAAAGAAGCCTTCTTCCAGCCATAGGTCATACTTTCTCTCCGCTCCGGGACGCATTTCCACTTTCAGTATCCCCGTTGCTGCGCACAAAGTTCGCAGTTTCTGCCACAGATTCCACACTATTTTTATTCTTTTCCCGAGTTTTGCTCTAAATTCTCTTCAAAGGGCTTGACAGAAAAATGTTTTTTGCGATAAACTAATTCTATGAAATATTTTCGTTGTATCCAACGATGTCAAACATGCAACTCGGAGAGGACACTACCACCATGTCGATGACCCTGAATCCCGTCAACGAAGCCGCTTTTCAGAAAGCTGTACAGTCTCTGGAGACCCTGAACCGGGCCGCCGTGTTCCACCCCACCGGCACCGGCAAAAGCTGTATTGCCTGGAAGGTGGTGGAGGCTCACCCCCAGACCACCTTTTTCTGGCTGGTGGCCGGTGCACAGCGTCTGGCCCTGCGGCAGGCAGAGCTGACACGCTACAACGGCGGCACCCTGCCCGGCAATGTCCGCTTCTGTGATTGCGAAAAGCTGGCCGCTGCCACCCCGGAGCAGTGGGTGCGGCTGGGGGAGCAGAAACCCGGCTGCATCGTGCTGGACTGCTACCATGAGTTGAGCGCCGTGTGCTGGGCACAGTCGGTGCAGAAGCTGCTGCGGATGTGCTCCCAGGCAAAGGTGCTGGGGCTGGGTGTGCCCAACGGTGCCCCCGTCTGCGCCGCCGCGCAGGAGCTGTTTGCCGACTGCATCGTCTCCCACATGACTGTGGCCGAGGCCATGGCCGCCGGGACCATGCCGGTGCCCTCAGCCTATGCGGCCCTGCTCTGGCCTCAGGAGGAGGAGCTGGCCACCCTGCGCGCCCGGATCAAAAACCTGTGTATGCCCAAGGGCGACACCTCCCTGCGCGTTCAATATGAAGAGCTGAGCTGGTCTCTGCGTCAGGTGGAAAACCTGACCGTTCTGCTGCCCCGCCTGCTCAGCGATACCAGCGGCCATTATCTGGTCCTGTTTGAATCCGCCGCCTATCAGGAAAAGCTGGGCACGGAGCTGGAAAAGCTGCTGCGCACTGTGGACCCTGCCGTCCGCTTTTACGCCGCGGATCACGCCTGCTTTGCGGATTCTGCCGCCGTGGAGACTTTCCTCTCTGATACAGCCCCCGGCCCCAAGGTCCTGCTCTGCGTCAACGCGCCGGGAGTCCAGCAGCCGCTGGAGGGGCTGGCCGGGGTCATTCTGGTGCGCCAGTCCAGCCTGATGTCCACCTTCAAGCAGATGCTCTGCCGCGCGCTGGTGGCTGCAGGCAGCCGCAGCGTGCCGGTGTTCGACCTTGTGGCGCAGTTTGAGGGGCTGGGCAACGGCCGCACCCTGCAGCGGGACTGCACCGAGGCCATGACCAAGGCCGGCAGCAAAACGCCGGGCTTCCGGCAGGAGCGCCCCATGCAGCAGACCTACCGCCTGTACGGCAAGCTGCGCCGGGAGATGGAAGCCCGCTGGGAGGTGCTGTGCCAGGCTGCCGCCGATGCCGCCGCCAAAGAGGGCACCCTGGAGCTGCCCCGGAGCTATACCATCCACAGCGGCGTGCCCGTGGGCAAGTGGCTCGAGCTCCAGCGGCAGGTACAGGCCGGGCAGCGCCCGGGCCGCCTGACAGCCGAACAGGCCGCCAAGCTGGAAAAACTGGGCATCCGCTGGAACCACCGGCTGGAAGCTGCCTGGGAAAAGGGCTTTGCCTCCGCGCAGAAATACCGCACCGAGCACGGCGACCTGCTGGTGCCGGTGCGCTACCGCGATAAAAATGATTTTGCGCTGGGCGAATGGATTGTCTACAACCGCCAGCGCTATCTGGGCGGCAACCTGACCCAGAACCGCATCGAGCGGCTGGAAGCCATCGGCATGGTGTGGAGCACCTCCAACGACCTGTGGGAGCAGAACTATGCCGCCGCCACTCAGTATTATCTGGAGCACGGCGATCTGGAAGTGCCCATCAAGTACGAAACGCCCTCCGGCTTCGGTCTGGGGGTCTGGCTGGGGGCCCAGCGCGCCGCTCACAAGGCAGGCGAGCTGCCTCAGGAACAGGTGGAGCGGCTGGACGCTCTGGGCATGGACTGGACCAACCGCAACGACCGCAAGTGGATGTCCCTGTACGATGTTGCCGCCGCCTACTACCATGAGCACGGCAACCTGAACGTCCCCTCGGAGTATGTCACGCCGGACGGAGTACTGCTGGGCAAGTGGGTGGCGCGCCAGCGCTATGCCTACCTGAACCCGGACCGCTCCAGCGCCCGGGTCACCCCTGAGCGCAAGGCCCTGCTGGACAAGCTGGGCATGGTGTGGGAAAAGTACGACCCCTGGCAGGAGCGCTATGATCTGGCTCTGGCCTACAAGACAGAGCACGGCGATCTGGAGATTCCCTCTGTCTACAAGACTGCGGACGGCGTTTGGCTGGGCAGCTGGGTCAGCCGTCAGCGGCAGGCCCTGAACTCCGGCAGCAGCGCCCTGAGCAGTGAGCGCCGCAAGCTGCTGCGCACCCTGTTCAAGGGCGAGCGCCGCCCCAGTGATCCCGCTG
This sequence comes from Faecalibacterium sp. Marseille-Q4164, assembly GCF_017377545.1. NCBI lineage: Bacteria > Bacillati > Bacillota > Clostridia > Eubacteriales > Oscillospiraceae > Faecalibacterium > Faecalibacterium sp. Marseille-Q4164. The sequence continues at coordinate 149,795 of NZ_JAFREJ010000003.1, read as the reverse complement.
CTGACCACGGCACCGTGCGCGAGGCCAACTGGGAGCGGAACTTCCGCAGTGCCGCCCGCTATGCCCGCAAGTACAAACATCTGCTGGTCCCCGCCAGCTATGTGGACAGCGACGGTGTCCGGCTGGGCGTGTGGATCTCCAACCTGCGTGCAGCCCGCAAGAACCGCCCGGATTCCTATCAGGTCACGCCCGCCCACATCAAAAAGCTGAACAGCATCGGCATGGTGTGGGATGCCCGGGATGCCAAGTGGGGAACCGCCTATCAGCAGGCCAAGGCCTACTACAAGGCTCACGGCAACCTCCACGCCGCCGCCAACTACAAATCCGACGAAACCGGCTTCTGCCTGGGCGACTGGCTCCGCCGGATGCGGGAGTGGGATACCACCCACGACCCCAAGCTCACCCCTGAGCGCCGCGCAATGCTGGATAAAATCGGGATGGAGTGGAGCGAATAAAAGAAAAGAGCCACCGGTTTTTGCCGGTGGCTTTTCTGATGCAGATTACAGCTGATCCAGCTCCTGCTGCAGCTGGGCCAGCGCATTGCGGATGGGCAGATGCTGGGGGCAGGCCGCCTCGCACTTGCCGCAGCGGACGCAGTGGCTGGCCTTTTCGGCATCGGGGAAGTGGGCTTCCCACTGGTGCTTGATGGCCTCGGGCTGGCCGAACATCCCCAGCTTGTTCCAGATGCTGAAGTTGTCTGGGATATCCACCCCCATGGGGCAGGGCATACAGTACCGGCAGCCGGTGCAGCCGATCTTGATGCGGCTGTGCAGGAAGGCGGCGGTCTGCTCCACCGCGGCGGTCTCTGCAGCGGTCAATGGCTCAAAGCGGGCAAAGGTGGCCAGGTTATCCGTGAGCTGATCCTCGGCACTCATGCCCGAGAGGATGACATGGACGTTCCGGTGGCTGCCCACCCAGCGCAGGGCCCAGGAGGCATCTGAGGCCTCGGGCCGCAGGGCCTTGAGGGGCGCTTCGGCCTCCGGGGGCAGGTTGGCCAGTGTGCCGCCCTTGATGGGCTCCATGATGATGAGGGGGATGTTTAGCTCTTCGGTCAACTGATAGCCGCGGTCACCCGAGATCTCCTCGGCACGGTCATCGGTGTCCAGATAGTTATACTGCAGCTGGCAGAAATCCCAGGGCTGATCCCGCAGGATGTGCTCAAGGCCCGCCGCGTTGTCGTGGCAGGAGAAACCGAAGCTGCGGATGCGGCCCAGCTTTTTCTGCTCCCACAGCCAGTCCACGATGCCCATTTCCTTGGCCCGGTCGTATCGGGCGGCGTACAGGGAGTGCAGCAGGTAGAAGTCGATGTACTCCACGCCCAGCCGCCGGAGCTGCTCTTCAAAGATATGCTGGGCCTCCTCCAGGCTCCCGCACTGCCACAGCGGCATCTTGGTGGCCAGATAAAAGCTCTCCCGGGGCCACTTTGCAATGACCCTGCCCACAAAGGGCTCGCTCTGGCCGCCGTGGTAGGGGTAAGCGGTGTCAAAATAGTTCACGCCTGCATCCCGTGCGGCGTTCAGCAGCGCTTCGGCCCGGGGCTCGTCAATGGCTCCCTCCGGTGTGGTGGGGAACCGCATACAGCCGTAGCCCAGCAGGGAGGTGCGGATGCTCTCCCCTGCGCCGTTCTGCTTTTTCCATGCTCTGTATTCCATCTCTTTTGTGCAGCTGGCTGCCGTGTTCCAGCCGCTCCTCCTTTTGCCCCCAGTATACCGGAAAAATCCCGCGCTGACAAGAAAGATGTTCCGCTTCTTGTTCTGCCGCCGGAAATATGGTATACTTATAATCCAAATTTTATCATGTTATCAACTAAATCAGATAGCGCTAAGGAGTATCATGGAACCTTTCAACACCCCTTTGAAGATCAGGGAGATCTCCCTGCCCCACCGGGCAGTGTTCGGCCCCATGGCGGGCTTTACCGATGCCCCGGCCCGGCGGCTGATGGCCCAGCACGGAGCCGGTTTTACCGTCAGTGAGATGGTGTCCAGCCGGGCGCTGGTATACGGCGACCACAAAACCGTCAGCCTGCTCAAGGCCGAACCCAACGGTGCCCCCTACGGCGTGCAGATCTTTGGCGAAGTGCCCGAGATCATGGGGCAGGCCGCTGCCGCCGTGGAGCAGTACGCGTTCGATTTTCTGGACATCAACATGGGCTGCCCGGCCCCCAAGATCGTCTCGGGCGGGGCGGGCAGCAAGCTGATGCTTGACCCCGACCGCTGCGGCCGTATTGTGGAAGAAGTGGTCAAAAACACCTCCCGCCCCGTCACCGTGAAGATGCGCAAGGGCTGGGACGCGGAGCACGTCACGGCCGTGGAATGCGCCAAAGCCTGTGAGCAGGCGGGCGCGGTGCTCATCGCCGTCCACGCCCGCACCCGGGAACAGATGTACACCCCGGGCATCGACCCGTCCATCATTGCGGCGGTGAAGGATGCTGTCCACGTTCCCGTGCTGGGAAACGGCGATATCCGCACCGCCGAGGATGCTGTGCGGATGGTGGAGGAGACCGGCTGCGACGGCGTGATGATCGCCCGGGCTGCTCTGGGCGACCCCTGGCTCTTTGAGCGGGTGAACGCCGCGCTGGAAGGCCTGCCCGCCCCCAAGGAGCCGAACCTGCAGGCCCGGATGAACGCCCTGCGCCGGCAGGTGGAGGAGATGGTGGAGCAGAAGGGCGAGTTCGTTGCCATGCCCCAGGCCCGGGCCCAGACCATGCACTACATGAAGGGCCTGAAGGGGGCCGCCAGCCTGCGGCGCTACTGCTGTGAGCTGAGCCGCCTTTCTGACCTCGACACCCTCATCGACGCGGTGTTCGAACAGCAGCGCAGGGCCGCGCAGGACCCCGATGACACCCGCGAGGTGCCGTTCCCGTAAGCGGGAAATTTCCGATACTGAAAAGAGGACTGACGCATGACTGCATTTCATTCTTCGCCCCGGATGCTGGGGCAGAAGCAGGACAAGTTCTGGCTCACCGTGGGGCTCTGCGCCCTGACAGCCGCCCTCATCTTCCTGCCGTTCTATCTGCTGGACGGCGGCTTTTTCCACTATGCAGGCGATTTCAACAGCCAGCAGATCAGCTTTTACCGCTACATGAACGGCTTTCTCAAGGGGGCAGGCTACCCTGCCGGATACGAAGGCGTGAAGAACACCTTTTCCTGGGCAACTGACCTGGGCAGCGGAACCATGAACGCCTATTCGTTCTACCTGTACGGCTCCCCCTTCTTCTGGTTTTCCCTGCTCTTCCCGCAGAACTGGCTCCCCTACCTCATGGTGCCGCTGCTGGTGCTCAAGTTCGCGGTGGCGGGCGGCGGCGCGTATCTGTACCTGCGCCGCTACGTCAAAGACCCGAACTTTGCGGTGCTGGGTGCGGCCCTCTACGCCTTTTCGGGCTGGGGGCTGTACAACATCTTCTTCAACCACTTCATCGATGTGCTGGCCCTCTTCCCCTGGATGCTCTGGGCACTGGATGAGACCATTTACGAGCACCGCCACGGATGGTTCGCCTTCTGGGTGGCGGTGAACCTGCTCAACAACTACTTTTTCTTTGTGGGGCAGGTGCTCTTCCTTGTCATCTACTTCGTCTGCAAGCTCTCCGCCGGGGAGTTTCGGCTCACACCCCGCCTCTTCGGTCAGCTGGCCTTTGAGAGCCTGCTGGGCGTGGCACTGGGCTTTGTGGTGCTCTGGCCCACCGTCCTCAGCGTGCTGCAGAACCCGCGCACCATCGATCTTTCCTCCGGCTGGGGCTTTCTGACCTATTCCAAGCCCCAGCAGTATCTGGCCATTCTGCTGAGCTGGGTGCTGCCCCCGGATTCCCCCTATATGACCTCCATCTGGTCTGAGGGCATCATCAAATGGACCAGCATGACAGCCTATCTGCCCCTGTGCAGTCTGACCGGTGTGGTGGCCTACTGGCGTGCCCGGCAGGGCGACAGCAAAAAGCGGATCATTGCCGTCTGCATGGTATTTGCGCTGGTGCCCATCCTGAACAGCGCGTTCTATGCCCTCAATTCCAGCTACTATGCCCGGTGGTTCTATATGCCGGTGCTCATCCTTGCGGCTATGACGGTGAGCGCGTGGGAGGACCCCAGCCTCGACCTCGCCCGCCCCGCCCGGAGCATTGCTTTTGTAATGATCGCCACGCTGGCCTTTGCACTGGTGCCCGTGCAGGATGCCACCACCAAGGAGTGGAGCCTGGGCGTGCTGCAGAATCCGGGCCAGTACTGCGCCGTGCTTGCCTTTGGTCTGGGCGGGCTGGCCGTCTACCATTGCATCTGCAGGCGCTGGCAGCAGCGCAGGGTCTTTGCCCGCCGCCTGCTGGCCGGTGTGCTGGCGTTCAGCTGCCTGTTCGGCATCGTCCACATCGGCATTGGCAAGTTCGGCCAGTGGAACACCGACAGTGACCTTGTGGAGCAGTATATCAACGCGCTGGCCCTGAAGGAGGATCTGCCCGAGGGCGACTGGCGCATTGACACCTACAAGACCCACGACAATCTGGGCCTGTGGCTGGACAAGAGCTGCCTGCAGTATTTCGGCAGCACCGCCGCTCCCAGCATCCTCAGCTTTTATCCGGCACTGGGGGTCAAGCGGGATGTGCGCAGTCAGCCCGAGCTCTCCAACTACGCCCTGCGCGGCCTGCTCAGCGTCAGATACCTGCTGACCACACTTGCGCATCAGAAGCAGTTCCACGCTGAGGCCGATGAGGGCTGGACGTATTACGATACCCTGGACGGCTATGTTCTCTACGAGAATCAGAACTACGTTCCCATGGGCTTCACCTACGATTACTACCTCACCGAGGCCCAGTACGAGGACACCGTGACCCCCACCCGCTCCAACCTGCTCATGCGGGCACTGGTGCTCACTGAGGAGGATGCGGTGGCCTACGGGCAGTACCTCACGCCCCTGCCCACGGCAGAGCTCAACGACCTGACCTACACCCGCTACACTCAGGACTGCGCCGACCGCCGGGCCTCTGCCTGCACCGCCTTTGAGATGAACAGCGCAGGCTTCCACGCTGAAGCCACGCTGGACAGGACCAACCTGATGTTCTTCTCCGTGCCCTACGATGACGGCTTCACGGCTTATGTGGATGGGCAGGAAACCGAGATCCTGCGGGTGGACGAGGGCCTGATGGCCGTTCTCTGCCCCGCCGGAACGGTCACCATCGACTTTGTCTATCAGCCGGACGGCATCCGCCTGAGCCGGACTGTCACCCTTGCCGCCCTGCCCGTGTTCCTGCTCTACACCGGGTACTTTGCCTGGGACGAAAAGAAAAAACGGAAGCATTAAAAAAGCCGCCGCTCCAAAAAGCGACAGCTCAAAGAAAAGCTCAAATGAAAGAAGGTATCCTATGGGCCCCTGGTATTACGAGGTCGTCAGCTTTGACGGCGATTATGTCAACCTGCGCCGCACCGACATTGAAAGCGACGAGCTGAACCCCGTTGCGCTGGCCCTGCTGCCGCCCGAGATCGAGGTGGGCAGCAAGGTCAAGTGCGAGTATTTTCAGTATGAGGTGATTGGCTGAACCTCTCCGTCATCCCGGCGGGATGCCACCTCTCCTAATAGGAGAGGCAAGCCCCCCCTATTAGGGGAGCTGGTGCGAAGTACCTGAGAGGTTCGCCAGCGCCGCCGCCAGCAGCATTCCGATGGGTGCGCTGATCCAGCTGGACATCCAGAAGCCTGCAAAACCGATGCGGGGCACCAGGATCACACAGGCCAGCAGGTTCAGGGCGATCTGCCCCAGGCTGGAGGCCAGATACAGTCCCATCTTCTGGGCCCCGCGCAGGCGGGCCTCGAACAGATGCTTCTGTGCCACAAACAGGTAGGTCACCGACTCAAAGGCCAGCATGGTGCAGCCGTAGCTGGCCGCTGCCGGGTCGGTGGTAAAGAGCCGGAGCAGCGGTCCCCGCAGGCCGATGCAGACCGCCACCACCCCAAGCGAATACACCAACAAGATCCGCCGCCCTTCCCGCAGGCCCTCTTTCACACGGCCCGGCTGAAGGGCGGCTGTGTTTTGCGCAATAAAGAACACTGTGGACTGCACAAAGCCGAACACCGGCATCATCAGCAGGCTGGACAGCTTGCCTGCGCAGGAGAAGCCTGCAATGGCTTCCACACCCAGGCCGCCCAGCAGCCCCTGTTTGACCGTGGTGATGATGGTGCCGCTGGCCTGCTGGACACTGTTGGGGGCCGACAGCCGGAAGATATCCCTGGCATAGCGCGCCTTGAGCATCCGGGGCGAGAAGGCCGCGTCCATCTGGGTGCGGCGCAGAAACGCCACCATGTAGACCGCGCCTGCCACCTGCGCCGCCGCTGTGGCAGCCGCCGCACCGGCCACCCCGAAGGGCCCCACCAGAACAAGGTCAAGCACAATGTTCATCACGCTGGTCGCCACAATGACCTTGAGCGGCGTTTTGGAATCGCCGCAGCCCATGACACACTCTTTGCTCAGATCGTAGGGCATCAGAAATGGCAGCCCCATCAGATAGATGCGCCCATAGAGCACAGCGGTATCCAGGATCTCCGCAGGCGTGTTGATCAGCCGCAGCAAGGCCGGCAGGGTCACAAAGCCCACTGCCGTGGTCAACAGGGCGATGACCTCATCCACGAACAGCAGGTTGTACAGCAGCTCTGTCATCTCATGCTTTGTGGCAGTGGGCTTGCCCGCCGCCACCAGCAGGCCGCCGCCCAGCTCCATGCCGCCGGAGATGAACAGAAAGATCATCAGCACCGTGGAAGCGTTGGACACTGCCGCCAGCGCATCGGCATCCAGCCGCAGGCCGATGATCATGGTATCGGCCACGGCGTAAAACTGTGTTGCCACCATGCTCAGGATAATGGGCAGCGCGTACCGCAGCAACGCGGGCCGCACTGCCCCGGTCAGCAGAGAATTCTCTTCGTTCACACAAACACCCTCTTTTCACAAAAAATAAAACCCGCAGGGAACCTGTCGCCCAGGCCCCCTGCGGGTTCTTTTTCAGTTGCGCCAGCAGGAGTCGAACCTACGATGGGGGAGTCAAAGTCCCCTGCCTTACCGCTTGGCGATGGCGCACCGGTAAGAATCAGTATAGTAGAATTTCTTTCATTTGTCAAGCAAAAGCGTTTTGCCGTGTCTGTGCAAAGTGTTTTGCCACACTTTTACCATGTCTTTACAGTGTCCTTGTCATAATGCGATCCGCTTGCCCATTTTCCGCTTTATTTTCCCAAAAAGTATTGACACCACCCTTATAGCATGATAAGATATCATCGATTTTGAGAGACAAAGCGTGTCAGAGTCTTTTCAAAGCAAATTACCTGGGACCGCCCATCGGGGCTAAGGCCATACGGACAGCCGGGTCCACTGCCGACCGGCGGCGCAAGCTGCCATTATTGATTGAGTTGAAAGCTCAAATTTTATAAGTTGGTTCCTTTACAGCCATGAAATTGCGCAGAACGTGCGCAGACTTGTGAAACGGTCAATAAGAGTAGTAAAAGTGTAATTGCTATATAGACTCTCGTCATCCCGTCTTTTTGAACCATGCGGAGGTTTTCCCCAGTGTCACCGGGGCTTTGTCTGCATGTTCAGAACGCTTTTTCAAGCGCAGGTCTGCACCAGTGTGGTGGGCCTGCGCTTTTTTGCTGCGCCGGAACCAGGGACGGAGGAGAAAAGATGAGTGAGAACCGTACACGGTTCCGGCTGGATCAGCGCCGCGCGCCCATTTATGAGGCGCTGGAGCAGTTCCGGCAGATGCGTGTGGTACCTTTTGATGTGCCCGGCCACAAGCGGGGCCGCGGCAACCCGGAACTGACGGCCTTTCTGGGCCAGCAGTGCGTGGGTGTGGACGTGAACAGCATGAAGCCGCTGGACAATCTCTGCCACCCGGTATCGGTCATCCGGGAGGCCGAGGAGCTGGCCGCCGATGCCTTTGGCGCAGCCCATGCCTTTTTAATGGTGGGCGGCACCACCAGCTCTGTGCAGAGCATGGTGCTGACAGCCTGCAAGCGGGGCGATGAGATCATCCTGCCCCGCAATGTGCACCGCAGTGTGCTGAACGCACTGGTACTCTGCGGCGCGGTCCCGGTCTATGTGAATCCCGAGGTGGACAAGCGGCTGGGCATCTCGCTGGGCATGAAGCGGGAGCAGGTGGCCAAGGCCATCAAGGAGCACCCCAACGCCGTGGCCGTTCTGGTGAACAACCCCACCTACTACGGCATCTGTTCCGACCTGCGCGCCATCGTGAAGATGGCCCACGAGGCCGGGATGCTCTGCCTGGCCGACGAGGCCCACGGCACCCACTTCTACTTTGGCAACGGCCTGCCCGTTTCCGCCATGGCTGCGGGGGCCGATATGGCCTCGGTCTCCATGCACAAGAGCGGCGGCAGCCTGACCCAGAGCAGCTTGCTGCTCATCGGGCCCAATGTGCATCAGGGCTATGTGCGGCAGATCATCAACCTGACCCAGACCACCTCCGGCAGCTACCTGCTCATGTCCAGTCTGGACATCTCCCGCCGCAACCTTGCCCTGCGGGGGCGGCAGGTGTTCCATCAGGTGGCGGATATGGCCGAGTACGCCCGGGAAGAGATCAACGCCGTGGGCGGCTACTATGCCTTTGGCAAGGAGCTGTGCAACGGCAACTCTGTCTTTGACTTTGACACCACCAAGCTCAGCGTCCACACGCTGGACATCGGCCTTGCCGGCATCGAGGTCTACGACATCCTGCGGGACGAGTACGACATCCAGATCGAGTTCGGCGATATCGGCAACATCCTGGCCTACCTCTCCATCGGCGACCGCCCCCAGGAGATCGAGCGGCTGGTCAGCGCTCTGGCCGAGATCAAGCGCCGCTACCACACCGACGGCACCGGCCTGCTGAGCCAGGAATACATCGACCCCGTGGTGGCTGCCAGCCCGCAGGAGGCCTTCTATGCCCCCAAAAAGAGCCTGCCCCTGCGGGAGACCGAGGGCATGGTCTGCAGCGAGTTCGTCATGTGCTACCCGCCGGGCATCCCCATTCTGGCCCCCGGCGAGCGCATCACCAAGGAGATCCTGAACTATATCGAGTACGCCAAGGCCAAGGGCTGCAGCATGACCGGCCCCGAGGACCCTGATATTTTGCACCTGAACGTTCTGGCATAAGGAGGGAAAGCAGATGGAGTTTTGGTTTTCGGAATTTCACACCCCCGATGTGAAGCACAGCATCCGGGTGAACAAGCAGCTCTACTCCAAGCAGAGCGATTACCAGCGCATTGATATTTTTGAAACGCCCGAGTTTGGCCGGGTGCTCACACTGGACGGCAATGTGATGCTGACCGAGCGGGACGAGTTCATCTACGACGAGATGATCGTCCATGTGCCCATGGCCGTGCACCGGGAGGCAAAGGATATCCTTGTCATCGGCGCGGGCGACGGCGGCGTGGTGCGGGAGCTGACCCGCTACGACCGGGTGGAGCGCATCGACCTGGTGGAGATGGACCCCCAGGTGGTGGAGGCCTGCCGCGCCTACCTGCCCGGCAACGCCTGCCGGATGGATGACCGCCGGGTGCACATCTATTTTGAGAACGCCCTCAAATTCATCCGCCAGTGCGAGGAGGAATACGACCTCATCATCGTGGACTCCTCCGATCCCTTCGGCCCCAGCGAGGGCCTGTTCACCCGTGAGTTCTACGGCAGCTGCTTCAACGCCCTGAAAGAGGACGGCATCATGGTCAACCAGCAGGGCAGCCCCTTCTACGCCGAGGATGCCAACGCCATGCAGCGCAGCCACAAGCGCATTGCTTCCACCTTCCCCATCAGCCGGGTGTATCAGGCCCACATCCCCACTTTTGCGGCGGGCTACTGGCTGTTCGGCTTTGCCAGCAAGAAGTACCACCCCATCGATGATCTGGATGCAACCGCCTGGAAGGCCCTGAACATGCGCACCCGGTACTACACCACCAAACTGCATATCGGAGCATTCTACCTGCCGGCTTTTCTGGAGGAGATGCTGCGGGAAGTGGAGGAACACTGATGCTTTACCCCAACGTTGAAACCTTTATCGGCTGCGACAGCAGCTACCGTGCCGCCAGCATCGTGCTGTACGGTGCCCCCTACGATTCCACCACCAGCTACCGCCCGGGGGCCCGGTTCGGCCCGGCTGCCATCCGGCACGAGAGCTACGGTCTGGAGACCTACAGCCCCTACCAGAACGCCGACCTGACCGATTTTGACATCTTCGACAGCGGCGATCTGGAGCTCTGCTTCGGCTCCAGCGAGAGCGCACTGGCCGACATCCAGAGCCGCGCGGCAGAGATCCTGCACGACGGCAAGTTCCCGCTCCTGCTGGGCGGAGAGCATCTGGTCACGCTGGGTGCCGTGCGGGCCATGGTGGAAAAGTACCCCGACCTCCACATCGTCCACTTTGATGCCCACGCCGACCTGCGGGACGACTATCTGGGCGCAAAGCTCAGCCACGCCTGTGTCCTGCGCCGCTGCCATGACCTCATCGGCGACGGGCGCATCCACCAGTTCTGCATCCGCAGCGGTGACCGCACCGAATTCGAGTTCGCAGCTGCCCACACCGAGATGCACAAGTTCGATTTCACGGGCCTTGCCCAGCTCACTGAGCAGCTCTGTACCAGCAAGGTGCCCGTTTACCTGACCATCGACCTCGACTGCCTGGACCCCTCCTGCTTCCCCGGCACCGGCACCCCGGAGGCCGGCGGCGTGAGCTTTTTGCAGCTGCTGGAAGCCATCCGCACCGTAACCAAGGCCAACATCGTGGGTGCGGACCTCAACGAACTGGCCCCCACGCTGGACACCACCGGCGTTTCCACAGCCACGGCCTGCAAGGTCCTGCGGGAGCTGCTGATCGCGCTGGACAAGGGCTGGCCAGGCTTTCAGGTATAAGGACAGACCGTAAAAAGACAACTTTACAGATAAAGGAGTAACCGATATGAGCAAAGTTCTGATCATCGGCTGCGGCGGCGTGGCCTCCGTTGCCATCCACAAGTGCTGCCAGGTCCCCGAGGTGTTCACCGAGATCTGCATCGCCAGCCGCACCAAGGCAAAGTGCGACAAGCTGGCCGCCGAGCTGGCCCCCAAGACTACCACCAAGATCACCACCGCACAGGTGGATGCCGACCACGTGGATGAGGTCATCGCCCTCATCAAGAACTACCAGCCCGATCTGGTGATGAACATCGCCCTGCCCTATCAGGATCTGACCATCATGGATGCCTGCCTGGCCTGCGGCGTGAACTACATGGACACCGCCAACTACGAGCCTGAGAACACCGACGACCCGGAGTGGCGCGCCATTTACGAGAAGCGCTGCAAGGAGGCCGGTTTCTCCGCCTACTTTGATTACAGCTGGCAGTGGGCCTACGCCAAGAAGTTTGAGGAGGCCGGCCTGACCGCCCTGCTGGGCAGCGGCTTTGACCCGGGCGTGACCCAGGCTTACTGCGCTTACGCCAAGAAGCACGAGTTCGACACCATCGACACCATCGACATTCTGGACTGCAACGGCGGCGACCACGGCTATGCCTTCGCCACCAACTTCAACCCTGAGATCAACCTGCGCGAGGTCTCTGCCCCCGGCAGCTACTGGGAGAACGGCCACTGGGTGGAGATCCCGGCCATGAGCATCAAGCGGGAGTACAACTTTGATCAGGTGGGCCAGAAGGATATGTACCTGCTCCACCACGAGGAGATCGAGTCTCTGGCCAAGAACATCCCCGAGGCAAAGCGCATCCGCTTCTTTATGACCTTCGGCCAGAGCTACCTCGATCACATGCGCTGTCTGGAGGACGTGGGCATGCTGTCCACCACCCCGGTCAGCTTCAACGGTCAGGAGATCGTGCCCATCCAGTTCCTCAAGGCCCTGCTGCCCGACCCCGCCAGCCTCGGCCCCTGCACCAAGGGCAAGACCAACATCGGCTGCATCTTCACCGGCAAGAAGGACGGCAAGGAAAAGACCTACTATATCTACAACGTCTGCGACCATCAGGAGTGCTACAAGGAGGTCGGCTCTCAGGCTATCAGCTACACCACCGGTGTGCCTGCCATGTGCGGCGCGCTGATGCTGCTGACCGGCAAGTGGACCACCAAGGGCGTACACACTGTGGAAGAGTTTGATCCGGACCCGTATCTGGATGCTCTGGACAAGTACGGCCTGCCCCGCTCCGAGAGCCACGCCCCGGCTCTGGTGGACTGATGCGGCTGGCCGACACCCGCCCGCCCTTTGCGGGGCTGGCGAACCTCTCTGAGGCTGCACTGGCTGCACTGCCCACCCCCTGCTACCTGCTGGATGAAGCCCGGCTGCGCCGCAACGGCGAGCTCCTGCTGGGCGTGCAGCAGCGGACAGGCTGCAAGATCCTGCTGGCCCAGAAGGCCTTTTCCAACTACGACCTCTACCCGGTGCTGGCCCCCTATCTGGCAGGCACCGAGGCCAGCGGCCTGTACGAGAGCCGCCTGGGCAGGGAGGAGCTGCCGGAGAAGGAGAACCATGTGTTCTGCGCCGCCTACCGGGCCGATCAGTTCGAGGAGCTGCTGCAATACGCTGACCACATCGTGTTCAACTCGCCCCACCAGCTGGCAAAGTTCGGCCCGGCCGCAAAGGCGGCGGGCAAGAGCGTGGGCCTGCGGGTGAACCCCGAGTACTCCACCCAGGAGGGCCACGAGATCTATGACCCCTGCGCCCCGGGCAGCCGTCTGGGCACCACCCGTACCCAGTGGGATGCCGCTGTGGCGCAGCACCCTGACCTGCCCGACCTGCTGGACGGCCTGCACTTTCACACCCTGTGCGAGCAGGATTCCGACGCGCTGGCGGCCACCCTGCCCGCGCTGGAAGCGAAATTTGGTGACCTGCTGCCCCGGATGAAGTGGCTCAACTTTGGCGGCGGGCACCATATCACCCGCCCGGATTACGACCTTGCCACGCTGGAAAAGTGCATCACCGGGACGCAGGAAAAGTACGGCGTGCAGGTGTATCTGGAACCGGGCGAGGCCTGGGCGCTGAACGCAGGCTACCTCGTCACCACGGTGCTGGACACCCTGCAGAATGGTCAGACACATCTTGCCATTCTGGATATGTCCGCAGCCTGCCACACGCCGGATGTCATCGAGATGCCCTACCGCCCGCCCCTGCTGGACGCGGGCGAGCCGGGGGAAAAGCCCTGCACCTTCCGGCTGGGCGGCCCCACCTGCCTTGCCGGGGACGTAGTGGGCGATTACAGCTTTGCCGCCCCCCTCACCGAGGGGGACCGGCTCATCTTCGGCGACATGGCCATCTATTCCACCTGCAAGAACAACACCTTCAACGGGATGCCCCTGCCGGATATCTGGGTGCTGCATGAAAACGGCACCACCCAGCCGCTGGCCCGCTTCGGCTACCACGATTTCAAATACCGTCTGGGCTCGCCCCGCTGAGCCGCCCGGATACACAAACACCCCTCTGCGCTCCTTTCGGAATGCAGAGGGGTGTTTGCTTATGAAACGGAGAACTCAGATCTCATACCACTTGATCTCGTTGGCTTCCAGATGCAGGTCGAAATGGTTTCCATCGGTGGTGTAGACCGTGGTGTCCTGCGGCTCGTAGGTGTTGTTCACCACGCAGTACTTGCCATTTTTCACGTAGGCGTGCACTTCCACATTATAGTTGGAACTGAACCAGGTGTGCAGCTCCTCCTCGCTGTGGGCGCTCCACAGGATGGCACGGTACAGGGTGCGGCTGTTGGCAAAGCTGTAAGGCACACCGCTGATGTAGACCGCGCGGCCCTTACCGAAATCGTGTGCCGCCATCTGCACTTCCCGGTTCCGCTGCACCAGCACCTCGGTACCCTCGAGGGCGTAGATGTTCTTCTTGCCCTCGCCAAAGTCGATGGGCTGGTCGGCATCCTGCAGAATGAAGTGGTCCGGGTGCTCGTCCCAATTGTACTTGTCGTAGTTGAGGGTGAAGCCGTTTTCCTCTTCCACGCCCAGCACGCTGGCCAGCTGGAGAATGTGGCCCTGATAGGCATGACCGGAGGGCTCACCCACGCCGATGAAGCCGCCGCCGTTCCAGACGAATTTCCGGATCGCGGAGGAGATCTCCGGGTCCTCCCACCAGATGCCGCCGGTGTGGGCGGTGTCAGCATCGCCCACATTGATGATGACATCCAGCTCATCCAGCAGGGCGGGGTCCTTCTTGATGTCCTCAAAGCTGATGAACTTCACGTCAAAGGGCGCGCCGGACAGCATTTCGATGACACCGGAGTAGCTGTAATTCTGCTTGTAGTAGAGGGCGTGGTGCACCATGTGGCAGCCCCAGGCCCGCATCTTGCCCCAGCAGTTCAGCACGGCCACCCGCTTGACGCAATAGGGCGTGGTGCCCTTGATGTTCTCATACAGCTCACGGAACTCGCTGCAGACGCTCTCCACATAGTCCACGAACTCCGGGAACTGCAGCGCCAGCTTCAGGTAGCCGCCGTAGCCGATGCGGTCGATGGGCTTGCGCAGGATGGCGCGGCGGGCCGTGACCCAGTTTTCCTTGGCCTCCCGCACCGGGTCGCCGCCCTCGTGGAAGGTGTCCGGGAAGAAGTAGGGCAGGAAACGGCCCTCGGTGTACTTTACGCCCTCGATATCCGAGATCAGGCGCAGGGTGGAGCCGTTGCCCACGCTGCCCACCACGGCATCCAGACCGATGGTCTTGAACTCCGGCATGAACGGCTCGGTGCCGATCCAGTGGTCACCCAGGAACATCATGGCCTCGCAGCCGCACTCGTGGGTGATGTCCACCATCTCCTTGGCAAGCTTTGCCACCTCCCGGCGCTGGAAGGCCTGAAAATCCCGGAATTCCTTGCTGGGCACCCGGTACTGGTTGTTGTAGTAGCCCTGATCGATGATGTACTCCGGGCGGAACTTATAGCCCACCTCCTGCTCGAACTGCTTCAGGATATAGGGGCTGACCGAGGCGGAGTAGCCGTACCAGTCCACAAACTTCTCCCGCTTCAGCTCGTCGAAGATGAGGGTGAACTGGTGGAAGAAGGTGGTGTAGCGGATCACGTTGACATAGGGGTGCTCTGCAATGAACTTGCGCAGGCGCTCCATGGAATACTTGTGGGTCTTGGGCTGACGCACGTCAAAGGTGATCTGGTGCTCAAAGTTGGTCCAGCCGTTGGTGGTGGCATTGTACATGTGCACCGGGTCCCAGATCAGGTAGGCCAGAAAGCTGACCGTATACTCGTGGAACGGCACGGCCTGCACCGTCACGCTGCCGTCGGCGTAGCTCCACTGTGCCGGGGGCACCGGCTGACCGGTGGTGCGGTCCATGACCTCCCACCAGCGGGTGATGTCGTCGTTGGTGTTCACCTGCATCAACTCCGGGCTGATGCCCTTCATCAGCGGAATGGTCACGGTGTCACCGGGGGCGGTGTAGAAGCCGGTCATAATGTAGCACTGCTGCACCTCGTCCGGGTTCGCTTTGGCCCACGCGTTGTCCTTGCGGGTGGTGTAATAGGTGGAGTAGATCTTTGCGTCGGCATCCTTCAGCTCCTGCGGAAAGTCGGTGCCGTCGCAGTCGCGGATGGCATCCGCGCCCCACTTTTTCAGGATCTCCAGCGTTTCGGGCACCACGTCCAGATCGGTCGGGATCGTTACGCGCCCGGTCATTCTATTTTCTTCCATGGGAATTCTCCTTTACCTCTCTTCTCCTCAATCCTGATAGGGGGCGTTATAAACCGCCAGCACGGCCAGCAGCAGCGCCACCCCCAAAAGCATGATGCCAAGACCAGCCAGCTGCCCGGTCATTTTCCAGCCTGCTGTCACCAGCGCGATGGACAGCACAAACAGCACCAGCATCAGCAAAATGCGCAGGGCGGGATGATTTTTCCAGAATGCTTTCATCGTTTGTCACCTTACCCTTTCAGACCGCCCACGGTCATACCCTGTGTCAGCTGCTTCTGCACGCAGATGTACAGGATCAGGGTGGGCAGCATCACCAGCACCAGACCGGCATACATGGTGCCGTACTGGGCCGCGCTCTGCTGGGCCTGCATCAGATTCAAAAGGCCCACCGGCAGGGTTCGGGGCGCGCTGGTGGAGCTCATCAGCGTCATGGAAATGATGTACTCGTTCCAGAAGGACAGGAAGTTGAACAGGATGATGGTGATGATGGAGGGCTTTGCCATGGGGAAGATGATACGGGTCATGGTGGAGAAGTAACTTGCACCGTCGATGTAGGCAGCCTCTTCAAAATCATGGGGCAGGGTGGCAAAATAGCCCGAAAGCAGATAGATGGTAAAAGGCAGGGCTGTGGCTGCATACACCACCGCCAGCACCACCAGATTGTTCAGCAGGAAGCTGCTGCCAAAGTGGCTCTTCAGCCAGACATCGCCGTCCCGCAGCATCAGGAAGATGGGCACCACGATGTAGTTGACATTGATGAACAGGCCCGCCATGAACAGGGTGTTCAGCAGTTTACGGCCCTTGAACCGGAAGCGGGACAGGCAGTAGGCGGCAGGCAGCGCAATGACCAGCAGCAGCACCAGCGCCAATGCGGTCACGATGACCGAGTTGAGCATATACTCGCCCATCTTGGCTCCGTTCCACGCATTGACAAAGTTCTGCCAGTAGAACCCGGCAGGCAGCGCCCACGGGTTGCCGTAAAACTCCGCGTTCTGCTTGATGGAGGCCATGAATACCCATGCCACCGGCACGATGATGATCACCGCCAGCAGGACCAGCACAAAATAGATAAAGAACTTGTAGAGACCTTCCGCCGAGCGGGAAGATCTTTCGGTGGTATTCTGCATCTTCTTCCCTCCTTAGAATTCCAGCGGATCGCGGTCGGTGGCCTTGTTGACACAGGCGGACAGTGCAAACGAGAACAGGAAAATGACCACGCCAATGGCCATGCTGTAGCCATACAGGCCCGCGTCCTTCTGGCTGTACATATAGCTCAGCGCCACATCCGAAGCGCCGTTGGGCCCGCCGCTGGTCATTGCCTTGACAAAGAGGAAGGCCATGTTGATGGTGGAGATGATGAAGAAGGTCAGGGTGGTGCGGATGTTGGTCCAGATGAGGGGGATGGTGATCTGGAAGAACTGGGTCAGGCGGCCCGCACCGTCCAGATTGGCGCTCTCGTACAGGCTGGCGGGCACCGAGGACATGGAAGCCATATACATGACCATGTAATAGCCCACGGCCTGCCAGACCATGGCGATGATGATGGAGGGGATGACCAGCTTTTCGCCCTTCCAGAGGATGGGGTCTGTCATATCCCGGAACAGGCCGATGATGCTGTTCAGCATACCGTTTTCCGGCTTATAGATGGCCGAGAAGATGCCGGAGATGACGACCACCGACAGGATGTTGGGGATGTAGAAGATGACCCGGAAGAAATTCTGCCCCTTGATCTTTTCCCGGGTCAGGATGGCCGCAAACACCAGCGCAAAGGCAAAGGTGACGATGGTCACCACTACCACCAGCAGGATCATATTCTGCATGGAGCGGATGAACTGGGTGTCATTGAGCAGGTGCTGGAAATTCTTCAGGCCCACAAAGGTCTCGTTGGGCGAGTAGGCACCGCGCTCGTACAGGCTCATGCGGAACACGTTGAGGGTGGGCAGGATCATAAAGAGAAAGAACAGGATCGTGGCCGGTGCCACGCAGAGAAAGACGAACCGTCTGCGGCTTTTGTCAGATCTCATAGACAAACCGCTCCTTTCTGTCGGAACCCGAAAACCACAAAAAGCGGAGGCGGTCAAAACCGCCCCCGCTGGGCAGGGTTCAATTATTCGATGATATTGGCACGCATCTGGTCGCTGGCGGACTTGATGCCGTCGATCCACTGCTGCTCGGTCATGCTGCCGGACACCAGAGAGTTGACGGGGTCAAAGAACACGGTGCGGACCTCCACGCCGGGGATGGCGCTGAAGGAGGCAAAGTTGCCCATAGCGGCCTTTGCGCCGTTGTCGTAGATGGAGTAGAACATCTTGTTGTCGCCTTCCAGATCATCGGCGATGCCCAGCACAGGCTGGATGGCACCGCTCTCGGCAAACAGCTTGCAGGCCTCGTCGCTGTACAGGTAAGCCACGAACTGCTTGGCGGCATCCAGATGCTCGGCACCAGCCGGGATCCATGCCTGCTCGAACCAGGTGTAGCTGTACTGGTCGCCGCCGACCTTGACAGCGGGCAGGGCGGTCATGCCCCACTCAAAGCCATCCGCACGGGGAGCCTCGGCCATCTCGCCCACGATCCAGGTGCCGTTGGGCATGAACAGAGCCTTGTTATCCAGCACCAGCTGCTGGTTCTGGGTAAAGTCCTGATCGTTGGCCTGTGCGGGGGTAATGGGGTTGGTGTAGGAAGCCAGCTTGTTGACGATGTCAAAGCAGGTCTTTGCCTCCGGGGTATCCCAGATGCCTTCCTCATAGTGGGTGGCTTTGTTGAAGAACTCCGGGCCGCCGGCGGCATACATCAGTGCGTAGAAGAACGCATCAAAGTAGCCGGTGGTGGGGTAGGTGAACAGGTAGGTACCCTCAGCGGCAGCCTTGTCGCCCAGTTCCCACATCTCGTCCCAGGTGGTGGGCACGTCCCAGCCCTTTTCCTTCAGGAAACCGGCGTTGTAGAACAGGCCGCAGGGGCTGTAGAACATGGGAGCCAGATAGGTCTTGCCGTCGCCGTAGGGGTTGGTCAGGGAGGTGTCGGTAAAGCCGCCTGCGATCTTCTCGCTCACCTTCTTGCTCTCGCCGGGCACGGTCATGCTCAGCACATCGGTGATATCCGCGATCAAGTTGCCCTTGATGAACTGCTCGGTCAGGGCAGCCTCACGGCCGGTAGCCAGGTGGATCACGTCGGGGTAATCGCCGCCCTGCATGGAAGGTCCGATGACATCCTCCAGCTTCTTGTCGGTGGTCAGCTCCACCTTGATGCCGGTCTGGGCGGTAAAGGCCTCAGTGACCTTCTTCCACATATCAGCGCCATAGCCGGTCTCGATGGCGGCGACCTTGATGGTCACGTCCTCAGCAGCAGCGGCAGATGCAGCAGCGGAAGAAGCCGTGCTGGAAGCTGTGGAGCTGGAAGAACCGCCGCAGGCAGCCAGACCCAGTGCAGCGGCACCCACACCGGCCACTTTCAGGAAATTGCGACGAGAAATACGTTTCATAATGTGTCCTCCATCATAAAGTTCCATTCATGCACAGCCGGAGCAAACAGGTTTTGCCCGCGGGGCTGTGTTTTTTTTCTGATCCCAATATAGAGGTTTTTACAGTTTTCAACAAGGTCTTTGTTGTTTCATTTTTTAGAAATATTGTTCTTTTATCATTTTCTTCAGCAAAAGCACTAAATTTTGCAGCATTGTTTTGGTACATTTTCCCTGCTTGTAACCAATTTGACACATTTCCGTCTTTCTGTGCAGAGGAAAATATTTACCATACCTAAAAACAGGACTTGCTTTTTTTCTTATTTGCCCCTATAATGGGAAAAAATGCACGAAGCAGTGCGGCGTTTTTCGCATTTTATTTTTAGTATCTTGCTTTTATTTTTATATTTTTTGTGCCTGCTTCAAAAGGAGCCTTTTATGAGTACCGAGCGCTTTGATATCCGCCACGCTCCCGCTCCACGGGAATCCTTCCGGCTGCTGTACATCAGCAAGAGCAGATTTGGCGGCGACTGGAACAGCACGGTCCACACCCATTCCTGCACGGAGCTGTTCTACTGCCTCAGCGGCGAGGGGCAGTTTCTGCTCAGCGGGCAGCTGTTCCCGGTCAAACCGGACGATATGGTCATCGTCAACCCGCAGGTGGAGCATACCGAACTGAGCCTGAATGCCTCGCCTCTGGAATACATCGTGCTGGGTGTTTCGGGCATCGAGATCCTGTTCGGCAAAGCCGATTCCACCTACGCCATCTTCAACTGCCGGGAGAACCGGGAGCGGATGGTAACGCTGCTGCACATGCTGCTGGCTGAGGCAGACCGTAGCCTGGACGGCTGCGAGACCGTCTGCCAGGACCTGCTGGAAGTCCTGCTCATCTGGCTGGTGCGGTGCACCACCCTCTCTTTGCAGGTGGAGGAATCCCCCCGCTCTGACAACCGGGAATGCGTGGAGATCAAGCGGTATCTGGACAACAACTACCGGGAGGACATCTCCCTTGATACCCTTGCTGAGGTCGCCCACATCAACAAGTATTATCTGGCCCACACCTTCCAGAAGGCGTACGGCATTTCTCCCATCACCTACCTGAACCGCCGCCGCATTGAGGAGAGCAAATATATGCTGGGCAACACCGGCTACAGTCTGGCGCAGATCAGCGAGCTGATGGGATTTTCCTCCCCCAGCTACTTTTCGCAGTGCTTCCGCAAGGCGGAAGGCCTGACCCCCAACGAATACCGCCGTCAGGTGCGGCAGGGACAACGCCCTGCACCTGCCAAACGGCATGAAGGATAAGAAATGAGGAACCCAAAATGAAACCTGTTACCGAATCCATTCTCCGCGCCGCCGCAAATGCCTTTGATTTTGGCGGGCCGGTGGTCTACGATGCCCGTCACTACGGCGAAGGCCACATCAACGATACCTTCGTGGTCTGGCGGGCGGATCACTCCAAGCGCTTTATCCTGCAGCGCATCAACACCGACACCTTTACCGACCCGGTTGGCCTGATGGAGAATATCTGCGGCGTGACCCGGCATCTGCGGGAGAAGATCCTTGCCGCAGGCGGCGACCCGGCACGGGAGACCCTGAACGTGATCCCCACCCTGTCCGGTGCGACCTGCCATCTGGATGCCGAGGGCGGCGCGTGGCGTGCCTACGACTTTGTAGAGGACACCATCTGCCTGCAGCAGGTGGGCAGCGAGGCCGACTTCCGCACCGTTGCCGAGACCCTGGGCAAATTCCAGAACCAGCTGGCAGATTATCCGGCCTCCACCCTCCACGAAACCATTGCACGCTTCCACGACACGCCCAACCGCTATGCAAACTTTGAAAAAGCCCTTGCCGCCGATGCGCTGGGCCGGGCCAAGGACATTGCACCGGAGGTCGCCTTCATCCACGCGCGGGAAAAAGATTGCCATGTCCTGCTGGATCTGCTGGCGGCTGGTGAGATCCCGCTGCGTGTTACCCACAACGACACCAAGATCAACAACGTCCTGATCGATGCTGCCACCGGAAAAGGCATCTGTGTCATTGACCTTGACACTGTGATGCCGGGCCTGTCGGCCTACGATTTCGGCGACTCCATCCGCACCGGTGCCAACGACTGCGCCGAGGACGAGCCCGACCAGAGCAAGGTCCACTTTGACCTGCACCTGTACGAGGTGTTCGCCAAGGGGTATCTCTCCACCGCCGGGGCTTCCATGAGCCCTGCGGAGAAAAAGAGCCTTGCCTGGGGTGCCAAGCTGATGACGCTGGAGTGCGGCATCCGCTTTCTGACCGACTATCTGGAGGGCGATCACTATTTCCACACCGCCCGCCCCGACCACAACCTTGACCGCGCCCGCACCCAGTTCACACTGGTGCGCCAGATGGAAGAGGTGTTCGATCAGATGCTGGAAATCGTCAGCTGAACCGGCATCCTCTGACCTGCCGAAGCACCAATGACTCGGGGGCTGCACTGAACCGCCTGCAAAACATCTGAAAACGATGCAGACAAGGCAGTGCAGCCCCCATTTTTTGCGGCTGAGAAAAAGAAAAGCACCATACTTCCTACGAAGTACAGTGCTTTTTTGGTGGAGAATAGCGGGATCGAACCGCTGACCTCTTGCATGCCATGCAAGCGCTCTCCCAGCTGAGCTAATCCCCCACATATTCAGTTTGTGTCCTGCGACGTGTGTTATTATACCAGCTGCACCGCCCTTTGTCAACCTTTTTTGCAAAGTTTTTTCAGTAAACTGGACCGTGCAGGCACATCGACCGGGCACAGCCCCCTCCACGCAAAACAGCGCATCCCGCAGGCAGGCTCTGCCCGAAGGATGCGCTGTTATTTTTGTTCCGGTTACTGCTTGTGCTTGGAACCAAAGCGGTACTCTTTGCCCTCACGGATGCGCTGGATATTGGCCCGGTGCATCCAGATGACCATGCCGCCCATGATGGCAGCTCCCACCACGCAGACGATGAGGTCGTCAGCGGCGAAGCCCTTGAGCAGGCCGTAGATGAGGGTCAGCACCGGATAGGATGCCGCCATTGCAATGCTGCCCAGCGACACCATGCCGGTGGGAACAAGGCAGAGCAGAAAAACGACGGTCAGCACCGGCAGGAGGATGGGCTGGATCGCCAGGATGGCCCCTCCCGCCACCAGCACGCCCTTGCCGCCCTTGAAGCCGAAATAGATGGGCTTGGTGTGGCCCACCACGGCCAGAATGGCGGTCAGATACACGCCCAGATAGGGCGAAACGGCGGCATCTGCGGGCAGGAACCCGAAGAGCCAGCGGCCGATGCAGACAGCTGCAACGCCTTTCAGCACGTCGCCTGCGGCGGTGAGCGCCGCTGCCTTTTTGCCAAAGGTGCGCAGCATGTTGGTCATACCGGCCGCACCGCTGCCGTGATTGCGGACATCATCGTGGTACAGGTACTTGCTGACCAGGATGCCGGTGTCCACGCTGCCCAGCAGGTAAGCCTGCGCAGCGGCAGCCAGAACGATGAAGAAGGTCATCATCAACAGCCGCCTCCCCTGTTACACATCTTTTGCGCCGACACTGCCGGTGCCGCGCTCACGGATCACCAGGCGGATGGGCGTGTGTTCCAGACCAAAGTTCTCCCGGATCTGGTTGATCAGATACCGCTGATAGCTGAAATGGAACAGCTGTTTGGAGTTGACGAAGGCCACGAACGTCGGGGGACGGGTGGAAGCCTGGGTCAGGTAGAAGATCTTCAGGCGGCGGCCCTTGTCACTGGGCGGCTGCATCCGGGCGGTAGCGCGGGCCAGCATCTCATTCAGGACACCGGTGGGCACGCGGGCACCGTTCTGGGCATCCACGTCACGGATCAGCTGCATCAGCTTGTTCACATTATAGCCGGTCTGGGCCGAAATAAAGATGATGGGCGCATATCCCATGAAGCTGAAGCAATCGGCGTAATCCCGGCGCTGATGCTCCATGGTGTTGGTCTCCTTGCCCTCCACAGCATCCCACTTGTTGACAACGATGATGCAGGCCTTGCCCTGCTCGTGGGCATAACCGGCCACCTTGCTGTCCTGCTCGGTGAAGCCGACGGTGGCATCCACCAGGATCAGGGCCACGCGGCTGCGTTCCACAGCGGCCAGTGCGCGCACGACCATATAGCGTTCAAGGCCGTCAGAGATGTTGCTCCGCTTGCGCAGACCAGCGGTATCGGTAAAGATGAACTTGCCGTAGGCGTTGTCCACGGGGGTGTCAATGGCATCACGGGTGGTACCAGCCTCGTTGGCAACGATCATCCGGTTCTCGCCCAGAATGCGGTTGGTCAGGCTGGATTTGCCCACATTGGGGCGGCCGATGATGGCAACGGGGATGCGATCCTCCTCCACCACGGTCTCGCTGAAATCGAGGTGGGCGCAGACAGCGTCCAGCAGGTCGCCGGTGCCGTGACCGTGCACGGACGAGATGGGCATCACCTCGTCAAAGCCCAGGTTATAGAACTCGTATAGCTCCATGGGGGCCTCGCCGGTCTTATCGCACTTGTTGACAGCCAGGATGATGGGCTTGTGGCTGCGGCGCAGCATGTGGGCCACTTCCTCGTCGGCGGCGGTCAGGCCGTCGCGGACATCCACCACCATGATGATGCAGTCAGCGGTGTCAATGGCGATCTCTGCCTGCTCACGCATGTGGGCCAGAATACCCTCGGTCGCCTTGGGCTCGATGCCGCCGGTGTCCACCAGCATGAACTCGTGGCCGCTCCACTCGCAGTTTGCAAAAATGCGGTCGCGGGTGATGCCCGGGGTATCCTCCACGATGGCCAGACGCTGGCCGCAGAGCTTATTGAACAGGGTGGACTTGCCCACATTGGGGCGGCCAACCACTGCTACGATGGGTTTGCTCATAGGGGGTTCCTCCTTTCGTTATGCTCTTCTTCTTCTCGAAATATGCAGGCCGGTGCGGAGCAGGGCTTTTGCCTCATCGCCGCCGCCCACCGGCAGCACCTCGACCTTGACCCCCAGCCGTTCGCCCAGCTGGGCAATGGTCATATCATCGAGGAACGTATCTTTTTCTTCCCGCAGCATGACAGCGGGGATGCCCAGGGTGCCGCTTTCCAGCTTTCCCTCACACTGGGCAATGATATCGGTGGCGGTGACAAGCCCTGCCACGCCCACGTTGCCGCCAAAGAAATTATTCTTGACAACGTGAACTTTTACACCGATCATGGGGTACTGGCGGTGGAGCTCGTCCATCAGCTCAGTGATGAGGGGGCCTGCCATGGTACCGGTGACCACATCGATCTGCTTGGTGCCGTAGATACGGTGGGGCCTGTCCAGCTCTGCCCGGAATTCATCCTCGAACAGGCGCATCATGCCCACGCCGTTTTCCAGCTGGTCAAAGTCCTCATAGAACTCCGCCTGGGGGATGGGCCGCCCCGCCTTGAGATACCACTCATCGCTGGGGTAGATGATGCGCTTGCCGTGGCGGCGCTTGCACTCATCGCCAAACTCCTCCATAATGTCGATGACAGCGGCGCTGGTCTCGGCATCATAGGGGGTCTGCTTGAACAGATTCTGGCGGTAATCCGTCACACCGCAGGGCACAGCGGCAATGCTCTGCACCATAGGGGTCAGCTCCAGCAGGTCGCCCAGGGTGCGGCGAAGCTCTTCGCCATCGTTGATACCCCGGCAGAGCACCAGCTGACAGTTGACGGCGATGCCGCCCTCCACCAGACGGGGCAGGTACTTGAGCACCTCGCCGCCCCGCTTGTTGGCCAGCATCCGGACACGGAGCTGGGGGTTGGTGGTGTGCACCGAGATGTTGATGGGCGAGATGTGCATCTTGATGATGCGGTCGATCTCGTGATCCTGCATATTGGTCATGGTAATGTAGTTGCCGAACAGAAAGCTCAGCCGCTCGTCATCATCCTTGAAATACAGGCTCTCGCGCATACCGGGGGGCAGCTGGTCGATGAAGCAGAACATGCAGTGGTTGGAGCAGGAATGCTTCTGGTCGCCCAGATAGGTGGAGAAATCGCAGCCAAAGGGGCCGCGCTCCGCGCGCCGGACATCCCACTCCCGGATGCCGTCGGCAACCTTTGCCTTCAGGTGAAAGCTGCTGCTGTCGGTATAAAAATCATAGTCCAGCGTATCGTTCAGCTCATTTTCATCCACGCTCAGCAGCTCATCGCCGGGCTGCAGGCCCAGCGCCTCGGCTTCACTGCCCGCATCGATGCGGTCGATCTTGATCGCCATTGCATTTCACCTCCAGACAAAGAAAGAAGGGGAAGGCATTGCGCCATCCCCTTCTCAACATAACACCAATGTGCCACCAATTTTGCGCAAATTAGGCCTTCTTGATGACTTCCTCGCCCTTGTAGTAACCGCAGTTGCCACATGCCTGGTGGGGGAGCTTCAGAGAGCCGCAGTTGCTGCACTTGACCAGTGCGGGGGCCTCCAGCTTCCAAACATTGCTGCGACGCTTGTCGCGGCGGGCCTTGGAAAGATGTCTCTTAGGTACTGCCATATTTTTGCACCTCCTTGATGGGTTTCTCAGTTCAGCAGTGATTTGAGGATTGCGAGCCTTGCGTCAACAGGAGCGGCTTTGTCTTCCTCCGGCGGGCAGGTACAATCTGCCCTCTTCTTGCCGCACCGGGGGCATAACCCCGGGCAGTCGGCGCTGCAAAGCAACACCGTGGGAATCTGGAACATAAACTCCTGGGCAAGCCATTCATCCACATCCAGATGTCCTTTTTCGTCCAGCGGAAGCTCGAAATCCGGGTCATCCAGATCCCGCTCCTTTGCTGTCCACTCCGCTTCAACTGTCTCTTCCCGCTCAACCGGGTCCAGACAGCGGGCGCACTCTCCGTGCACCAATGCTTTTGCCCGCAGTGTCATCCGGACCTCGTCGCCGTCCGGTTCAGCGGTAAAGCTGGCCGTCACGGGCTGTTCGATCCTTGCACCGGCAAAGTCCCGTGCAGACAAATCACAGGGAAACTCTGCATGGTAAGGCTGTGTGCCGGTTGCGATAAACTTTCTCAGGTCAAATTGCATAGTACACCTCATAAAAGGCTGCTTTGTTAGTATAGCGCCAAAGCCAACCTTTGTCAACACCAAAACAGGCAGAAAACCGAAAAAATTTTGATTTTCCGGTTTCCTGCCCGTTGGAATGCGCTCAGTTCAGAAAATTACAGGTACTTTTTCACGTCGTGGGGCAGAGCAGCCTCGTCAGCACTGACAGTAACAGTGACCTTGACGGAATCGCCTGCAATGGCGGCCATCTCGTCCAGCACAGCGCCCAGACGGTTGATATCGTGATCCAGCACCTTCAGGATGCCGTCGATGTACAGGTCGGTGATATCGTAGTTGCTTGCCATCAGGCCGGCAACAAAGCCGTACAGCATCTCGCCGCCGGCGATCTTATACTCATCCAGATCGATCAGACGTGCAGCGGGGGCGATGTCGTAAGTCAGCTTCATGCCTTTTTCCACGACAACGACATTGCCCTTGGAGGTCTTGACCGCGTCATTGATCTGGTCGATCATTGCCTTGGTCTTGCCGGAGCCCTTGGTACCAACAATCAGTTTAATCATAGTTCTGTCCTCCTGTATTTTCCACGCCTTGCGGCGGGAGATCATTTTTTGTTTCCTGCTTACTTCAACTTTGCTTCCAGCTCGGCGGTCAGGTTCTCGTAACCAGGCTTGCCCAGCAGAGCGAACATGTTCTTCTTGTAGCTCTCGACACCCGGCTGGTTGAAGGGGTTCACGCTCAGCAGGTAGCCGCTGCATGCACAGGCACGCCAGAAGAAGTAGATGAGGTAGCCTACATTATAAGCAGTCAGGTCGTCCACCTCGATCAGTACCTCAGGCACGCCGCCGTCGGTGTGGGCAAGGATGGTGCCCTCCATGGCCTTGCGGTTGACCACGCTCATATTCTGATCCGCCAGGAAGTTCAGGCCGTCGAAGTTGCCCTCCAGCTCTTCGATGAACAGATCCTGCGCAGGCTTTTTGACATCCACGATAGTCTCGAACATGATGCGGGAGCCTTCCTGGATGAACTGACCCATGGAATGCAGGTCAGTGGAGAAGATGCAGCTTGCGGGGAACAGGCCCTTGTTGTCCTTGCCCTCGCTCTCGCCGAACAGCTGCTTATACCACTCGTTCATCAGGGTAAAGTTGGGCTCGTAGCACTCCAGGATCTCAACAGCCTTGCCCTTGCGGTACAGGATGTTGCGGATGGCGGCATACTTGTAAGCGTCGTTGTCCGGGCTCAGCACGGAGAAGCGCTCCATGGCATCGGCTGCGCCCTTCATCAGCTCGTCGATGCTGATCCCGGCGGCAGCGATGGGCAGCAGGCCCACAGCGGAGAGAACGGAGTAGCGGCCGCCCACATCGTCAGGAACCACGAAGGTGGGCCAGCCCTGCGCGTCAGCCAGCTGCTTCAGGGTGCCTTTGGCACGGTCAGTAGTGGCATAGATGCGCTTGTTGGCTTCCTCAACACCCATCTCATCCTCCAGCAGCTTGCGCAGAACACGGAACGCCAGGCTGGTCTCGGTGGTGGTACCGGACTTGGAGATGACATTGATGGAGAACTTCTTGCCCTTGCACAGAGCAATGATATCATTCAGATAGCTGGGGCTGATGCTGTTGCCGCAGAAGTAGATCTTGGGGCCATCCTCCAGCTCGTTGTGGTACAGGCCCTTGACGGCCTCGATCACAGCGCGGGCACCCAGATAGCTGCCGCCGATGCCGGCAACCACCAGCACCTCAGAGTCCTCACGGATCTTCTTGGCAGCTTCCTTGATGCGGGCAAACTCTTCCTTGTCGTAATCGCGGGGCAGGTACATCCAGCCCAGGAAATCATTGCCGGGGCCATTCTTGGCTTCCAGCTGGTTGTGAGCCGCTTCCACCTGAGGATAAATGGCCTTATATTCCTCTTCGTTGATAAAACTGGAGAGGTGCTTTGTATTCAGAACGACGCTCATTCTATCAGAACCTCCAAACGTTTTTACGGGACGTGCTCCCTGAGGGTTTTGTTAGTATAAGTGTACCGTTCCAATCGTGCAAAGTCAAGGCCAAAATCCCCGGATTTCATACAATTTTAATAGTGTTCTTTTGGCTGTCCTGACATCTTTTGTTCAGGCCCGCCAACGCCGCTTTGTTTCTGCTAACCGCTTTTATTCGGTGATGTGTTTCTTTTGCCCGCTATGCTCCCAGCAGGCACTGCCACAGCAGCTCCAGCGCGCCGCCAAAGGTCAGCAGCGGGGCATCCGCGGCCGCTTTTACTTCGTATTCATTCAATAAGGTATCATCCTGAAAAATGCTCACCTTTCCCACCGTCCGCCCCTTTTCCACGGGGGCTTCCAGCTCCTCGGGCAGGGTCAGCTCAGCCCGCAGGGCAGAGGCCGTTCCCTTCTCTATCAGGATCGTCTCGGGCAGGGCGGCGTAATCCAGCGGCACGCTGTCCTCGGCGCTGCCCTTTACGGCCAACGCCAGCGGGCGCTCCGGCAGGGTGGGCAGCGGGGCGGCGGCATAGTTGGCAAAACCGTAGTCCAGCAGGGTGGTGGCGGAGTGGAACCGGTCGGCGCTGGAGGGTGACCCCAGCACCACGGCGATCAGGGTCAGGCCGTCCCGGGTGGCGCTGGCGCTGATGCAGACCCCCGCCCCGCTGGTGGTGCCGGTCTTGAGTCCGGTGATGCCACTGTACCGGCGCAGGAGCTTGTTGGTGTTCACCAGCTGGGTCTGGCCGTTCCGCAGGCTGTCCGTCCAGATGCCGGTATAGTGCAGCAGCTCCGGACAGGTATTGAGAAGGTACCGGCTCAGGATGGCAACATCCCGCGCCGTGGAGAGATGGCCCTCGGTGTCCAGCCCGCAGGCGTTCCGGAAGGTGGTGTTGGTCATCCCCAGCTCCGCCGCCCGGGCGTTCATCTGTTCCACGAACACCGGCTCGCTGCCGCCCACCAGCTCGGCCACTGCTACAGCGGCATCGTTGGCTGAGGAAACGCAGATGGCCCGCAGCATCTCATCCAGCGTGAACTGCTCCCCGGGCTCCAGCCAGATCTGACTGCCGCCCATGTGGTAGGCATGCTCGCTCACCGGCACGGGGGTATCGAGGGTCAGTTTTCCACCGCGGATGGCCTCAAAGGTCAGCAGCAGGGTCATCAGCTTGGTGATGGAAGCAATGGGCATCCGCTCATCCGGTGCTTTCTCGTAGAGCACACGGCCTGTCTCCGGCTCCATGAGGATTGCCGCCCGGCATTCCAGCTGCAGCCCGCTGTTGGCCGGAGCCGCCGCCAGCACCGCCGGGGCATCCGCCTGCACTGCCGGTCCCGTTTCCCCAATGGCCACCCGCAGCCCGGCCCCCTGTGCCGTACCCACAGCCAGCGCAAACAGCCAGAAGCAGAGCACCCCCGCGCAGAGCAGGGCCAAATTTCTCCGTTCCATTCCTCGTACCTCCCCGCGTAAAGTCTCTGGTTGCATTCTATGCAAAAAAAGAGGGGTCAATGCCCTTTTCTACGGGATGAAAATCTGCTATAATAGGAGAGTTTATAAACACTTTAGCTGGCTCACCCTCTCAGGCCGCTTCGCGTCCAGCTCTCCCAAAGGGAGAGCTTTTGACAAAACCAGTAACTTTGCATGGATTGCCAAAGCCTCGCCCTTCGGGAGAGGTGGCAGCGCGTCAGCGCTGACGGAGAGGGTGAGGCCGTTCATCTGAGAGGATCTTTATGCGAGTTTGTTTTTATACCCTTGGCTGCAAGGTCAACCTGAACGAGACCGGCGCGCTGGAGCAGATGTTCCGGGGCGCTGGCTTCACCATCGTGCCGGAGGGCGAAGAAGCGGATGTTTTTGTGGTGAACAGCTGCACCGTGACCAACTTCGGCGACCAGAAGAGCCGCAAGTGGCTGCGCCGCGCCAAGCGCGAAAATCCCGGTGCCGTGACCGTGCTCACCGGCTGCTATCCTCAGGCTTTCCCCGAGGAGGCTGCCCAGTTCATGGAGGCTGACCTCGTCTGCGGCAACGGAGACCGCAAGGCCATCCTGGACAATGTGCTCAAGCTGCTGGACGGCCACGAGCGCATCGTTGCCGTTACACCCCACCAGCGGGGCGAGCTGTTTGAGGAGCTGCCCGTGGAGCGGTTCGAGACCCACACCCGCGCCTTTATCAAGGTGGAGGACGGCTGCAACCGCCAGTGTGCCTACTGCGTCATCCCCCGCGCCCGCGGCCCGGTGCGCAGCCGCGCCGAGGACAGCATCCTGAAGGAGCTGCGCCAGCTGGCCGCCTCCGGCTACCGCGAGGTCGTGCTCAGCGCCATTTCCCTGCCCAGCTACGGTCTGGACACCGGGACCAATCTGGTGGAGCTGGTGGAAAAATGCGCTCAGGTGGAGGGCATCGAGCGGATCCGTCTGGGCAGCCTGGACCCCGACATGCTGACCCCGGAGTTCATCACCCGGCTGGCAGCGGTGGAAAAGCTCTGCCCCCAGTTCCACCTCAGCCTGCAGAGCGGCTGCACCTCCACTCTGCGCCGGATGCGCCGGGTCTACACCGCGGAGCAGTACGCCCAGGTGGTGGACCAGATCCGCGCCGCCTATGGGGAGCGCCCTGTCAGCTTTACCACCGACTGCATCTGCGGCTTCCCCGGTGAGACCCAGGCCGACTTTGAGGAAAGCTGTGCCTTCCTCAAGAAGATCGGCTTCCTGAAAGTCCATGTGTTTCCCTACTCCCGCCGCAGCGGCACCCCGGCTTATGATTTCCCTGCGCAGGTGCATGAGCGGGAGAAGCAGGCCCGCAGCCGCGAGATGAACGCGCTGGCCGAGGAGGTCCGCCGGGAGGTACTGGCCGCCCATGTCGGCACCGAGGACGAGGTCCTGCTGGAAACACCCCTCTCCGAGACGCTGTTCACAGGCTACACCCGGCTGTACATCCCGGTGGTGGTCTCTGCCCCCGGCCACAAGAGCGGTGAGATCGTTCACGTCAGGCTGGGCGAGTACGATGGCGAGCGCGTCCGTGCAGCACTCTGCTAAAAAAGTTCGTTAAATCTTGTGCGTCCTGTACTATTTGCTAATTCTTTAACATATTTGAAGTTTTCTCTTTTCACACAGGCCCGTTTATGTTAAAATGAAACTGGATATCTGGGTCGGAGCGCCGGTTGCAGCGGTGCTGTACCAGCCGGCCCGGAGCAAAGCAAATTCCGTCTGCCGCAGTCCAGTGTGGGACGGGATGTTTTCTGTTTCTGAACAAGGAGAGATTGGAATGAGTTTTCGAGGAATCAATACCACAGTCATTCAGATCCGCCGTCAGGTGTTTACCGAGGTTGCCCGCATGGCTTATGCCAACGTCAAGGGCGAACAGGCCAACCACCTGATGCGCAAGATCCCCTACACCATCATCCCCGGTGAGGAAGGCAAGCTGCGCAAGGACATCTTCCTGGAGCGCGCCATCGTTGAGGAGCGTGTCCGTCTGGCCATGGGCCTGCCCACCCGCCGCATGGACGAGCACAACAGTGTGGTCTCCGGCCTGGAGGATGCCTCCATCGCCGATAAGTATTATGATCCCCCGCTGGTGAATGTGATCAAGTTTGCCTGCAACCGCTGCCCCGAGAAGCTGGTCAAGGTCTCTGACCTGTGCCAGGGCTGTCTGGCCCACCCCTGTATGGAAGTCTGCCCCAAAAAGGCCATCACCTGGGAGAGCGGCCGCTCCACCATCGATCAGGAAAAGTGCATCAAGTGCGGCCGCTGTGCCACTGTCTGCCCCTACAACGCCATCGTCAAGACCGAGCGTCCCTGCGCCGCTGCCTGCGGCATGGGTGCGATCCACTCTGACGAGCTGGGCCGTGCCGAGATCGATTACAGCAAGTGCGTATCCTGCGGTCAGTGTCTGGTGAACTGCCCCTTCGGCGCTATTGCCGACAAGGGCCAGATCTACCAGCTGATCCAGGGCTTCAACCGCGGCGACCGCATCTACGCTCTGGTTGCTCCCGCCTTTATCAACCAGTTCCCCTCTCTGGCTTCCACCGGCAAGCTGAAGGCTGCCCTGAAGGCCATCGGCTTCTACGATGTCGTGGAGGTCGCCATCGGTGCTGACCTGTGCACCGTGGACGAGGCCCACGACTTCCTGGAGGAAGTTCCCGAGAAGCTGGACTTCATGGCCACCTCCTGCTGCCCGGCATGGAGCATGATGGCAAAGACCGCCTTCCCCGCTCTGGCCAAGAACATCTCCATGACCATGACCCCCATGGTGTTCACCGCCCGCATGATGAAGCAGAAAGACCCCACCGCCCGCATGTGCTTCATCGGCCCCTGCGCCGCCAAGAAGCTGGAAGCTTCCCGCCGCACGGTCCGCTCTGACGTGGACTTTGTGCTGACCTTTGAGGAGCTGGCCGGTATCATCGAGGGCAAGGATCTGGACATCGATCTGCTGGAAGTGGATGAGAACGAAGCAGCACTCTGCTCCGCCTCTGCTGCAGGCCGCGGCTTTGCACAGTCCGGCGGCGTTGCCAATGCCGTTGCCAACAAGATCAAGGAATGGCACCCCGATATGGAGGTCAAGATCGCCTCTGCACAGGGTCTGGCCGACTGCAAGAAGCTGCTGATGCTGGCCAAGGCCGGCAAGTACAACGGTTACCTGCTGGAGGGCATGGGCTGCCCCGGCGGCTGCATCGGCGGCGCAGGCACCATTGCCGACCCCGCACGCACCGCCATCCAGCTGAACAAGTATATGAAGGAAGCTCCCTTCACTGACCCTGAGCAGAGCCCCTATATGAGCGAGATCCACGTTCTGAAGGACGACCCCAATTTTGAGCTGTAATCTCTCCGTCACCTGCGGCTTGCCTCCCCTATTACGGGATCTGGTGCAAAGCGCCTGAGAGGTTTTACAATATCCGCTTCCCGCACATGGGAGCGGATATTTTTTCTAGTTTTAATTTCATAAGTGAAACTTTTTTATAAAAAACTCACGAAGCAGATTGACATATTATCGCTGGCGTGATATTTTAGCGTTGACAAACCCTGTGTTCTGCCCCAACAGGACACCAGAGCAGGCCGCACACGCGCGGCCAGGAAAGGTTGATCTTTATGAAAAATACATTCAAACGCTCCGGCGCAGCGCTGATCTCGCTGGTGCTGCTGTTGGTGCTGGCTGTCAGCGCCGGTGCCGCCAGCAGCCAGAATGTCGGTGTGAAATTCTGGAAGGAACGCTCCGATAAGGAATCCATGGCCAACAGCGGCATCGATCCCGACCGCACCGCCACCCTCACCCGGCAGGCCAACGGCACTTACACCCTGACCCTGCCGGTCATGCAGGTATCCAAGCTGGGTGTCACCGGCTATCTGTCCGGCCTGACCATCGGCGATGTGACCTACGACGGCACCCTGACCGGTGATTTCAACAAGGCCACGGCGGTGCTCACCATCAAGAACCTGCCAGCCTCGGTGCTCACCGGCAGCGATGTGAACAAATCGGTCCTTGTGACCTGCAACATTCAGATGGACCTGCAGGTCCTGGGCGAGATCAACACCAGCGCCCGGATGTGTATCTGGAACCAGAAGTAAATGGCAAGCAAAAAGGCAGAGCCCGCGGGCCCTGCCTTTTTGTTTGCCCTCACAGATCCATCCTGCGCTCCACGAGATCCGTGACCATGGTGTCCAGCTGGCTCATGGCGCGTTCCGCGCCCTTGGCCAGCTTGCGTGCGGTGCGCTTGACCTGCCGCTGGTTCTGTGCCATTGCCATGGTGCCCACGGCCCCCAGGGCCGCGCCTGCCGCCATGCCCAGCAGAACACTGCCGGAGGAAGGCTGACGATTTGTGTTTTTCATGTGGCTCTCTCCTTTCCACTGTGTGATTTTTTGCCGCTGTGGCTAGTATTTCCTGTAAAGAATCCGGTATGCGCTTTTTTTGTCCCGCAAAATGTGGTATACTGTATCATACGCTGAGAAACTGGGCCCTGTGCGGCCCGTGGATGGCGCAAAGGAGGATCCTTTTTGTTGAAACCGACTGAACCGAAAAAAATTCTCTGCATTCACGACCTCTCCGGCATGGGCCGGTGCAGCCTGGCGGTCATCCTGCCGGTGCTGTCCGTTATGGGCTGCCAGCCTGTGGCCCTGCCCACTGTGGTGCTCTCCACCCACACGGGTGGTCTGGGCACACCGGCACGGCTGGACGGTGCCGCCTACGGGCTGGCCGCTCTGGAGCACTACCGGGAGCTGGGTGTGGAGTTTGACTGTATCTACACCGGCTACTTAGGCGGCGAGGAGCAGGTGGCGCTGGCCGAAAAGGCGTTCGATCTCTGGCCCGCTGCCCGCAAGGTGGTGGACCCTGTGATGGGGGACAACGGCAAAGCCTACTCCACAGTGACCCCGGCTCTCATCGACCGGATGCGCGGGCTCTGCCGCCAGGCAGACCTGATCCTGCCCAACGCCACCGAGGCCGCCCTGCTGCTGGAGCGGGAGCCCCAGACCGACGCATTCGATGACGCTTCCGCTCAGGCGCTGGCCGACGAGCTGCTGACGCTGGCCCCCAGCGCGGTGGTCACCGGCCTCGCACTGGGCAAGTACATCGGCTGCGCAGGCTCCGGCCGCGAGCGCTTCGTCATCAAAAAGCTGCACATCAGCCGCAGCTTCCCGGGCACGGGTGACCTGTACGGTGCCGTGCTCATTGGCTCGCTGATCCAGGGCAACGCCCTGAGCGCCGCTGCCGACAACGCCGCCGAGTTCGTCTCGCTGGCCATTCAGCAGACCCCCGCCGATCAGGACACCCGGTATGGTGTCTGGTTCGAGCCCCTGCTGCCCCGGCTCTGCCCGGTGAGCTGGAATGACTGAGGAGGCCTCCATGAGCGAAAAACCGACCCTGAACATTGTTCTGGTAGAGCCGCGTATCCCCCAGAACACCGGCAACGTGGCCCGCACCTGTGCCTGCACGGCCTGCCGCCTGCATCTGGTGGGGCCCATGGGCTTTGCCATCGATGACAAAAAGCTCAAGCATGCCGGGCTGGACTACTGGCACTACCTCGACATCAATTACTATGATGGGCTGGAGGATTTCTTTGCCCGGAACAAAGGCCCGTTCTACTACTTTACCACCAAAGCGCCCCAGCGCTACACCGACATCCAGTACCCGGACGGGGCCTACCTTGTGTTCGGGCGGGAGGATGCCGGCCTGCCTGAGGCATTGCTGGCGGCCAATCAGGAGCACTGCATCCGGATGCCCATGCGGGATACCTGCCGCAGCCTGAACCTGTCCAACAGTGTAGCTGTGGGTGTGTACGAGGTCCTGCGCCAGTGGGATTTCCCGGAGCTGCTGGACCATGGCCGCCTGCGAGAATACGAATGGAAATGAGGGACATTATGAGCAAGATCGCGATCCTGACCGATTCCTCCTGCGATATTCCGCAGGAGCTGGCCGAGAAGTACGGCATTGATATTATGAGCTTTCACATCCTGCTGGATGATGTAGACTATATCGAGCGTGAGAGCTGCACCAATGAGGAGTTCTACGAAAAGATGCGCGCCGCCAAGGGCATTCCCTCCACGGCTGCCATCACCCCCATCCAGTTCTGCGAAAAGTACTGCCAGTATGTGGACGAGGGCTACACCGATGTGATCCATGTACCCATCAACCGCAGCGGCTCCTCCACCTACAACAACGCTGTGATGGCCCAGGGGATGCTGCGGGAAGAGCGCCCGGAGCACCACCTGCGGATCCATCTGCTGGACCCGCACACCTACTCCATGCCCTTTGGCTGGTATGTCTGCGAGATGGCGCGCAAGCTGCAGAACGGCGCGGAGATCAGCCACGTCATTCAGGAGTTCGAGACCCAGATGGACAAGATGGAGATCGTTCTCGGACCTTACAGCCTGAAGCAGATGAAGAAGAGCGGCCGCATCTCTGCCGCCGCCGCTGTCATGGGCGAGCTGATGGGCATCCGCCCCATCATCACCCTGATCGACGGAAAGACCAAGGTGGAGGCCAAGGTGCGCGGCGATGACAAGGTCGTGCCCGCCATGGTGGAGCTGGCCAAAAAGCGCAGCGAGGGTGTGGAGGACTTTGATTATATGATCGGCCACACCAACATCCCCCAGAAGGATGATCTGATCAAGGCCTGCCGCAAGGCGTTCGGCAAAGACCCGCTCATCACCTTCCCGTTGGGCGGCGTTGTTTCCGCCAACACCGGCCCCGACACCATTGCTCTGGTCTACGTTGGCCACGCACGCTGAGTTTTTTCTGAGAACTGCCCGCCGCGGCAGTTCTTTTTTGTTTGCAGGCCGTTGCATTTTGCGGCAATTTATGCTATACTCCCTTTTGCTGCGTTTTTTCGCGGCAACCTGAAAGAGCAACTTAGGATTTTAGGCTCCCCGGCGTGTCTCGAACCGTGCCGGGCCAAACCCATAGGGCTGGCGGTCCCTGTGCGGTCAAAATTCATCCGCCGGAGTATTGTTATGAATCAGAATTTTACTGTCCGCAAACTGGCCCGCTGCGCTGTGGTCGCAGCTCTCTATGTGGTGCTCTGCATGGCGCTGCAGCCGTTCTCCTACGGTGCGGTGCAGGTGCGTGTTGCCGAGGCCCTCTGCCTGCTGCCCGTGTTCGGTGCCGAGTACATCGTGGGCGTGGTGCTGGGCTGCTTCCTGGCAAACCTGCTGGGCTCCACCATCGTGGATGTTATCTTTGGCACTCTGGCCACCCTGCTGGCCTGTATTGTGACTTACAAACTGCGGAACGTCCGCTTCAAGGGTCTGGCCATCGTGCCTTCCCTGCCGCCCGTGCTCTTCAATGCGGTCATCATCGGCATTGAGATCGCCGTCATGTTCCCCGATCCCTCTTCCTCCGCTCCGCTGTGGCTGGCCTGCATCACCAACGGCATCTCCGTCGGCATCGGTGAGCTCATCAGCTGCACCGTGCTGGGCGTGCTGCTGGTGAAGATCGTGGAGACCAACACCTCCCTGCGCAAAGTGTTCCTGGAAGCCTGATCGAGCAGGCAGACAAGACAGATTCATAAGGCAAAGGCTTTTCCGTTGCTCGGCCTTTTTGCCCATAATATAGAAAGACCTCCTCTGGCCGTTTTCCAGAGGAGGTCTTTGTTTTTATCCGATCACTTGTGCTCCTGCAGCCAGCGCAGGGCCATATAGGCATAGGCCGCGCTGCCCTCAAAGAGGACACTGTCATCAAACTTCACCTTGGGATGATGCTGGCCGTAGGTGTAGCCCTCGTTGGCGTTGCCCGCCGTCAGGAACATGCTCACGGTGGGCACCTCATGGCTGACGAACGCGAAATCCTCGCTGCCGCCGCCGGGCTTGCCGCCGGTCATCGGGGTCATATCCATTGCACCCTTACCCAGCAGCTCACCCATATAGGTCAGGGCGTTGCCGGCAAGCTCCTTGTCCACCACCATGCAGGGGCAGTAATCACTGAAGGTGATCTCGGCGGTGCAGCGGTAAGCCGTGGCCACCCCCTGCACGATCTCGGTCATCCGCTTGTGCAGCAGCTCCGTCACCGCGCCCTCGGGGTCGGTGGTGCGGATGGTGCCCCACATCTCCGCGCTGTCCGGGATGACATTGGAGGCCGCGCCTGCCTGGAAGCGGCCGGTGGTGAACACGCCAAAGCTGTGGGCATCCAGCTCACGGCTGTTGATCTCCTGCAGGGCAATGTGGATGTGTGCCGCCGCCGTGATGGGGTCGATGCACTTTTCCGGCATGGAACCGTGGCCGCCCTTGCCGTGGACGATGATGTGATACTGCTCACAGCTTGCCATGGTGATGCCGCCACAGGCAGGCACCAGTACCACACCGGCGGGAATGGGCATTCCGCCCAGCACATGGAACATGACTGCCGCATCCACGCTGGGGTTTTCCAGCAGGCCGTTGGCGATCATATCGGGGGAGCCCTGGAAGATCTCCTCGGCGGGCTGGAACTCCAGCTTGACGGTGCCCTCGATCTCATCCTCGTGCTCCTTGAGCAGCTGGGCAGCACCCAGCATCATTGCCGTGTGCATATCGTGGCCGCAGCCGTGCATCTTGCCCGACACCTCGGAAGCGTAATCCACGCCGGATTCCTCCTGAATGGGCAGGGCATCCATATCGCCCCGCAGCAGGATGGTCTTGCCGGGCTTTTTGCCGCCTGCCAGCGCAATGACACCGGCCTTGCCGCAGTCCTTGGGCTCGTAGCCCATCTCGGTCAGGGCCTTTTTCACCAGTGCCTTGGTCTGGGTCAGATCAAAGCCCACCTCCGGGTGACGGTGCAGGGTGCGCCGCCACTCCACCAGCTGGGGTTCCAGCGCCTGGGCACGGCCCAGCAGTTCTTTTGCAGTCAACATATCAGTCAGCTCCCGTTCTGTTTGATTTTCAGCCTGCATGGACAGCCTGTTCAATGGAATTTTCCACCAGACTGTTCAGACTCATATTGTGGGCCATTGCAAAAATGACCGCCTGCTTGTGCAATTCCGGGGAAATGCGGACATTGAAGCTCCCCTTATAGGCACGTTCCGGTTCGTTGTGGTTTTCCTCGCACAATGCCAGATAATCATCCACTGCACCGTGGAAATCATTTACCAGCTCTGCAGCGGTGCTGCCCTCATAAGAGATCAGAGCCCGGATCCCCATGACCTTGCCATAAAACAGGCCATCTTCCTCCGAGAACTCCACACTGCCAACATAGCCCTTGTACTCCATCGTGTTATTCACAGAAGTCCCTCCTGTTCCAGAATTTGAATCAATTGCTTGACCTGATATTCCAGCAGTTCTTTTCGGGGATGGGGTTTATGCATCAAGATCGGTGGATACTGTTCCGATACGAACACAATGCGGGAACCGCTGGTACGGCCCTTGTTGGAGCGCTCATACCCAAAATATCGCAGCAGGCTTTCGGCATCATCAAAGGTAAAAGTCTTTGGCTTGGCTTTCAGCCGCTCGATCAGCTTTTCTTTCTGCCCCATATCCTCATCCTACTTCCAGTATAGCACGTTTTTCTTTATTTGCAACTATTTTTAGTTACAACCTCAATTTTCCCCACCGTTGCTCCCTTCGGGGTGATACTGGGCGCAGGTGCACTTTTTCCACTTGAGGCCGCTGCCGCAGGGGCAGGGGTCATTGCGGCCGATCTTGATGACCCGGACAGGCTGGCCCTTGGGGGCACCCTTGACACCGGGCGCACCGTTGCCGGGCACAAAGCCCTCGCCGGTGGGCTTGGCCACCTGCTCCCGTTTGGGGGCTGCACCGGCCTGCCGCACCTCGATGGTCAGCAGCATCTTGATGCTGGACTCCCGGATGGAATCCACCATCTGGTCGAACATGTCAAAGCCCTCGATGCGGTACTCCACCACGGGGTCCTTCTGGCCGTAGCCGCGCAGGGAAATGCCCTGCCGCAGCTGGTCCATGTTGTCGATGTGATCCATCCACATCCGGTCCACGCACTTGAGCAGGCAGATGCGCTCCAGCTCACGCATGACCGGTGCGCCGTACCGCACTTCCTTGGCCTGCAGGATCTGCATTCCGCGGTCGTAGAGCAGATCGGCGATGCCCTTCTGGGAGAGGCTGTCGTAATCGGCCACAGTGTAGTGGAAGTCGGCATCGGTGGTCAGCCAGCCCTGATAGTGGCGGCGCAGGGCACCAAAGTCCCACTCGTCCTTCACATCTCCGGCCAGGAACTGCTTGCAGCTGGAATCGATGTTCTCCCGCAGCATGTTGTGCATCTCGGTGCTGATATCCTCACCGTCCAGCACCTTGCGGCGCTGGCCATAGATGATCTCGCGCTGCTGGTTCATCACGTCGTCGTACTTCAGCACGTTCTTACGGATCTCAAAGTTGCGGCCCTCCAGCTTTTTCTGGGCGCTCTCCAGCGTATTGGTGATCATCCGGTTCTCAATGGGGGTATCCTCGTCCAGCTTGAGGGTATCCATCAGGTTGGAAACGCGGTCACCGCCGAACAGGCGCATCAGGTCATCTTCCAGGCTCAGGTAGAAGCGGGACGCGCCGGGGTCGCCCTGACGGCCTGCACGGCCGCGCAGCTGGTTATCAATGCGGCGGCTCTCGTGCCGCTCCGTACCGATGATGAACAGACCACCGGCCTTGCGCACTTCCTCTGCCTCGGCGCTGATGGCCGGCTTGTACTGGGCATACAGCTCCTCAAACCGTTTCCGCACCGCCAGGATCTTTTCATCGTTGGTGTCGCCGTGGCCGTCGGCCTCAGTCAGCAGGAGCTCCACCGCATTCGGGTCGGCATCCTGCGGCTTTTCGGGGTCGAGCAGGTTCTCACAGAAGTGTTCCCTGCGCATCTGGGCCTTGGCCATGAACTCGGCGTTGCCGCCCAGCATGATATCAGTACCACGGCCTGCCATGTTGGTTGCAATGGTGATGGCACCCTTTTTGCCGGCCTGCGCCACGATCTCAGCCTCGCGCTCGTGGTTCTTGGCGTTCAGAACATTGAAATCGCGGGTGTACTTCTGCAGCATTTTGGCCAGCGTCTCGCTCTTTTCCACGCTGACGGTACCCACCAGAACCGGCTGGCCGTTCTTGTGGCATTCCAGCACCTGCTCGATGACAGCCTTGTACTTGCCGTTGACGGTCTTGTAGACCGCGTCCGGGTAATCCTTGCGGATGTTGGGGCGGTTGGTGGGCACAGTGACGATGTTCAGGCCGTAGATCTCGGTGAACTCGGTGGCTTCCGTCTTGGCGGTACCGGTCATACCGGACAGCTTCTTGTACATGCGGAAGTAGTTCTGGAAGGTGATGGTCGCCAGCGTCTTGCTCTCGGCGGCGATCTTCACACCCTCCTTGGCCTCAATGGCCTGATGCAGGCCCTCGTTGTAGCGGCGGCCGATCATCAGGCGGCCGGTAAACTCGTCCACAATGATGACCTCACCATTCTTCACGACATAGTCGATATCCTTCTGCATCACGCCGTAAGCCTTGATGGCCTGATCGATGTGGTGGGCCAGGGTCATGTTCTCTGCGGCGGCCAGGTTCTCGACCTTGAAGTATTCCTCGGCCTTCTGGATGCCCTTTGCGGTCAGGGTGCAGGTCTTGTGCTTTTCGTCCACGACATAATCGCCGTCGGTCTGCTCATCGGCCTCCACCTTATCTTCCAGCTCGACCACCACGCTTTTGTGCAGGGTGCGGACGAAGCGGTCCACCTGGGTGTACAGGCTGGAGGAATCCTCGCCCTTGCCGGAGATGATCAGAGGGGTGCGGGCCTCATCGATCAGGATGGAGTCCACCTCATCGACAATGGCAAAGGCGTGGCCGCGCTGCACCATGTTGTCCTTATAGGTCACCATGTTGTCGCGCAGGTAGTCGAAGCCGTACTCATTGTTGGTGCCGTAAGTGATATCGGCGTTGTAGGCACGGCGGCGGGCATCGCCATCGATGCCCTGCACGATCAGGCCGACATTCAGGCCCAGCCAGCGGTAGAGCTTGCCCATCCACTCGCTGTCGCGCTTGGCCAGGTAATCGTTGACGGTGACGATGTGCACGCCCTCGCCGGTCAGGGCGTTCAGGTAGGCGGGCAGGGTGGCCACCAGGGTCTTGCCTTCACCGGTCTGCATCTCGGCAATGGAGCCGCGGTGCAGGGCAATGCCGCCCATGATCTGCACAGGGAAGTGCTTCATGCCCAGCACACGCCAGGCAGCTTCGCGGCAGACAGCAAAGGCATCGGGCAGGATATCATCCAGCGTCTCGCCGTTTGCCAGCCGCTCTTTCAGGGCCGGGGTCTGCGCCTGCAGCTCGGCATCGGACATCGGCTGATACTTTGTTTCCAGTGCCAGCACCTTTTTGGTAATGGGATTGATCTTTTTCAGCTCCCGGTCAGAGAAGCTGCCAAAGAGTTTTTCAGCAAGGGACATTGTTACACCTCATCTATCAAAAATCGGGGCGGCAGGCCGCCCAACAGCGGAAAAACCACATACTGTTTATATGATACACCAAAGCTGAAAACCCGTCAAACCCGATGGATAGATTTTATCCGTTTTTTGGGTGAACTTTCTGTTAATTTAGAAAAAAAGACCCTCTCCGGCATTGCGCAGCAATGACGGAGAAGGTCGGTCCTATACCAATGTCGCCCCCGGGCGGGGAATGTGCTCCGTCAGCAGGGTGTGCAGCTGTTCCGGCAGAGCGTAGAAATTGCCGTTGGTATATTCCCACGCCCCGACCGCAGCGAGAGCCGCCAGCAGAGCCAGCACCAGCAGCGTCATGCACACCCGGCGCAGGGGATGCCGCCTGGGCTGGGGGCCGGGCAGAACATCCTTCTTTGCAGCCCTGCGGGCAGGCAGGAAGCCTGTCCCTTCAGCCTGAGGCTTGTTTGCCGCCGTGCGCCGGATGATATCCAGCAGCCAGAGGGCAGGGTTCTCCCCCGCCGGGACGGTGCGCAGAAAGCAGCCCTTCCTGCAGCTGAGCACCAGCACACAGTCACTTTCCCGCTCGGCACAGGCGGCGGAGAGATCTGCCCCCACCACGCGGCGGGCAGCCTGAGCCCGGGCCAGCGCCTGCCGGAGCGGGTCGGTACAGTCTTTGGGCAGGCGGGCACGGGCACGCTTTTCGATCAGCGGGCCGGTCTTGGGGTTGGCATAGCTCACCGCACCAAAATCAAAGACCTTCTCGGCCCCGGGCAGGTTCTCGAGCCGGGCTTCCAGCAGGGCACCGGCGGCAGCATCCGCGCAGATGAGCAGCTTATCGTGCCGTTCCAGCGCCTCCACCACGGCGGCAGGCAGAGTGGTCTCCCCTGCCCCGTACAGGTCTGCCGAAAACGCCTGCCGCAGGGCCTGCGCAGCCTTTTTCAGCCCGGAAGGGCTCTGCGCCTGCAGGGCCACCAGCGTTTCCGCGCCCCGGCTCTTCCACTGGGCTGCGGCCCGCCACTGGGGCGGAAAGTTTTCCACCGTTTTGCCCACCGCTGTGGACTGCGCACCGAACAACCGCAGCACACACCCGGTCTCCTGTTGCTGTGTCAACCTGCATTCCCCCTGCCTTTTAGTGGCCCAGGAACACCTCGTTCAGCTTGTCCAGCGCTTCGGCGCTGTGCTGTGCGTTCCGGGCAAGGGGCTCTGTGCCTGCAGGAACTTTTCCCTGTGCCAGCCGCAGGGCCAGCTCCAGGGCGGCCTGCGCGGCACGGGCACGCACCAATGCACGGTCGGGCCGGGAGACGGACAGCTTTTTCACATACACCGTCTCGCCCCGGGCCGCGCCCAGATACACCGTGCCCACCGGGCGGAGGGCATCTCCACCGGTCGGTCCGGCCACGCCGGTCACGCTGATGCCGATCTCAGCACCGGCGGCCTGCGCGGCCCCCAGCGCCATCTGGGCGGCCACGGGGGCCGACACCACATTGTACTTTGCAATGACATCCGGTTCCACGCCCACCAGCCTTGCCTTGGCGGCCTCCCAATAGGTCACAAAGCCGTAGCCGAACACTTCACTGGAGCCCGGCACCGAGGTGATGCGCTGTGCGATCAGCCCGCCGGTGCAGCTCTCGGCGGTGGAGAGGGTGAGCCCCTTTTCCTTTAAGGTGCGCACCAGTGTCTCCTCCAGCCCGGCCACATCCTCATCATACACCGCATCGCCCAGCAGATCATAGAACTTTTTGGCATATTCCCGGCACATTTTTTCGCCTTCCGCATCGGAAGCAGCCCGGGCGGTGATGCGGATCTCGCACTCACCGGTCTTACAGTAGATGGCAGCAGTCGGGTTGGCGTTTTCCAGCAGATCACGCACCTGATATTCCAGGCTGCTCTCGCCGCCCAGCACCCGCAGGGTGACAGAGTGCAGGGTGCAGTTCTGACGCTTCATCAGCAGGGGGCGGACGCTCTCGTTCCACATGGCCTTCATCTCGCTGGGCACGCCCGGCATCAGGACAGCACAGCGGCCCTCCTGCTCAAACCATGCACCGGGGGCAGTACCGTGGTGGTTGATGATCTTATGCCCCTTTACGGGCACCATGGCCTGCTTGCGGTTGTTGGGGGTGGTCACCCGGCCGGAGCGGGCAAAATAACCGATAATCTTCTCCCACTCGCTCTCGTCAAAGACCAGCGTATCGCCATAGCAGGCGGCAACGGTCTCCTTGGTCAGGTCGTCTGCCGTGGGGCCCAGACCGCCGGTGAACACCAGCAGGTCACAGCGGCTTTTTGCTTCGTTGACAAAGTCCGCCAGCCGCCCCTGATTGTCGCCGATGGTGCTCTCCCGCTGGACCGTAATGCCCAGCTCAGCAAGCTCCCGGCTCAGGTACTGGGCATTGGTGTTGAGGATGTTGCCGAGCAGCAGCTCGGTGCCCACACTGATGATCTCCGCTGTCAT
Organism: Faecalibacterium sp. Marseille-Q4164; assembly: GCF_017377545.1. NCBI lineage: Bacteria > Bacillati > Bacillota > Clostridia > Eubacteriales > Oscillospiraceae > Faecalibacterium > Faecalibacterium sp. Marseille-Q4164. Next base: position 105,507 of record NZ_JAFREJ010000003.1, on the reverse strand, counting down.
GCCGCTCACCCCTCAAACTCGATCTCGTCCGTAATGCGGATGCGGATCCGCTCGGTGTTCTCAGCAGCTTCGGCCTCCAGCTCTGCCAAACCGGGCATGGCGGCTTCTGCCTCCAGGATCTCCGCCAGCTCGGGGCGGATCTTCGGGTGCGGCGGGGTGAAGATGGTGCAGCAGTCCTCATAGGGCAGGATGCTGGTCTCGTAGGTGCCAATGTGGCGGGAGGTCTCGATGATCTCGGTCTTGTCCATGCCGATCAGCGGGCGCAGGATGGGCAGATCCTGGGCGGCATCGGTGCACTGCAGGGCCTTGACGGTCTGGCTTGCCACCTGAGCCAGACTCTCGCCGGTGATGAGGGCCTCGCAGCCCTGTCTGGTGGCAATACGATTGGCAATGCGCATCATGCTGCGGCGCATCAGCACCGTGAACAGCACATCGGGGGCGTTGTCCCGGATATACTCCTGCGGCTTGGTGTAGGGCACCACAAACAGGTTGGAGCTGCCGGTATAGGGGGTGATCTTCTGGGCCAGAGCTTTAACTTTCAGTTTTGCGCGCTCAGAAGTATACGGAGGGGACGCAAAATGGATGTGATCCAGGGCCAAACCGCGCTTTGCCATCCGGTAGGCAGCCACCGGGCTGTCGATGCCGCCGGAGAGCATATTCAGGGCACGGCCGGAGGTACCCACAGGCAGGCCGCCCTCTCCGGGTATTTTCGGGCCATGAATATACGCGCCGTAATCCCGAATTTCCACAATGACCTTGAACTGGGGGTTCTTCACATCCACCCGCAGGTAGTTGTGCAGCCCCAGCAGGTAAGCGCCCAGCTCCCGCATCAACTCAGGGCTGGTCATGGGGTAGGTCTTATCCGAACGGCGGGCCTCCACCTTGAAGGTCTTGATGCCGTGCAGGCTGTCGCCCAGATACTCCTCCGCAGTCCGGCAGATGGTATCAAAGTCCTTTTCGCAGACCACGGCACGGCTCAGCGCCGCCAGACCAAACACGGTGCGCACCCGGTCAAAGGCCAGATCCATGTCCACGTCTTCTTCCTCGGGCTCCATATAAAAGGTAGACTGGGTGCAGTACACCTTGAACTTGCCCACGGTCTTGAGCCGGTAGCGCAGAATCTTCATCATAGCCGACTCAAACTGGTTGCGGTTCAGGCCCTTCAGGGACATCTCGCCCTGATAGCCCATAATAATTTCACGCATAGAGTTCTCCTTAATTATAGCTGGCTCACCCTCTCCGTCAGCGCTGACGCGCTGCCACCTCCCCCAAAGTGGGAGGCCTTGGCATTCCACGCAAAGTTTCCGGTTTTGTCAAGAGCTCCCCCTTTGGGGGAGCTGGACGCGGAGCGGCCTGAGAGGGTGAGGATGCTTTCCTTTTTTACTTTTTGATTCTCTGCAAATGCTTCATTCCGTCCTCGAAGGCGTTGAGGAACGCATCCACATCCTCGGGGGTGTTGTCCGCACAGAAGGACACGCGGATGGCCGTATCAATGGCCAGCGGGTCCCTGCCCATGGCGGCAAGGGTGTGGCTGGGCTGGCCCCGGCCGCAGGCACTGGCCGAGGAGACATAGACCTGCTGCTGCGCCAGATGGGCCAGCATGGTCTCGCTCTTGATGCAGTTCTCGCTGAAGTTCAGCACCTCGGGCACCGCATTGTCCGGGCTGTTGATGACCACCTCCGGAAAGGTTTTCAGCCCTTCCCGCAGGCGCAGGTTCAGGGCGCGCACAGCAGCATCCCGGCTCTTCATGGTCTTGTTCAGGCGGGTGGCCGCGGCAGCAAGGCCCAGCGCATAGGGCATGTTCTCGGTGCCGGGACGCTTCTCCCGCTCCTGCTCACCGCCCAGATAGGGAGCCTGGAACGCCTGATACAGGCTGTCGCTCAGGTAGAGCGCACCAATACCCTTGGGTGCGTGGATCTTGTGGCCGCTGACAGCCAGCGTGTCGATGTTCGCCAACTTGATGGGCACCCGCATCCAGGCCTGCACGGCATCCACATGGACGATGGTGCGGCTGTTGCGGCGCTTGACCTCTGCGGCCAGACGCTCCACATCGTTCCGGGTGCCGACCTCGTTGTTGACCATCATGCAGGCCACAAGGATGGTGTTTTTGTCCACATGGTCCAGCATCCGGTCGATGTCCAGCGTGCCGTCCGGGCCGGGGTCCACCACGGTCACATCATACCCCATGGCGGCCAGACGCTCCAGCGGCTTCTGCACGCTGGGGTGCTCAAAGCCGGACACCACGATGCCCTTGCCGAACCTGCGGGTCAGGGCCGCGCCCAGCAGGGCCATGTTGTTGCTCTCGCTGCCGCAGGAGGTAAAATAGAGCTCCCGGCTCTTGCAGCCCAGGGTGCGGGCCACGGCGGCGCGGGCGGCGTTCAGTGCTTCCTCGCTCCGGGCACCGGGGGCATACAGGCTGGACGGGTTGGCCCAGTGCTCCCGCATGGCCTTGTTGATGACATCCGCCACTTCCGGGGCCACGATGGTGGTGGCGGCGTTGTCCAGATAATGCAATTCAGGGTTTTGCAGCATAAATTTTGATTCCTGCTTTCTCAGTTACGCCAGCGGCACCCGCCGCCGACAGGATTTCATACTAAACCATGATGATTATACCACAAAGCATCTGCCGCCGTAAAGTAGCACGGCCCACTTGCACGGCCCCGCCGGGTGCTGTATAATGAGGGTAACGAACACAAAGAAAGCCGGGTGTTTTTATGGCCGATTATCAGGAATACCGCCGCCGCATCCTGCGCAAGCGCTGGCGCAGGACTTTTGCCGTTGCCGGGCTGCTGGTGCTGCTCATCCTGCTCAGCGCCGTAGGCCTGCTGTGGAAGCACCTCCACCGGGAGCAGAGCCCTGCCGCCGTGCAGGGCCCGACCATCTTCCAGCAGGAGCTGCAGAGCAGCGAGTGGAACACCATCAGCTACACGCCCGCGCGGCGGCTGACCGTGCAGACCACCTCTGCAGGGTCCACCGCCATGGATTTCCGGCTGGCCGCGCTGGACCGCACCACCGCCGTGGACCGCAGTTATTTTGCCAACGTCTGTTTTCTGGGCGACAGCCTGACGCAGGGGATGCAGATCTATTCCAGCGGCCTGCCGGAGGCCTCTTTCTGCGCCTACCGGGGCGCAAACCCCAGCGTTGTGGTCAATGGCACCACCTGCAAGCGCTCCGATGGCGGCACCGAGGTCCCCATGGAGGTGCTGACAGCCCGGCAGCCCCCGGTGCTGTATATCCTGCTGGGCACCAACGTGCTCAACCGGGACGGAGATTATTCCAGCTTTCTCACCTACTACCGGCTCATGCTGGATATGATCTCCCAGGCCCTGCCCAACACGCAGATCTACGTGCAGTCCATCACGCCTGTCCGGCCCGAGGTGCGCAGCAGCCATCCCGGCCTGTACAAAGAGCGGCTGTGCGAGATCAACAATGAGCTGGCTGCCATTGCGCTGGAAAAGAACTGCGCTTTTCTGAACCTGTGGGAAGCCCTTGCCGACGACAACGGTGACCTGAAAGCCGAATACGCCCAACCCGACGGCATCCACATCAAGCCCGAGGGCTACCCCGCCTGGGTGGAATATCTCGCCACCCACACCGTGGGCCAACAGACGGCTTAAGCTGAATACTCACATAGAAAAACCGCCCTTCCGGTATCAAACTGGAAGGGCGGTTTTGTCATACAAACAGGAACGGGGAACGGCATCTAAACCGTTCCCCATCGATTGGTATTTGGCAGGCGTGGCGTTCTCCTGCATCTCTCAGAGCCTAAGCCCTTGTCGTTACCATCGGCGTGTGGCTGCCACGAAATTGACCACCTCAAATACCTTTCTTATCCTATGTTTAGGATACCACATTTATCCCTTTTTGTAAAGTATCTCACTCTGACGCAAAAGACGACGGAAGCGTTTCTGGCTGATGCTCCACATCGTGATAATAGAGTTTTTGTATTCTTCCGGATCACTGGAAACTTTCAGCCTCAGAATAATTTCTGCATAACATCTTATAGTTGATTTGTATATAGAAAAGGGAGAGTGGCCTAACACAGGGATTTCATAGAATGGTATTTTGATCTGCCAAACAATAAAACTAAAACTTTTCATTGTTTGACCAGGCCAAGGCAATCAAGTAAGATTTCCGTTATATCTTTTGTTGCTATCGCCGGTTTGTCACTCATAATTTCCCAAACAGGGTCATTGCTACATTCTCCAGAAAAATATTTTCGGGCGCATTCTACTACACCCTTTATATTTTTTGTGTTCAACATAACATCAAAAGCTTCATCGAAAAGAAGCATATCATATTTTGTAGGTTTCTCTTCTTCAAGGTCAACCTCAAAAAGTCGAATTTGTGCTCTCTCTTCTTCCGATTTCTGAGCCCAGCCAGCTTCATATAACACTTTATAATATTCAATATTGTCGAAATAGTAGCTGCAATTTAAACGGCTTGGAAGAAAAGAAAATTCGGTTTCTCTTACAAATTCAAAGATTCCTTCAACACACCATTTTACATATTCACGCCATTCATCACCTTGCAATTTCATCGACGCAATCGTTGTTTCGAGACACTGTTCAGATTGTTCTAATGTGCTGATAACCTCTCTACAACGAATTTCATTTCTCTTGTATCCAGCTTTTAATTTATCCCCAACTTGTAGTGTCTGACTCATGTGGTAAGCTTTCATCTTTTTCTCCACCGCTTCCGATTTGTTGAGCTAAAAAGTCCCATACCCAGCAACTTAACGGTGCGGACATGGGACTTCATATTTTTTCAATCAGAACAGCCCTGTGATCTTGCCCTCGGCATCCACGTCGATATTGACGGCGGCGGGCTTCTTGGGCAGGCCGGGCATGGTCATAATGTTGCCGCAGATGACCACCACGAAACCGGCACCGGCGGCAAGGCGGACTTCCCGCACCTCCATGGTAAAGCCGGTGGGCGCACCCGTCAGCTTGGCGTTATCGCTGAAACTGTACTGGGTCTTGGCGATGCAGACCGGCAGGTCGCCGTAGCCCAGTTCGGTCAGTTCGGCCAGCGTCTTGGAAGCGGCGGCGCTGAAATTCACACCATCGGCACGGTAGATCTTTTTGGCGATGGCTTCCACCTTCTGCTTCAGGGGCATCTCCAGCGGGTAGACGTACTGGATGGGACGATCCTCCATGACCTCCAGCACCTTCTCGGCCAGAGCCTTGCCGCCCTCGCCGCCCTTGGCGAACACCTCGCTCAGGACGCAGGGCACGCCCTGCTCGGCGCAGACCTGCTCAACGTATGCCTGCTCCTCCGGGGTGTCGGTGGGGAAGGCATTGATGGCCACCACCACAGGCAGGCCAAAGCCGTTCTTCAGGTTGTCGATGTGGCGCACAAGGTTGGAGGCACCGGCCTTGACAGCCTCGAGATTCGGCTGGTTCAGGTCAGCCTTGGCAACGCCGCCGTGGCTCTTGAGGGCACGGACGGTGGCCACCAGCACGCAGGCGCTGGGGGCGATGCCGGCATAGCGGCACTTGATATCCAGGAACTTCTCGGCACCCAGATCTGCACCGAAGCCTGCCTCCGTGATGACGTAATCGGCCAGCGAGAGGCTGAGCTTGGTGGCCATGACGCTGTTGCAGCCGTGGGCAATGTTGGCAAAGGGGCCGCCGTGGATGATAGCGGGGTTGTTTTCCAGCGTCTGAACGAGGTTCGGGTCAAGGGCATCCTTAAGCAGCGCGGTCATGGCACCGGCGGCACCGATGTCGCCAGCCGTGACGGGCTTGCCCTCGTAGGTGTAGGCGCAGACGATCTTCGACAGCCGCTCCTTCAGGTCGGAGATGCTGGTGGCCAGGCAGAAGATCGCCATGACCTCGCTGGCAACGGTGATATCAAAGCCGTCCTCACGGGGGGTACCGTTGACCTTGCCGCCCAGACCATCCACGATGAAGCGGAGCTGGCGGTCGTTCATATCCATGCAGCGCTTCCAGGTGATGCGGCGGGGATCGATGTTCAGGGGGTTGCCCTGTTGGATGCTGTTGTCGATCATGGCAGCCAGCAGGTTGTTTGCGGTGCCGATGGCATGCAGGTCACCGGTAAAGTGGAGATTGATATCCTCCATGGGCACCACCTGGGCATAGCCGCCGCCGGCCGCGCCGCCCTTAACACCGAACACGGGGCCAAGGCTGGGCTCACGCAGGCAGAGCATGGTCTTTTTGCCCAGAGCGTTCATGGCATCGGCCAGGCCCACGCTGGTGGTGGTTTTGCCCTCGCCTGCCGGGGTGGGGCTGATGGCCGTGACCAGGACCATCTTGCCCTGCCTGGATGCCTTGTGGATGAGGCGGTGGTTGATCTTGGCCTTGTAGCGGCCATAGGGGATCACGTCCTCATCGGCAAGCCCCAGCGAGGCAGCGATCTCGGTGATGGGCTTCATTTTGGCTTCCTGTGCGATCTCGATATCAGACTTCATGCTCAAATCCTCCCTGAAATGCAAAAAGGACAGCTTTGCGCACCAATAGCGCAAGGCTGCCCAGACGGTCGGCGTAACAAAACCCGGTTCTGTCTGCACTGTGGTGCTCCACAACGTTCCGTCAGCAGGCAAACCCGTTCTTCTGGGTCAAAGATATCACATCTGCCCGTGGTTTGTCAAGCAGAAACTGTCCGCAAAGAAAAATCTGCCTGTACGGCCCCTGCGGCTTGCATCCATCCTGCCAGATGTGTTATACTAAAGTGTATCAAACGATAGGGAGGCTTTCACGATGCCATTTACACCGAAACTGACTTATAAAGGCAAGCCCCTCGTCCGTAAGGACAACGAGCTGTATTACGGCCGTATGACCGACCCCTATGTGCTGCGGATGCAGATCCTGAGCACCAAATCCGTGGGCGGCATGGACGTGGCCGATAAGGTACACATTCAGGTCTTCTCCACCAACGACAGCCTGGCCCCTGAGGCCCGCGTGTTCCGCCAGACCACCAAGAATGGCCTGTACAACGCACTGGACATTGGCAGCATCTGGCTGCAGAAGGCAAACGAGACCCGCTGAACGGCATAAAAAAGGACCGTCTCCCGCTGAGGAGACGGTCCTTTTTGTTGTGCTTTACTCTTCGGTCACTTCAAAGTCCAGGGGCTTGCCGCAGCCGGGGCACTTGGGTGCGCCATCCAGCAGGTCGTCCTCCTCAAACACAGTGGTCTGACCACAGGCGGGGCAGGTCACCTCGTACTTCACGGGGCCTTCTTCCTGCTCCTCGTCCTCATCCTCCAGCGCGACCTCAAAGGTCACGCCGCAGTGGGCGCAGTTTGCTTCGCCCGCGTCCAGGTCGTCCTCGCTGACGTAAACGGTCTCGCCGCAGTTGGGGCAGGCCACCTCATAGAACGGCTCACTGGCGATATCATCGTCATTGTCGTCCTCTTCGGTATCCTCTTCCTCTTCTTCGGGCTCCTCGTCATCCTCATCGTCCTCATAGAGGTCGGCTTCCAGATCCTCCAGCTCCTCGCTCAGGTCGTTGATCTGGTCGTAGGCGCGGGTCACATCTTCATCGATGCCGTCCACAGCCTCTGCCAGTTCGCCCAGCAGTTCGCTCATGGCCTTGATGACCTTGCCCTCTTTGGTGGTCTCGTCGATGCCCAGGCCCTCGATCAGGCCCCGCAGGTATGCAGCCTTTTCCTTCATAAGAATGACCTCCTATCTTAATCAAAAAACCGGGCACACGGTTGCCCGCTGCCCGGTCTGTCGGTAAATTAGACGCGCTCCATATACTCGCCGGTGCGGGTATCGATGCGGATGTGGTCGCCCTCGTTGATGAACAGAGGAACGCGGATCTCAGCACCGGTCTCGACAGTAGCGGGCTTCAGGGTGTTGGTGGCGGTGTTGCCCTTGACACCCGGCTCGGTCTGGGTGACTTCCAGCTCGATGAAGTTGGGGATCTCGACGCTGAAGACCTTGCCCTTATAGCTCAGCAGCTTGCACGGCTCGTTCTCCTTGCAGAACTTGAAGTTATCGGGCACATCGGAAGCGTTGACGGGGATATCGTCGTAGGTCTCGTTGTCCATGAAGTGGTACAGATCGCCATCCTCATAGCTGTAAGTCACGTCCTTGCGCTCGATGAAAGCCTGAGGGAACTTTGCGGTCGGGTTGTAGCTGGTCTCAACCACAGAGCCGGTGATCACGTTCTTGGTCTTGGTGCGGACAAAGGCAGCGCCCTTGCCGGGCTTCACGTGCTGGAACTCAACGACCTGAAGAACCTGGCCGTCCTGCTCAAAGGTCACGCCGTTGCGAAACTCGCCTGCAGAAATCATAGGAATTCCTCCATTAGTAAAATCTCATTGATGCTTAATGCATATCTCTATTTATTTTACTCAATCCTGCATGGTTTGGCAAGGGGTTTGAGCAAAAAAGACGATAAAATCAGAAAAAAGTTCATCCACAATACATTCTCTGCATCGTCTGTGCATCCTCTGCCTGCGTACCGGCGCTCTCACAGATGATGACTGGCGCAAGCCCGCGCTCGGCCAGCAGCTCCATCAGGGGCTGGGGTTCGGGGCCGAACTGGGTCTCGGCAAAGGTCCAGTGCCGCTTTTCACCGCCCTTGGAATACTCGATGCGGGAAAAATGGACATGGAACTGCCGGGCACGCGCATCCCCCAGCGCCTCCCCGATGCGGTCAAGGATAGCGGCATAATCCGCCTTGGACCGAATGCCGCCCAGCGTCCGGGCGTTGAGGTGGCCGAAGTCGATGCAGGGGGTGATGCGTCTGTCCACCCCGCAGAGAGCCAACACCTCTTCCAGCGTACCCAGCTGGCCGATCTTTCCCATCGTCTCAGGGCAGAGGGTGATCTCGGCAAAGCCCGCTTCATCCAGCGCGTCCTGCGCCCGTTTCAGGGTGTCCAGCGCTTTTTCCAGGGCAGCTTCCCGGCTCTGCCTGCCGCAGCTGCCGGAGTGGAAGATGACCCGCCTGCCGCCCAGCGCCCTGCAGAGCGCCGCGCTCTGGAGCAGATAGTTCACGCTGTTCAGCCGCTTTTCCTCGTCCAGGCTGGAGGCGCTGATATAGTAAGGCGCGTGGACGCTGAACAAAATCCCCCGGGCGGCGGCATCGTCAGCCATCTGCCGGGCCTTGTCCAGCCCCAGCCGGACTCCATGGCCGCACTGGTATTCAAAGGCATCCAGCCCCATTTTTTCGGTATAGGCCGGAATGTCCAGACTGTTCTTATACCCCATGGCCGTGAAGCTGTCGCTGGTGCCTGCGGTGCCGAACCGGATCTTCCACTCACTCACAGGGTCTTACCTCCCCGGTCGTAGTATTCCTGCCAGTGTTTTTTCTCCCACTTGCGCTTGAGCACCACCTGTGCCCCAAGATCCGGTCCGCGGGGGATGACCATCAGGCCCGGAATACCATAGAGCGCCGCCGCCATCCGGTCGGCATAGAGCTGGTCGCCCACCATGGCCATTTCCCTGCGCTTCACCTGCATCCGGCGGCGGGCCACCCCCAGCGCAAAGGGCAGGGGCTTGGCGCTGCGGTAGAGGTAGGCAAGGCCCAGCTTTTCCGCAAAGGGGCGCACCCGCTTTTCGGCACCGTTGGAAACGATGGTCAGCTTTACGCCCGCCCTGCGCATGGCTTCCAGCCACCCGGCCACTTCTTCCGGCAGCTCCTGACTGCGGTCGGCGGTCAGGGTGTTGTCGATATCCAGCACCAGCGCCCGGATGCCCTTTTGGGCCAGCCACTCCGGCGTGATGTGGGTCACATCCTTAAAAACATATTCGGGGGTAATGAGCATAGTTTTGACCTCATTGAGATTTTGGTAAGAGCGCAAGACCAGCATTTTTTCTCAGAAGGTAAACTCCACCGGTATGCCAAAGGCTCCCCTACTAGGGGAGCTGGCGAGCAGAGCGAGACTGAGAGGTTAAAATGAAAATAGGAGAGCCTGAGTTTCAGGCTCTCCTACATCGGCGTTAGCAACGCGTTTGAAATCTAAAGCAACGTGCGATTTCAAGCAGTTAATTACTTGAACTTGCGCTTGCGGGCTGCTTCGGACTTCTTCTTGCGCTTAACAGACGGCTTCTCGTAAGCCTCGCGCTTACGAACCTCTGCGAGCACACCGCTGCGAGCGGTGCTGCGCTTGAAGCGACGCAGTGCGCTTTCCAGCGACTCGCCCTCTTTAACACGAATTTCCGACATCTTATTCCCTCCCTTGGACCGTGAGGCAGGAATTTCGTTGTTACATGGTAACTAACAGTAGACAGTATAGCGCATTTTCATGCGTTCGTCAACCTTTTTTGAAAACTTTTTTGAGATTTTGTTTGCCTCTGTCGCAGGGCCCAGCTGGTTTACGCAACACAACACTTTGTGCGTCCAGCACAGCCCCACCGGCATGCCAAGGGCTCCCCTATTAGGGGAGCTGGCACGCGAAGCGTGACTGAGAGGTTTACTTCACGGCCAGGTTGACCAGACGGCCCTTGACGTAGATCTCCTTGACGACCTGCTTGCCCTCCAGAGCGGCGGCAACAGCGGGGTCAGCCTTGGCGGCGGCAATGGCGGCAGCAGCATCGATGTCGGCAGCCACCTTCAGGCGGGCCTTCACCTTGCCGTTCACCTGCACGGCGATCTCCACGGTGCTCTCCACGCACTTGGCCTCTTCGTACTGGGGCCAGGGGTAGTAGGCCAGCTGCTCATTGTGGCTGTGGCCCAGCTTCTCCCACAGCTCCTCGGTCATGTGGGGAGCAAACGGGTTCAGCAGCTGAACAACGGTCTCCAGCTCGGCCTTGGTCGCACCGCCGTTGTCGTACAGGGCGTTGACCAGCGTCATCAGCTGGGCGATGGCGGTGTTCATCTTCAGGCCCTCGATGTCAGCGCCCACCTTCTTGATGGTCTGGTGCATCAGGGTCTCAATGGCGGGGCGATAGCCCTCGCCCTCCACCAGCTTGTCGGACAGCGCCCACACGCGGTCGAGGAAGCGGTTGCAGCCGGCAATAGCAGAGGTCTGCCAGGGTGCGGCCTGCTCAAAGTCGCCCATGAACATCTCATACAGACGCATGGTGTCGGCACCGTACTGGTCCACCACCTCATCGGGGTTGATGACGTTGCCCAGGCTCTTGGACATCTTGACGATGGGATGGCGTGCCATCTCGCCGTACTTCTCTTCCAGTGCCTTTTCGGCGGCCTTCTGGCTGCCATACTCCTTCAGCAGCTTCTCCTGCTCGTCAGCGGGCAGGTTGACAAAGCTGTGGGGGTTCAGGCCCAGGATCATGCCGTGGGCGGTGCGCTTCTGGTAAGGCTCGGCAGTGGGCACCACGCCGATATCGTACAGGAACTTGTGCCAGAAACGGCTGTACAGCAGATGCAGGGTGGTGTGCTCCATGCCGCCGTTGTACCAGTCCACGGGAGACCAGTACTCCAGCGCCTCCTTGGAGGCCAGAGCGTCCTTGCAGTGGGGGTCCATGTAGCGCAGGAAGTACCAGGAGGAACCGGCCCACTGGGGCATGGTGTCGGTCTCGCGGGTGGCGGGGCCGCCGCAGCAGGGGCAGGTGGTCTTGACCCAGTCGGTGTGGCGGGCCAGCGGGGACTCACCATCGGGGCCCGGCTCAAAGTCGGTGATGTCGGGCAGGGTCAGGGGCAGGCTGCTCTCGGGCAGGGGCTGCCAGCCGCACTTTTCACACTTGACCATGGGGATCGGCTCGCCCCAGTAGCGCTGACGGCTGAACACCCAGTCGCGCAGCTTATAGTTCACCTTGTCGCAGCCCTTGCCGTTGGCTTCCAGCCACTCGATCATCTTTTTCTTGGCATCGGTCACAGACAGGCCGTCCAGGAAGCCGGAGTTGACCAGCGTACCGGTGGCAACATCGGTAAAGGCAGCCTCGTCCAGATTGGACTCGGTATTGCCCTTGACCACCTCGATGATGGGCAGGCCGAACTTCTTGGCGAACTCCCAGTCGCGGGTATCGTGGGCGGGCACAGCCATGATGGCACCGGTGCCGTAGGTGGACAGGACATAATCAGAGATAAAGATAGGGATCTGCTTGTCGTTGACGGGGTTGATGCCCATCACGCCCTCCAGCTTCACGCCGGTCTTTTCCTTGTTCAGCTCACTGCGCTCGAAATCGCTCTTGCGGGCAGCCTCTGCCTGATAGGCCGTAACGGCATCCGCATTCTTGAGCAGGCCCTTTTCCAGCCACTCCTTGACCATGGCGTGCTCCGGGGAGACGACCATGTAGGTAGCGCCGAACAGGGTATCGCAGCGGGTGGTGTAAACCGTCAGGGTATCGCCTGCGGTGGTACCGAAGTTCACCTCTGCACCATGGCTGCGGCCGATCCAGTTCTTCTGCTGGGTGGCAACGCGCTCGATGTAATCCAGACCATCCAGGCCGTCGATCAGCTTGTCGGCGTAAGCGGTGATTTTGAGCATCCACTGGCTCTTGACCTTATGCACGACCTCGCTGCCGCAGCGCTCGCACACGCCGTTGACAACTTCCTCGTTTGCCAGCACGCACTTGCAGCCGGTGCACCAGTTGACGTTCATTTCCTTCTTGTAGGCCAGGCCGTGCTTGTACAGCTGCAGGAAGATCCACTGGGTCCACTTGTAGTACTCGGGGTCGGTGGTGTTGATCTCGCGATCCCAGTCAAAGGAGAAGCCCAGCGCCTTGAGCTGCTCACGGAAGTGATCCACATTCTTTTTGGTGACGATGGCCGGGTGGATGTGGTTCTTCATGGCAAAGTTCTCGGTGGGCAGACCGAAGGCATCCCAGCCCATGGGGTACAGCACGTTGTAGCCGTTCTGGCGGCGCTTGCGGCTGACCACATCCAGGGCAGTATAGCTGCGGGGGTGGCCCACATGCAGGCCCGCACCCGAGGGATACGGGAACTCCACCAGCGCATAGAACTTGGGCTTTTTGTGGTCGATCTCGACATGGAAGGTCTTTTCGTCCTCCCACACCTTCTGCCACTTGGCCTCAACGGCCTTGTAATCATACTTCATAGCTTTCAATCACTCCTCATATTCGGCAGCCGCCCTTGCAGGCAGGGAAGCTTACAGACTGTTTTCCGGGGTCAGATATTCCGAGATATCCATGGGCTCACCATCGGCCCACAGATGTTCCAGATCATAGTAGGTGCGGGTGTTGGGCACAAAGACGTGCACGATGACGCTGGAATAATCCAGCAGCACCCAGTTCTTGGAGTCGAAGCCCTCGGTGGTGTAGGGCTCGATGCCCTTCTGAGAAAGCTCGTACTCCACCTCGTCGGCCAGAGCACCCACCTGGGTGGTGGAGGTGCCGGAAGCAATGACGAAGTAATCGGTCAGAACGGTCAGGCTCTCCACTTTGAGCACGCGGACATCCACGGCCTTTTTCTTATCCAGGATCTTTGCGATCTCAATGGCAAGGGTCTTGCTGTCGATCTTGTTTTCCATAAAAGTCTCCTCTCTGGTTTGTTACTGTCCCGCGGCCTGGCCGTCGGTGGTGGTCGCACCTGCCACGTCGGTATCGCCGCTCAGGATGGCATCATCGGACTCCTTGTCCAGCTGTCCCACGAACTGGACATTGGCGCTGGTGGAAGCGGTGCCGTGGGGCCAGTTGTTGGTCACAAGGTTCATTTCCTCGGCGCTCACGGGGCCGGTGTAATTGCGGAAATAGGTGTTCAGCAGCTCTGCAATGGAACCGGCATCCGGCACCACGCAGGAGTAGCCGTCAAAGCTGCTGGTCTTGCCCACATTGGGCACGCCCATGAACACAGGGGTCTGGGCCAGCATGATGTTCCCACTGTCGATGCGGGTAAAGGACACCAGCATCTTGGCAATGGTGGTCAGATCCATATCCGTGTGGATATAGTTGTTGAAGATCAGGGGCAGCTGCGCAATGACATCGGTCACGCCCATGCTGCGTACCCGCTTGAACAGGCCGGCATAGAAGTAGCGCTGCATGTTCAGGCGGTCGATATCCGAGTTGGCGTAGCCCTCGCCGTGGCGGCAGCGGACAAAGAACTCTGCCGATGCGCCGTCCAGGTTGCGGTAGCCCTGCTTCAGGACACTGCCCGCAAAGGACATATCGTGGGGGATATACACCTCGATGCCGCCGAAGTTGTCCACCATTTCCACCAGTGCCTGCATATCAATGGTCACATAGTAGTCGATGGGCAGCTTGTACTGATCATAGATGACCTCCGCCAGCGCGGCAATGTCGCCGCCGTTGGAGAGGGCCACCGAGTTGATCTGATAGTTGGTAGCCGCGTAGGTCTTGCCGTTGGAAAGGGTGATCTTGCGGTTCTGGGTCGCAACAAGACTGTTGCGGGGGATCTGCAGCATCCGCAGGGCACCGCCCTTGATATCGAACTGGCAGTACAGGATCATATCCGTCATGCCGTCGTTGCTACCGTCCGAGGAATAGGCGCGGCCCTCCTCATAGTCGATGCCGCAGACAAGGATGTTCACCACATCGCCCTTATACTCCTCCAGCGTCTGGATCTCCTCCACCAGCGAGGTCGCGTTCTCCTCGGGCTTCAGATTATCCTCCACCTTGTTCACCATGTTCACGGCGTAGACCACCACGCCCGAGATCACGGCCAGCACCGCCAGCGTCACAGCCATCGGCAGCCACACGGGGGTCTTTTTCTTCTTTTTGCGGCGGCGGGGGGCATCAGCGGGGGCCGCGTGCCGGGGCGGCTGACTGCCGCCGTTGCCGCCGCGTCCGCCGCCCGCGCTCTGGCGGGGCGGTTCCGGCCGCTGGGGTGCGGGCTGTTCGTTCTGGAAGAAATCCGGCTGCCCGGACAGCGACACCTGATGCAGGGCTGAGGCCTCCGTGGGGCGCTGCTCCGTGGGACGGTTCAGCGAGCGGTCTGTATTGATATGACGCGGACCTTGACTCATTCGTTCGGTTCCTCCAGCTTTTTTATTCCGACAGAGACTGTCGTCATGTTCCATAGTATAACATTCTTACCCACAATCTGCAATCGGTATTCTTTTCCGGAGCAGGGTGTGTGCAGAAAAACAGGCTCACCCGGCCTTTGCAGCCCGGGCATCCACCTCTGCTTTGATCTCATCGTAGGCCGCCTTGGACATGGGATCCAGGGGCTTGTCCTGCGAGAGCACAAAGTCATTCGTCTGCCTGAGGGCTGCCAGCATGGCCAGATCCAGATCCTTCAGCTCCAGCTTGCGCAGCTTGTTCACCCCGGGCCAGTCCCGCTCCTTGCTGGACATATCCGCCAGATAGACGATCTTATCCAGCCTGCTCATGCCGGGCTTGCCCGCGGTGTGGCAGGCAATGGCCGAAAGCACAGCCTCATCCTCCACGCCCCACTCGGTGCGGGCCAGGATGGCGGCGCAGATGCCGTGCCACACCGGGGTGGGGCGCTCTTCCCCGCCCTCGGCCAGTTCCGGGTGGGCCCGCATGATGGCGCGCATCTCGTCCTTGCTGATCTCCTTGGCCGAGTCGTGCAGCAGGGCGGCCAGCGCGGCCTTGTCCTCATCCACGCCATACCGCTTTGCCAGCTTGACGGCCATTTTTCTCACGTTCAGGGTATGCTCGTAACGCTTGTCACTCAACCGGCCGCGCACAAGCTCCTTTGCCTGTTTCAGATTCATGGTTTCCGCTTTCCCCTCTGTCTGCCCGGTAAAGCCCCTCCCGCCGGATGACCCGGCGCACGAGGGCGGGCAGTTCATTTTCACACGCTTCCCCTGCTGCAAGGCGGGCACGCAGGTTGCTGCTGGCCATGGGCAGAGCCTCGACCTGTGCAAACAGGATGCGGGCCCCGGTGGGGTCCATCTGCTTTGCCTTGGCGTGAAGCTCCGGCGCGTCGCCGACATTCCGGCTCGTGACCACCAGCCGGGCCAGCCGCAGGATCTCCTGCCAGCGGTGCCAGCTGTCAAAGCTCAGCAGCATATCGCTGCCCATGGCCATGTACAGCTCGGCCTCCGGGTAAGTCCGGGCCAGCATTTCCAGCGTGAGCACCGTATAGTTGCGCCTGCCCAGCGCGGCCTGCTCCACCTCCCAGCCGCTGACACACAGCGCCGGGACAGCCCCCTCCGCTTCCAGTGCACGGAAGCACGCGCACATCTCCACCCGGGCGCTGCCGGGGGCGGCGGTGGACTGCTTGAAGGGGGAAAGCCCCGCAGGCATCACCACCACCCTGTCCGGGCGCACCCGGGCAGCGGCGGCGCGCAGATTGTTCAGGTGGCCGTTGTGGGGCGGGTCAAAGGTGCCGCCGTACAGCAGGAGCCTCATTTCAGCAGGTCAGCGTAGGCGCTGTCCTTCTTCTTCTGCAGATAGAGCACGAATTTGGAGCCGATGACCTGCACGCAGTCGGCACCGGTGGCCTCTGCCAGCTTGACAGAAGCCTCACGGGCGTTGTACATGCTGCTCTCCAGCACCTTGAGCTTGATCAGCTCCCGGGCATCCAGGCAATCCTTCACGCCCTGGATCATGGTCTCGTCGATCTCACCCTTGCCCACGATGAAAACGGGGTCCATGGTGTTTGCCTTGCCGCGCAGAATGGCGCGCTGTTTGCTCGTCAACATAATTTTTTCTCCTTTTATTTCAGAAATTCAGGTAATTCTTTTTCCAGCTTTGCCAGCGCCACACCACGGTGGCTGATGGCATCCTTTTCGTCCGGGGTGAGCTGGGCATAGCTGCGTCCCTCGGTATTGGGGCGCTTTTCCGCCTTGCCCACGCCGCATTCATCTGGGATGAACAGCGGATCGTAGCCAAAACCGTAATCACCCGCCAGGCGCGCAAAGGCCACCTTGCCCGGGCACTCGCCCCGGCAGGTCAGGTGCCGGCCGGTGGGCAGGATAAAGCAGACAGCGGCCACAAATTTTGCACCGCGCTGTTCCGCCGGGACATCCTGCATATTCTCCAGCAGCTTGTCGTTGTTGGCCTCATCGTCGCCGTGGCGGCCGCAGTAGCGGGCGCTGTACACACCGGGGGCACCCTCCAGCGCATCCACACAGAGGCCCGAGTCATCGGCGATGGTGGGCAGGCCGCTGGCTTTGCAGATGGTCTCGGCCTTGATGAGGGCGTTTTCCTCAAAGGTGGTGCCGGTCTCATCGGGTTCAATGGTGATGCCCAGCTCCTTCTGGCTGACCACCTCGTGGCCCTGCGCTTCCAGAATGCGCCGCAGTTCACGGAGCTTACCGGCGTTGCCGGTCGCTGCACAAATTTTCATCTTCCGCGCCTCCTCAATGCTTCCACTGCCGGGGCAGCAGCTCTTCCACATAGCCCTCCGGGGTGAAGGGGATCAGGTCATCGATGCCCTCACCCACGCCGATGAACCGCACGGGCAGGCCCAGCCGCTGCTTGACCGCCACGACACAGCCGCCCTTGGCGGTGCCGTCCAGCTTGGTCAGGATGATGCCGGTGGCGTTTGCCGCCTTGCAGAACTCCCGGGCCTGGCTGATGGCGTTCTGGCCCGTGATGGCATCCAGCACCAGCAGGGTCTCCAGACTGGCCTCGGGGCTGGCCTTTTTGACGCTGCGGCTGATCTTGGAAAGCTCTGCCATCAGGTTTGCCTTGTTGTGCAGGCGGCCTGCGGTATCTGCAATGACCAGATCATAGCCGCGCGCGGTGGCCGACTTGACCGTGTCAAAAATGACAGCGGCGGGGTCTGCGCCCTCGCCCGCCTTGACAAGGGGCACACCCGCCCGGTCGGCCCAGATCTCCAGCTGCTCGCTGGCGGCGGCACGGAAGGTATCGCCTGCAGCCAGCATGACCTTTTTGCCCTGACGGGTATAGAAATCGGCCAGCTTGGCAATGCTGGTGGTCTTGCCCACCCCGTTCACGCCGATGACCAGAATGACGGCGGGGCTGCCGCTCAGGTCCATCTCAGCTTCGGGGCGCATCTCATCGGCAATGAGGTCGCGCAGTTCATCGCTGGCCTGCTCACCGGTTTTCAGACCCTTCTCGTTCACCCGGTCCCGCAGCTTGTCCACCAGTTTGATGGCCACTTCACCGCCCACATCGGCCAGAATGAGCTGCTCTTCCAGCTCATCGTAAAGATCATCATCGATCTTGCTGCCGGTGAGGGTATTCATAATGTTGCCCCAGAAGCCCGTGCGGGTCTTTTCGAGGCCGTCTTTCATCTTATCTTTTTCTTTTTTGCCAAATCCAAAGAGGCCCATTGGTTCTCTCCTTTGTTTTGCTGTTTCTATCCGTGATGGCAAAACCCGCCATTTCACGATTTGCGCTCAGTGCTGCCCGGTATGCCAAGGGCTCCCCTACTAGGGGAGCTGGCGAGCGAAGCGAGACTGAGAGGTTTAATCTATTATACCTACGAAACCAGCGTCGCGTCAACCTGTTCCAGATCCAGCTTGAGCAATTTCGACACGCCGTCCTCCTGCATGGTCACGCCGTACAGGACGTTGGCGGCCTCCATGGTGCCGCGGCGGTGAGTGATGACGATGAACTGGGTCTTGTCGCTCACCCGGCGCAGATACTGTGCAAAGCGGCTGACATTGGCATCATCCAGGGCGGCTTCGATCTCGTCCAGGATACAGAACGGTGCCGGGTTGACGGCCAGGATCGCAAAATAGATGCTGATGGCCACCAGCGCCTGCTCGCCGCCGGAAAGGGCTTCCAGGTTCTTGATGACTTTGCCCGGCGGTGCCACCTGAATGCCGATGCCGCAGGAAAGCACATCGCTTTCATCCTCCAGCACAAGGCTGGCTTCGCCGCCGCCAAACAGCTCGGCAAAGATGCGTCCGAAATTTTCGTTGATGGCCCGGAAGCTGTCGGTGAAGATCTCCTTCATCTGGCCGGACAGGCTGGCGATCATCCGCGTCAGCTCGTTCCTGCTGCCCTCCACATCGGCCACCTGAGCGCTCAGGGCATCGTACCGCTCCCTGACCTCCTGATATTCCTCAATGGCGCTGACGTTTACATTGCCCAGCGCCCGGATCTGGTTGCGCAGATCGGCCACCTGCGCCCGCAGGGCGGGCAGGCTGTCGAACTCCACGCAGAGTTCCTCGGCCTGGCTCACCGTCAGCTGGTATTCATCCCAGAGCTTGGCGGCGGTGGCATCGTATTCGCTCTCAGCGGCCGCTTTCCGCTCGGCCAGACGGGCCATCTCCCGGCCCATCTCCTCGCGGCTGTCGGCAGCAGTGCGGGCCCGGGCCAGTGCCTCGGTCTCGGCCTGCTGGCAGGAAAGCCGCTGTTCGGTGGCCTTCCGGATCTCGGCTTCCTTCGCTTCAATCTCCGCCCGGCTGTCGGTCTTGGCCTTGCGGATGGCCTCGATCTCGGCCCGGCAGGCATCACTGCGGGCGGCAAGGGCGGCAAGGCTCTCTTCCAGAGCGGCCCGGCGGCTCTCGGCATCCCGGGTGCGCTGTTCCAGCGCTTCGATCTGCGCCTGCGCCAGCTCGGCATCCTTCTGGCGGCCCACCTGTTCCAGCCGCTTGGCGCTCACCTGCTCGGCCAGCGCCCGCTGCCGGGTCAGAAACGCATCGTCTCCCTCGGCAATGCGGTTCAGCTCGCCCGATTTTGCTTCGATCTCCCCGGCCAGCGCAGCTTCCTGTGCTTCGGCCTGCGCGGCCTTTTCCCGGCTGTCAGCCAGCTGGGTGTTCAGGGTGTCGATCTCCTTCTGCCGCGCGGCAAGGGCCGTCTCGGCCTGCTCCATGGCGGCTTCCAGCCGCTTGCGCTCTGCTTCGGCCCGCACACGGTCGTTGGCGGCAGTGATCTGCTCACTGCTGGCGGCAGTCAGCTCTGCGTTCAGGGCATCTGCCTGCTGTTTGCACTGGTCGGTCTTTTCCTGAGCGGCAAGGCACTCCTTCTGCAATTTCGCAGCCTTGACCCGCAGCTCCTCCAGCTCCTGCTTGCGGGTGAACAAACCCGCGCTGCGCTGGACACTGCCGCCGGTAAAGCTGCCGCCCGCATTGACCACCTGACCATCCAGCGTGACGACCTTGCTGCGGAAACCGTTGTCCCGGGCCACACGGGAGGCCTCGTTGATATCATCCACCACGATGATGCGGCCCAGCAGATTGGACACGATGTCACTGTACCGTGCATCGGCCTGGACCAGACTGCTTGCCAGCCTTGCCGAGCCGGACAGTTTTCCCCGGAACACGCCGGGCTGGACTGTGTCCAGCGGCAGGAAGGTGGCGCGGCCCGCGTTCTCGCTCCGCAGCAGGGCGATGCCTGCCTTGGCGGCGGCTTCGTTCTCCACCACGATGTTCTGCAGGGCACCGCCAAGCGCGGTCTCAATGGCGACCTCCCGGCCCGGCTCCACCCGCAGGATGGAGGACACCGGCCCGATGATGCCCCGCAGCCGCCGGGCGGATGCCGCCCGCATCACGGTCTTGACGGAGTTCTGGTAGCCTTCCATGTTCTTTTCCAGCTCCCGCAGCACGGAAAGCCGCTGACGGGCGGCATCCAGCTCCCGGTTCAGCTGCTGTTCGGCACGGTCGGCTTCCTCCAGCGCGGCGCGGCGGTTCTTCAGCTTGAGTTCCAGACCGGCCCGGATATTTTTGAGCTGCTGCTCATTCTCGGCCAGCGTAGTGAGGTACCGCACGGTATCCTCCAGATCCTGCTTTGCGTCGTCCCGCTGGACCGCCAGCACCTCGGCGGCTTCTTCCAACGCAGGCAGACGGCTCAGGGCCGTCTCGGCAGCAGCCTCGGCGGCGGCCTGAGCCACCTGCGCTTCGGTGTGCCGGGCCGTCAGGGCCGCCACCTCGCCCCGCAGGGTATCCCGGCGGGCACCGCTCTGGTCGTTTTCCCGGGTCAGGCGCACCAGCTCGTCGTTCAGGGCATCCAGCTCTGCGGCCAGTTTCCGGCCCGCCAGCTCCATGCTCTTTGCCACAGCGCGGTGGCGTTCCAGCGCGGCGGCGGCCTCGGTGCTGTCCTGCTGCCCGGCGGCGATCTCTGCCCGCAGGTCTGCGGCGCTTTCCTCGTTGCGGGCAATGTCGTTTTCCAGCACGGCGATCCGGCTCTCGCTGCCGCTGATCTGCTCGGTGATGCTGCGGATATCCCCATTCAGGCGCTCGACCGCAATGGTCAGCTGTTGTGCCTGCATCCGGATCTCCTCAGCCTCGCTCTCGGCGGCTTTGGTCTGGCGGTCGAACCGCTCATAATCGGCCTGGGCTGTCTCGTAATCCCGCACCTGACGGCGCACGGCTTCCTTGGCCCGGTGCACGCCGTCCGTCCACAGGGTCACCTCCAGCGTTTTGCGCCGGGCGCTCAGTTCCAGAAACTTCCGGGCCTTTTCGCTCTCTTTTTCCAGCGGGCCCACCCGGGCCTCCAGCTCGCCCAGGATATCCCGCAGGCGTTCCAGATTTTCAGCGGCGGCGGCAAGGCGGCGCTCGGCCTCGTTTTTGCGGTAGCGGTATTTGGCAATGCCGCAGGCTTCCTCAAAGATCTCCCTGCGCTCGCTGCTCTTGGCCGCCACGATTTCGGCAATGCGGCCCTGCCCGATGACCGAGTAGCCATCGCGGCCGATGCCGGTATCCAGCAGCAGTTCATACACATCTTTCAGGCGGCAGATCTGCCCGTTGATGCTGTACTCGCTCTCGCCGGAGCGGTAATACCTGCGGCCGATGGTCACCTCGTCCGCTTCCACATCCAGCGCGTGGCTGCTGTTGTCCAGCGTCAGGCGCACCTGAGCAAAGCCCATGGCCCCCCGCCGCCGGGTGCCGCCAAAGATGACATCCTCCATCTTTCCGGCGGCGCGCAGCTGGCGTGCGCTGGTCTCGCCCAGCACCCAGCGCACGGCATCGGACAGGTTCGACTTACCCGAACCGTTGGGGCCCACCACGCCGGTCACGCCTTCGTCAAAGGTGATCTTGACCTTATCGGGAAAGCTCTTGAAGCCCTGGATCTCCAGTTCCTTGAATACCATTTACTTTTCCTTTATCACGCCCAGGAGCTTGAGGGCTTCGCGGGCGGCGTGCTGTTCGGCCATCTTCTTGCTGCGGCCCTCACCCCGGGCGACCTTATCGGAGTTGAAGCGGACAGCCACCACGAAATGCTTGTCGTGGTCGGGGCCGGATTCCTGCTCCACCACATAGCTCAGCCGCTCCTCGGGGTTCTGCTGGACGATCTCCTGCAGGCGGGTCTTGTAATCGGCCTCAGCGTGCTTGCCCTCGGTGATGAAGGGCAGGATGAAGCTCTTTGCCACCTCCATGCCGCCGTCCAGATACAGGGCAGCGATGACGGCCTCAAAGGCATCGGACACCACGCTGGGGCGGGTGCGGCCGCCGCAGCGCTCCTCGCCCCGGCCCAGGCGCAGATACTCGCCCAGATTGATCTCCTGCGCAAACTGGAACAATGCGCCCTCGCTGACCAGGCTGGAACGGATGCGGGTCAGGTCGCCCTCGGGCCGGTCGGCGTAGGCGTGAAACAGATAATCTGCCGAGACGATCTGCAGCACGCTGTCGCCCAGAAATTCCAGCCGCTCGTTGTGCTGCACCGGCGTGCGGCTCTCGTTGGCGTAGCTGGTGTGGGTGAGCGCCGTCTCCAGCAGCTTCGGATTCTTGAACTTGTAACCAATAATTGTTTCCAACTGATGGCTCATATCTCTTTGCTCCCTTGAATCTTTTTGGTATCCTCGCCCTCTCAGGCCGCTTCGCGTCCAGCTCCCCCAAAGGGGGAGCCTGCACAGCACCCTGGAAAGCACCAGCTGACCGTCACCCGCCATTGCCTCTCCCTTTGGGAGAGGTGGCATCGCGTCAGCGATGACGGAGAGGGCAAGGCCGCTTTCCTTACTCCTTGTTCAGCTCATCCAGCGCGCTCTGCATGGTGCCGCACAGGTCGTTCTCCACGCAGATCTTGGCCTGCCGGATGGCGTTCTTGATGCCCTTGGCCTTGGAGGAGCCGTGGGCCTTGATGACCGGCTGCTTTGCGCCCAGGAAGGGTGCGCCGCCGTACTCCTCGCTGTCCATCTGGTGCTTGAGGCTTCCCACGCCGCTCTTGAGCAGCAGGTAGGCGATCTTGCCGCCGAGGTTTGCCAGGAACATCTCCTTGAGCATCCCCAGCAGCATCTTGGCCACGCCCTCGGTCAGCTTGAGGATGACATTGCCGGTAAAGCCGTCGCAGACCACCACATCCACATCACCGTTGGGCACGTCACGGGGCTCGATGTTGCCCACGAACCGGATGCCCGGTGTTGCCTTGAGCAGCTGGTGGGCTTCCCGGAGCATCGGGGTGCCCTTGCTCTCCTCGGCACCGTTGTTTGCCAGCGCCACGGTGGGTGCGGTGCGGCCCTCCACCTTGTTGACATAGCAGCTGCCCATCACGGCAAAGGCTGCCAGCATCTCGGGGCGGCACTCCACGTTCGCGCCGCAGTCCAGCAGCAGATAGGCCTTGTTTTTGGCCGGCACCATGGTGGCCAGGGCCGGGCGCTTTACGCCCTTGAGGGTGCGCACAATGAGGCTTGCGCCCACATGGAGCGCGCCAGTGCTTCCGGCAGAGACAAAGGCATCGCCCTTTCCCTCCTTCAGCAGGTTCAGGCCCACCACGATGGAGGAATCCTTCTTGCTGCGGATGGCCCTTGCAGGCTCATCACACATCTCAATGGTCTCGGTGCAGTTGACCAGCTCGATGCCGTCCAGCGGGATATTGTGCTCGGCGGCCGTCTTGCGCACCAGCTCCTCGCTGCCCACGCCGATGACCTGCACACCGTACTCCTTCACAGCCTGTGCGGTGCCTTCCAGCACAGCCAGCGGGGCGTTGTCGCCGCCCATCATATCAACGATAATTTTCATAAACGTCGTCCTTTCTTGGTCAGCGTCCTCACCCTCTCAGGCGCTTCGCGCCAGCTCTCCCAAAGGGAGAGCCGATTGCGGCCCATGGTCAGCACCTGCTGAATCTGGGATATGCGTTGCCTCTCCCTTTCGGGAGAGGTGGCATTGCGAAGCAATGACGGAGAGGGCAAGCCCGTTTCCCGTTTAGAATTCAGTTGCATCCAGCCACTGTTGGAAGCTGGCCACGGCACGCTCGGCCACGGCCATGTAACGCAGGCGCTTGTCACGGGGACGGCTCTCGGCCGGCAGCGGGGGCAGGATGCCCATATTCGCGCCCATGGGCTGGAAATGTTTGTTCTCAGTGGTCAGATACTGGATCAGCGCGCCGCACATGGTATCCACCGGCGGCGGGGGCAGCTGCCTGCCCTCCAGCCGGGCGTAGATGCTCCGGGCTGCCAGCAGGCCGCAGGCGGCGCTCTCCATATAGCCCTCAAAGCCGGTGATCTGGCCCGCAAAGAACACGTTGGGGTGCTCCTTCAGGAACAGGCCCGCGTCCAGCACACGGGGCGCATCCAGGAAGGTGTTGCGGTGCATGACACCGTACCGCACGAACTCGGCATTTTCCAGGCCTGGGATCATGCTGAACACCCGCTTCTGCTCGCCCCACTTGAGGTTGGTCTGGAAGCCCACGATATTATAGAGGGTGCGTTCCTTATTCTCGGCGCGGAGCTGGACATTGGCCCAGGGGCGGTGGCCGGTGTTGGGGTCCACCAGACCCACCGGGCGCAGGGGGCCGAAGCGCATGGTATCAGCACCCCGGGCGGCCATGATCTCAATGGGCATACAGCCCTCGTAGACCGTGACGGTATCTGCTTTTTTGCCGTGGGCATCGGGGTCGGGCTGCGCACCCTGTTCCGCACCGGCATCGAAGGCATGGAGCGGGGCACGCTCTGCCGAAGCCAGCGCGGCATGGAAAGCCTCATACTCTGCCTTATTGAAGGGGCAGTTCAGGTAATCGGCCTCGCCCCGGTCGTACCGGGAAGCGGCGAACACCTTGTTGTAATCCAGACTCTCGGCCGTGACGATGGGAGCCACGGCATCATAGAAATGGAGCCGCTCATCGCCGGTCAGGCGGCCGATCTCGTCGGCCAGCGCACCATCGGTCAGGGGGCCGGTGGCCACCAGAATGGGTGCACTCTCATCGATGTGCTCCACCTGCTCCCGCACCACAGTGATGTTGGGGCACTCCTCCACCCGCCGGGTCACGGCGGCGCTGAATGCGTCCCGGTCCACGGCCAATGCGCCGCCCGCGGCCACACGGGCCTCCTCGGCGGCTTCCAGCAGCTGGCTGCCCATTCGGCGCATCTCCTCTTTCAGCAGGCCGGAAGCAGAATCCAGACGCTCGGCCTTCAGGCTGTTGGAGCAGATCAGCTCCGCAAAGCCCGCGCTCTTGTGAGCCGGGGAAAAGTGGGTGGGTTTCTGCTCGTAGAGCGTTACCTGAACGCCCTTGCCCGCCAGCCACAGCGCCGCCTCGCAGCCTGCCAGACCGGCACCCAGTACAGTTACTTTGTAACTCATAATTTCATCCTTCAGCATCCTCGCCCTCTCAGGCCGCTTTGCGTCCAGCTCCCCCAAAGGGGGAGCCTGTGCAGCATCCCGGTCAGCAGCAGCTGCCCGTTTGCCGCCATTGCCTCTCCCTTTGGGAGAGGTGGCATCGCGCAGGCGATGCCGGAGAGGGCGAGACAGTTTATCGGTTTGATCAATCCTTCTTCGGCACCGGCATCTCAAAGCCGCAGCCTTCTTTTGCGCAGTAGAGCTTGGAGCCCTTGCGGAACAGGGTGGAGCCGCACTTTTCGCACTTGGTGGGCACCGGGGTATCCCAGGTCATAAAGTCGCAGTCGGGGTAGCGCTCGCAGCCGTAGTAGATGCGGCCCTTGGCGCTCTTGCGCTCCAGCATCCGGCCCTTGCCGCACTTGGGGCAGACACCGCCGGTGTCCTTGACCAGACGCTTGGTGCCCCGGCACTCGGGGAAGCCGGAGCAGGCCAGGAACTTGCCGTACTTGCCCACCTTGATGACCATGGGGCGGCCGCAGAGGTCGCAGACCTCGCTGGAAGGCTCGTCCGGCACCTTGACCTTCTTGCCCTCCATGTTCTTTTCGGCCTGTTCCAGGCTGGCGGCAAAGCCCTGATAGAAATCATCCACGGTCTTGTGCCAATCGGCCTTGCCGCTCTCGATCTTATCCAGGTTCTTCTCCATCTCTGCCGAGAAGTCCACGTCCACGATATGGGGGAACTGCTCCAGCATCAGGCCGTCCACGGCGCGGCCCAGCAGGGTGGGCTTGAGCTTTTTCTGCTCCCGCTCCACATAGCCGCGGTCGATGATGGTGGTGATGATGGGCGCATAGGTGGAGGGGCGGCCGATGCCATTTTCCTCCAGCGCCTTGATCAGGGTCGCTTCGGTGTAGCGGGCGGGGGGCTGGGTGAATTTCTGCTCACTCTTCAGCTCCTTGAGCTTGAGCAGCTGGCCCTGTTCCAGCGGGGGCAGGCTGGTCTCCTTCTTTTCCTTTTCATCGGTGGCTTCCTCGTACAGCACGGTAAAACCATCAAAGGTCACGGTGTAGCCGCTGGCCTTGAAGCGGTAGTCCCCCGCGTACACGGTCACGCTCACAGTATCCTGCTGGCAGTCTGCCATCTGGCTGGCCATAAAGCGGCTCCAGATCATCCGGTAGAGCTTGGCGGTATCGCCGCTGATGCTCTTGTCCACCTCGTCAGGGGTCAGCCCCGGCACCGAGGGACGGATGGCTTCGTGGGCATCCTGCGCAGCGGTCGCGCTCTTGGTCTTCCAGGTGCGCTTGTAGGTGCAGATATACTGTTCGCCGTAAGCGTCCGCAATATACTCCTTTGCAGCGGTGACCGCTTCATCGGAAATGCGCAGGCTGTCGGTACGCATATAGGTGATCAGACCCATGGTGCCGTGGCCCGCGATGTCCACGCCTTCGTACAGGGTCTGGGCGGCACGCATGGTACGGGTAGCCGTAAAGCCCAGACGGCGGGAGGCCTCCTGCTGCAGGGTACTGGTGATAAAGGCCGGGGTGGGCTGCTTGGCCCGCTTGCCTTTTTTCAGTTCGCCCACGGTATACTCGGCACCCTCCAGACCCTTTTCGATGGCCCGGGCCTCTGCCTCGTTTTTGGGCAGCAGCTTTTTGCCGGTGCTGTCGGAGGCCAGGCGGGCGGTAAAGCTCTTGTGGCCGGTGCCCAGCGTGGCATCCACGTTCCAGTATTCCTCGGGCTTGAAGTTCTCGATCTCCTTCTCGCGGTCATCGATCAGCCGCACCGCCACGCTCTGGACACGGCCCGCCGACAGGCCCCGGCGCACCTTCCGCCACAGAAAAGGGCTGAGCTTATAGCCCACCAGACGGTCGAGGATGCGGCGGGCCTGCTGGGCGTTGAACAGATCCTCATCGATGGCACGGGGATTGGCCATGCCCTTCTGCACGCCCTTTTTGGTGATCTCGTCAAAGGTCACGCGGTTGGGCTCGTGGGGGTCCAGCCCCAGGATATTGGCCAGATGCCAGCTGATGGCCTCTCCCTCACGGTCCGGGTCGGTTGCCAGCAGAACGCCGTCGGCCTGCTTGGCTTTTGCCTTGAGCTCCTTGATGAGCTTGGATTTATCCTTGATATTGATGTACTGGGGGGCGTAGTCATGTTCCACGTCGATGCCCAGCTGGGACTTAGGCAGGTCCCGGATGTGGCCCATGCTGGCCGTGACCTCGTAATCCTTGCCCAGATATTTGCCAATGGTCTTCGCCTTTGCCGGCGACTCCACGATTACCAGTTTTGCCATGGTTCTCTTCTCCTATATTATAAACTCCCAGCCTGACGGTGGTAGTAAAACCCAACGAAATGCCAAGGGCTCCCTTATTAGGGGAGCTGGCGAGCGTCAGCGAGACTGAGAGGTTTCATTCAACTTAAATTGCGCAGTTCAGCGCAGAATATACCGCTTGCCGGGCAGGCAGGTCACACGGCCCGCCAGCTCCAGCTTCATCAGGGTGCCCAGCAACAGGCCGGTGGGCAGGCCGCTTGCAGCACCCAGCTCCTCCACGCCCTTTGCCTTGGGGCCGATACAGGCCAGCACCCTGCGCTCGGTCTCGCTCATGGGGTCAGGCGCAGAGCGCACCACTGCCGGAGCCGCCGCACCCCGCAGGCCCAGCACCCCGAACAGGTCGCCGGGTTTGCAGACGGCTTTGGCCCGGCCCTCCCGCAGCAGGGCGTTGGTGCCCGCCGAGTTGGGCGAGTAGATGCTGCCCGGCACCACGAACACCGGCTTGCCATACCGCTCGGCATGGTTGACTGTGGACATGGTGCCGCTCTTTTCCTGCGCTTCCACCACCACCAGCGCCGAGGACAGCGCCGCAATGAGCCGGTTGCGCTGCAAAAAGCCATTGGGGCCAACGGGGCCGCTCTCGGGCGGGTACTCACTGATCACGCAGCCTTTTTGCTCGATCTTTTTCCGCAGCTCCCGGTTGGAGGCCGGGTAGGTGCGGTCAATGGGCACACCCAACACCCCAATGGTGGGGCAGTTTTCTTTCACCGCGGCCCGGTGCCCGGCGCTGTCCAGCCCATCGGCCAGACCGCTGACGATGATGGCCCCGTTTTTGGCCAGCCCGCTGCCCAGATCTGCCGCCGCCTGCAGGCCGTACTCGGTGGGCCTGCGGCTGCCCACCATCCCCACAGCCCCCGGCTCATTGAGCCAGAGGGGGTCGCCGGTGCAGTAGAGCACCAGCGGCATATCGGGAATGCGGGAAAACGCCAGCGGGTAATCCGGGTCGTCATAGGGCAGGATGCGGATATTCCGCGCCGCACACCGCCGTGCAAAGGCCCGGTAATGCGCTGGGGTGTTGTCGGGCAGGTTGGCCCGGGCAAAGGCCGGGCTGCCCACCGCTTTGCGGAACGCATCGGAATCCCGGTTCTCCCAGGCCTCCTGCGCCCCGCCAAACACATCCAGCACCCGGCCTGCATGGCTGCTGCCCGCCCCCAGCGTGTTAGCCAGCCAGAGCCAGCAGAGCAGCGGGTCGGGGGCCGGTTCGGGCGGGAAAAGACTGGTCTGGCCGAAGCCGGGCCCGGTCACAGGCTCTCCTCCCGGAAATGCCACAGCAGGATGCTGCCCGCAATGCCGGCGTTCAGGCTTTCCACCCGGTCGGTCATGGGGATGCGCACAGTGCCGCTGCAGGCGGCAATGGTCTCTTCTGTCAGGCCCTGGCCCTCGCTGCCGATGACTACGCAGACACCGCCCGGGTAGCCGGGCCGGGCCGCGCTCAGGGGCTGGCTCTGATAGAGTGCCGCCGCAAGGCAGGTGATATTCTTTGCCCGCAGGGCGGCAATGGCGGCAGGCATTGCCCCCACCTCCATCACCGGCACCCGCACGGCGGCCCCCATGGAGGCCCGCAGGGTCTTGGGGGCAAACACGCTGGCACAGCCATCGCTCAGCAGCACACCGTCAAAGCCAAACGCGGCGGCAGAGCGCAGCAGCGTGCCCACGTTGCCGGGGTCCTGCACCCGCTCAAGCGCCAGATACCGCCCGCCGGTCTTTGCCTCGTCCAGCGTGTGCACCGGGGTGCGGAAGATGCCGAACACGCCCTGATGGGTGCCCACATCGGCCAGCTTATCGGCCACATGGTCCTCCACCAGATAGTGCTCCCCGGGCAGCCCGGCCAGCTCCGGGCACTTTTCCAGCGCTGCCTCGGTGCAGAACAGGGTCTCCAGCGCCGCGCCGCGGCAGAGCTCCGGGCAGAGCTTGCGGCCCTCGGCCAGAAATTTCCCCTCACTGCGCCGGAACGCCCCGCTGGAAGCAAGGCGGCAGGCATATTTGATCTTTGCGTTTTCCCGGCTGGTGATCTTTTCCATGCGGTCCTCCAGAAGATACAAAAATATACAAAAAGGACGCCCGCGTATTTTACTACGCGCGGGCGTCTTTCAGGTCTTTATCAGGCGTTCTTCACGGTCTCGACCAGAGCAGCAAAGCTCTGAGGATCGTTGATGGCCATCTCGCTCAGCATCTTGCGGTTCAGCTCGATGCCTGCCTTCTTCAGGCCAGCCATGAAGGTGGAGTAGTTCATGCCCAGGGGACGAACTGCATTGTTGATGCGGCAAATCCACAGGTTGCGGAACTGACGCTTCTTCATGCGGCGGCCAGCCAGAGCGTAGTTGCCGCTCTTCATGACCTGCTGCTTGGCCATCTTAAAGTGCTTGCTCTTGCAGCCATAGAAGCCCTTAGCCAGCTTCAGCATCTTCTTACGACGTTTGTGAGTCATGGTTGCGCCCTTGATACGTGCCATTTTTTATATCTCCTTTAGTTATCTCTTAGAATGTCTTTGCCTGCGGCTCGCACTTAGGCGTAGGGCAGCATGCTCTTGATGGTAGCGGCGTTGGTCTTGTCAACGTAGTTGGGCTGACGGTAGCCACGGGTCAGCTTGGTGGTCTTCTTGGTCAGGATGTGGCTGCGGAATGCGTGGCCGCGCTTGATCTTGCCGTTCTTGGTCAGCTTAAAGCGCTTCTTAGCGCCGGAATGCGTCTTCAGTTTCATCTTAGCCATTTTAGTTTCCTCCTAAAATTAGTCCTTATTGGGTTTCGGGATCAGCAGAATGGACATCGTGCGGCCCTCGAGCACCGGCGGCTTATCCATGCTTGCCTGGGGCAGAGCCTCGGCAAAGCGTTTCAGCACGTCAGCACCCAGAGCACTGTGCGCCATCTCACGGCCGCGGAAGCGGATCGAAGCCTTCACCTTATGACCAGCGGCCAGGAACTTGGCGGTCTGGTTCAGCTTGGTGTTGAAGTCGTTGGTGTCAATATTGAGCGAAAGGCGGGTCTCCTTGACCTCGACCACTTTCTGGTTCTTCTTGGCTTCCTTCTCCTTCTTCTGCTGTTCAAAACGGTATTTGCCGTAATCCAGCACCTTGCACACAGGCGGGGTAGCCTGCGGTGCGATCTTGACCAGATCGAGCCCGGCTTCTTCTGCAGCGCGCATGGCCACCTGAATGGACACAACGCCCTTCTGCTCGCCATCGGCACCGATCAGGCGAACTTCACGATCACGGATCTGACCGTTGATCTCCAGTTCCTTCGACTTTCCAGCGGTAGCGATAATGAATGCACCTCCAAACAATAATCCATAGTGTTGCAATATTTGGCATAGAAAACGCGGCCGCCCATTTGCAGGACAGCCGCGCGAAATTTCACACAAAAGCGCAGTTCGTTCAAAGAATCGAACCGTGTTTGGGTATAGCCCGGGGATTCCGACCCCACAAGGCGAGCGCGGCACAGGCCGTAGCTGCTTTCTTTACCGGAACAGTTTACCACACCCACAAAGCCCTGTCAAGCACTTTTACGCGATTTCAGGGAAAAATATTACTTAACCTCAATCAGCTTCCCCAGCTCCAGCGAGTAGATGCCCTTATAGGTCACCGGTTTCGGGTCAAAGCGCTTGCTGATGGCAAGGGCATAGAGGTCAAGCTGGGCGCGATAGGCGGCAAGGAAGTCATCCTCGGATTTTCGGCGGTCCGTCTTGTAATCCAGCAGCTCCAGGTGATCCGGGAACACCAGCACCAGGTCAGCGATGCCCTGCACCAGCACCTTTGCCTGTGCCACGGCAGCGCTGTCGGCGGGGGCAGTGCCCTGGGCGATCAGCACCTCGGCGGCAGGCAGGGCCGTGATGAAGTCCAGCTCCCGCAGCACCTCATCTGCGGCACGGATGCGCGCAAAGGCTTCGCTCTCCACAAAGCGGCAGATGCGCTTTTCATCCAGCTTCTCCGCAATTTCGGGCGCGGTGAGCTTTGCTTCCACCTGCCGGTCGCGCTCGGCGGGGATCGCCGTTTCCAGCGTACCTGCCTGTTTTGCCGCCGCAAGGGCCGCAAAATCGGCGTGCTCCAGGAAGGCGTGAAGGGCCGTGCCCATCTCGGCGGCGGTCAGGCCGTCCTTTGCCAGAAAGCCCGGGCGTTCCAGCGTGGTCTGCTCTGCCTTGTGGACGATGCCGGTCACGCTGACCTTGGCGGGCACTTGGGCCAGCTCCGCCGCAGGGTACTGCCAGGCAAAGCCCTGCCGCAGCGTCTCGGTCAGGGCCGGGTCAGCCTGGGCCAGCGGCCTTTCCTCCAGTTCCGGGTCGGGTGGCTCCACGCCCTCGGGCAGCGCCTGCTGCACCGTCAGGGTAATGGTGCTCCCGGTATCCGCAAAGGGCAGTTCCAGATCCTCGGCCAGCCGGCGCAGAGGGCCGCCGTTGGGGTGGACGAGCAGGGCCGCGCGGAGCCAGTCGGCAAAGCTGTTTGCCTGCCGGCAGAGCGTCTGCCCCGCCCCGGCTTCAAGGAAGGCCGCCGCTCTGGTAAAGGGGTTGGAGGTCTTCCCGATGCCCAGCGGCACGGTCAGGATCAGCTTATCCTGCGCGCGGGTCAGCGCCACATAGAGCAGGCGCATCTGCTCACTGCGCATCTCGGCGGCGTGGACATTGGAGAGCGCCGTGTAAGCCGCCGTCTTGTAAGCGCCCTCGCCCTCCTCGGGGCGCAGGCGCAGGCCCGCCCCATACATCCGATGCAGGAGCACCGGCTGGCGGGTATCGGCGGCATTGAAGCGACGGGCCGTGTCGGCCACGAACACCACCGGGAACTGCAGGCCCTTGGAGCGGTGGATGGTCATCACGGTCACACAGCCGGGGCGGGAGCCGCCGGGCACGGTATCCTGCCCCGTGGAGCCTGCCAGCGCCGCAGCGTCAATGGCCCGCACCAGCGCCGAGATGCCGCCGGAGCCGGCCCCGGCACAGAAGGAAGCAAACCGCCGGGCATCCTCCCGGCGGCGGGCACCGTTTTCCATCACGCCCAGTGCGGCAAGGTAGCCGGTGGAAGCAAAGATCTCCTCCAGCAGCTGTTCTGCCGGGGCACTGCGGGCCATCCGGCGCAGCTCGGTCAGCCGGGCATAGAACGCCCGGACTTTTCCGGTAAAAGGGGTGTCTTCCCCGCTGTTCACGGTGAGCAGCAGCGCACCATAGAGGCTGATGCGCTGGGGGGCGTTTTCCCCCTGCTGCTTCTGGATCTCTTCGGCTCTGGCCCGCAGGCGGACAAGGTCGTCATCGGAGAAACCGAACAGCGGACCCAGCATGGCGGCGGCAAGATAGATATCCTGCGCCGGGTTGTCAATGACCTTCAGCAGGGCGATGAGGGGCCGGATGTGGGGGGCATCCAGCAGGTTTTCGCGGGCATCCGCATACACCGGGATGCCCCGGGCGGTCAACGCTTCCACATAGGCCGGAAAATCATTGCGCGCCGCCAGCAGGATGCAGCAGTCCTCGTACTGCACCCGGCGGGTGGCACTGCCGTCCCGCACCGGCTCGCCGCTCTGCACCATCTCCTCGATGCGCCGGGCGATCCAGCCCGCGTCCGTTTCGGCGGTGTCATCGGGCAGGAAATGCGCCTCCACGCTGCCCGTGTATTCCCCGGGTGCCCCGCAGACCAGCCGCTGGCCGTCGCCGTAGGCCGTGTCGCCGAGTTCCGGGGACATGAGCCGCTCAAACAGGAAATTGATTCCTTCCACCACCTGCGGAGCCGAGCGGAAGTTGGCATCCAGCGCCAGCATGGCATCGGTGCCGGAGGTACCCTCTGCCGGGCAGGGCCGCGCTGCGCCGCCGGGCAGGGCGGGCCAGCTGTCCAGCTTTTCCCGGAAGATGCTGGGGTCTGCCTGCCGGAAGCGGTAGATGCTCTGCTTCAGATCTCCCACCAGGAAGAGGTCGTCCCCCGCCGGGGATGCAAGGCACCGGTACAAGGCATCCTGCAGGGCGTTGGTGTCCTGATATTCATCCACCATCACGGCGGCGTAGTTCTGCCGGATGACCCCGCACAGCGCGGTGGGGGTGCCGTCCGGGTCACGGAGCAGGCGGAGGGCCTGATGCTCAAAGTCACTGAACTCCAGCAGCTTCCGGTCCCGCTTTTTGGCCGAGAACCGGGCATCGAAATCCCGCACCGCCGCGAACAGGGCCCGCAGGCGGGGCTCTGCGGCCCTGCGGTCTGCCTCAGCCTCTTCCTCACTGCAGGGGATCAGCTCAAGGATCTGCGCAAACAGGGCCGCGCCTTCATCGGCGCGTGTGCGGATGACTTTTTTGTGTTCGCCGTTCAGCCGCTTTTTCATCCCTTTCAGGCCGGGCAGCTCCTCCATACCCAGCACATAGGGGGTCAGCAGATCGTAAAGCGGGGTCCACTCCCCCGCCACGGCCAGCTGTTCCACCCTGCCCAGCAGGGCGGCAGCCTTGTCCAGCCGTTCCTGTGCATCGGTATATTTTTCCAGCACGGCATTTTTTGCCTTTTCCCGGGCAGAGGGCGTTTTCTTTTCCTCGGCATCGGCCAGCTCCTGCTCCCGGTCGCCCGGGCAGTCGGCCAGCGCGGCGCGGAACAGTTCTCCTGCTGCCCTGGCACTGCGGGCAGCTTCGGCCAGCAGCAGATCATGCCAACAGGTGGCAGCAAATCCATTTTTCTCCTGCCACGGAGCCAGAAATTCGTCCAGCTTTTTGTCGTAATCGGGCAGGGCGCGCAGAAAATCGTAGACATGCAGGATCGTCTCGCCCGCCGCACGGTCGGTGCGGCCCTTGCCATAGAGGTCGGCAAAGGCGCAGAAATCCGGGTCGCGGTAGGCATTTTCCAGCGTCTCGCTCAGGGCAGAGGCCCGCAGGAGCTCCACACTGCCTGGGTCTGCGGGGGAAAAGTCCGGCGGGATATCCAGCGCCTGAAAGTGCTTGCGCAGCAGGTCCAGACAGAAGGCATCGATGGTGCAGATGGGCGCGCGCTGCAGCAGCATCCGCTGGCGGCGCAGCGCGCCATTGCCGGGTTCCGCCTGGCTGCGCTTCAGAAGCGCCTGCCCGATGCGGGCCCGCAGCTCTGCCGCCGCCGCATTGGTAAAGGTGACGATGAGCAGACGGTCCGCATCCACGGGATGCTCCGGGTCGGTGATGAGCCGGACAGCCCGCTCGGTCAGAACAGCCGTTTTGCCGCTGCCCGCCGCCGCGCTCACCAGCAGTGCACCGCCCCGGTCCTCGATGGCGGCCCGCTGGGCGGGGGTCCACTTGGGTTCACTCATGCCTGTTCCTCCTCTCCTTCTTCGGGCTGCCCGGGAGCCTCAAATGGCTTTGCGGGGGCCTCCAGCGCCCGCTCCCCGATGCCGGTCTCGTGGCAGCAGACAAAGCCGTAATCACACCACTGGCAGGGGCTCCGGCCCGTGACCAGCGGTTCGGCGGCGATCTGACCCTCGTAGAGCTGCTGGCCCATCCGGGTCACAAGATCATCCAGATGCAGCTGGATGCGGTTCAGCTTGGCGATGTCTGCCCGCTTGTCCTTCTGGTAGGGGCTGGGCGCGCCTTTGTAATAGGAGAAGGGCAGGTATCTTCCGGTCTCGTCGGCATCCATGGCATCGAACAGCTTCTGCTCGTCCCGCACCAGACCGTCCAGCTTGTATTCCACACTGTGGGCCGCCTTTTCGCGGGTGGTGGCCTCAGGGGCCGGGTCGGCCAGCAGGTAGAGCACACCCGCCGGTTCCGCCCCCGTAAAGCGGCCGCTTTTATCCCGGGTCAGGCTGAACAGGTAGAGCAGCATCTGGCAGTCCAGACCGCAGTAGACCTCCTTCAGGTCCAGTTTTTTGGTGCCGGTCTTGTAGTCCACCACCCGCACCCAGCGGGTGCCGTCCTCCTCCACCCACTCGTCGGCACGGTCCACGGTGCCCACCAGCTGGACGGTGCGCCCGTCCGACAGGTGATACACCTGGGCAGGCACGGCATCCTCGCCCCGGCCGATCTTCAGCTCACAGGCCACGGGCTTGAAGCTGGACTGCCGCTGCTCATCCCGCAGGTAGAGCAGCAGGCTTGTCATGCTCTTTTTCAGGCGGGAGAGCAGATAGGCAAAGCGGGCGGTATCCTCAGGCAGATAGCGCTTGGCGTACTCGTCCACCAGCAGCGCGGCAAGGCTCGCCATGGCCTCATCGTCCAGCTCCATAAAGGGCTGCAGCGCCGCCATGGGGTTGTCCGGGCCGGGGTGAGGGTCCAGCGCCATCTGCAGCACCCAGTGCATCAGAGTGCCGCTCTGGTCGGCGGAAAGCTCGGCCCGGCGGCGGGGCCTGAGCCCCAGCACATACTGCAAAAAGTAGCCGTAGCGGCAGGTATAATATTTTTCCAGCTGACTGGGCGAAATGCGCAGCTTCCGCCCCAGCAGCGCTTCCAGCGCAGGCAGGTCATGCACCTGCCGGGGGGCCGTGTCGGCCATCCGGCGCAGCAGGGCAAGGCCCTGCGGCTCGGTCTCGCCGGGGGTGTGCAGGGCTTCTGTCAGGCTGGCACGCTCGGTCTCCGTCAGGGGCCAGCCGCCGCCCAGACAGTCCAGCCCATCTGCGGGAGTGGCCGCAAGGTCCGTCAGTTCCAGCTCCGGGGCAGCTGGGGCCAGCGCTTCCACGAGGGGTTCCAGCGCAGCGCAGAGGGTCTGCCCCTGCCCCTTGGGCCAGCTGAGCCACAGCCCCTTTGCAGGGGCAGTCAGGGCCTTGTAGAAGCAGACCTG
This sequence comes from Faecalibacterium sp. Marseille-Q4164, assembly GCF_017377545.1. NCBI lineage: Bacteria > Bacillati > Bacillota > Clostridia > Eubacteriales > Oscillospiraceae > Faecalibacterium > Faecalibacterium sp. Marseille-Q4164. Next base: position 69,327 of record NZ_JAFREJ010000003.1, on the reverse strand, counting down.
CTCACGCACCACACGGTTCTCAAAGCAGTCGGGCAGGTCGATCTCCTGCGCCATCAGGGCATCGCGGTCGGCGTGGGTCAGCAGACCCACCTCGCCGGGCGCGGCCGGGAATTCCCCCTCGGCCAGCCCCAGCACGAACACATAGTCCGGCGCGTCCAGACGCATCTTGCCTGCGCTGGCCAGCACCACCGCGTCCAGGGTCTGGGGAATGTGCCCCAGGTCGGACGAGCGGAGCAGCAGCCCGAACAGATCCTCGTATTCGGCCACGGTAACGGTCTGCTCCCCCAGCAGATGGGCCATCTCGTTCAGCAGTCCCATGACCATGTTCCACTCCCGGGCGGCTTCCTCCGCCGCCGGGATGCCCCGGCCCGCGCGGATGGCCTTTACCTGAGCAGCCTGCTGTTCCTCAGCCCCCAGCGTTTTCAGGCAGAAATACACCGCCCGGCTGATGGCCTCGGCATTGACCTCGCGCACCTTGGCCCGGAATGCATCCACCGCCCCCACGAGCAGGGCACGGGCATGTTCTGCCCGCTCCTGGTTGCGGAGGTCCTCTTCGGTCAGCTCCTGCTCCCCAAAGCCCTTGGGGCTGCGCTCGAACTTCTCCCGCCAGGCCGCCGCCGTAGGGGCCCAGGTGTAGGCATAGTTTTCCAGCGCGCAGACCTGCTCCTCGCTCAGGGCACACAGGCCGGTCTTGGCAAGGGTGGTCAGGTTCTCGGTCAGGTCGGCTCCCCGGGCGATCTCCAGCAGGGCCCGCACCGCCGTGGCCGGGGCGCTGAATTCCGGTGTGGTGGGTTCATCGCAGTACAGGGGGATCTCCGCCATCCGGAACTCATACCGGACTGCGGCACGATACTTGGCGATATCGCGGCAGACCACAGCGATCTTTCCGCACCGCACGCCCTGCCGCATCAGCCGCCGGATGGCACCGGCAGCGGCACGGGCCTCCTCCTCCCGGCTGGGCGCGGCAAAAAGCCGCACCTCGCCCGCCGGGGCATCCGCGGTGCAGCTGCCGGTTTCCAGCAGCTCTGCCACTGCGGCAAGGCCCGGGGCGTTCCGGTGGCGCAGATCCTTGCGCAAAAGCTGCGGAACGGCCACCTCCGCCCCATTTTTCCGGGCCAGCTGGCGCAGCTGTGCCGCCACCTGCTTGGCCCCGGAGAACAGGCTCAGGTCACCGGGCAGCAGGGGGGCACCATCATCGCAGAGGGCCACCGTCACGCTGGGCAGCGCCGCCAGCATGGCCCCCAGCAGCCGCTTTTTGGGGGCGTTGAAGGTATCGAACTCATCAATGAACACCGCCCGGTCCCGCAGAAACTCCGGCAGGCTGTGCCGGGCCAGCGCTTCCTCCAGCCGGGCTCCGGCCAGCTCCAGCCGGTCAGAGGGGTCCATGCCGCTGCGGGCCAGCAGGGTCTCGTAGCCCTGAAAGATGAGGGCCAGCTCACTGAGCTTACCGCTCTCGGCTCCGCAGGCACCGGCCAGCTGTGCCAGCTGCCGGCCAGAAAGGCCCGCGCTCTTCAGCTCGTCGATGGTCTGAGCCGCCATCTGGCAAAAGGCCGCACTGCGCCGGTGGCGGTGATAATAGTGGACATTGTCCTGCAGCTCCTCCAGCGCCCGGCGCACCAGCACGGCACGGCCTGCGTCAGAGAGGGTCTGCACCGCCGCGCCGCCCTCGGTGGAAAGGATCTTTTCTGCCAGACTGGTAAAAGAAAAACTCTCCACCATGCCGGACAGGGCATCCCCCAGTTCACGGTAGATGCGGCCCTCGGTGCTGGAAGTGAATTGTTCCGGCACCAGCAGGATGCTTTTTTCCCCTTTTTCGGCCCGGGTGCGGATGCGCTGGTACAACAGCGTTGTTTTTCCGCTGCCGGAGCCGCCCAGAAGTAGCTGTAACATTGTTTTCTCACTTTCTCTGCATCTCAGCCCAAGCCACCGAACTGACCCAATATGCCAAGGGCTCCCCTACTAGGGGAGCTGGCGAGCCAAAGGCGAGACTGAGAGGTTTAATCACTTTATTTTACCGCAAAATTGAAGAAAAATCTATTCTGTGGTAAACTGAGGAAAAACAGCAAAACAGGAGGGGCACTTCCCCATGAAGATTCTAGCAGTTGATTACGGTGCCAGCCGCACGGGGCTTGCGGTCTGCGACCCCACCGAGTTCCTGACCACGCCCATCACCCCCCAGATCACCCTGAAGGCCCGGCCCAAGGTAGCCGCCGAGGTCTGCCGCATTGCCCAGGAGCAGAAGGCAGAGCTCATTGTGGTGGGCCTGCCGCTCAACATGGACGGCACCGAGGGCGAGCGCGCCGAGAAGAGCCGCAAGCTGGGCAAGACTTTGCAGATCTGGAGCGGCCTGCCCGTGCGGATGTGGGACGAGCGGCAGTCCACCTGTGAAGCCGCCGATATCCTGGACGAGGTGGGGACTTTTGGTGCCCACCGCAAGGCCATTCTGGATTCCGTCAGCGCCACGGTCATTCTGGAAGATTACCTCGCCTGGCGCAAGGAGCACCCCGGCGAAATTTGAACCGGAAGCAAAAAGAGACGCTTTTCAGCGCCTCTTTTTCGTTTATATGGGTAGTGTCACGGTAAAGCAGCTGCCCTGCCCGAGGGCACTGTTCACCTGAATACTGCCGCCGTGGAGCTCCAGCACCTTTTTCACCATGGCAAGGCCCAGACCGTTGCCCTGGGTGGTGTGGCTGGTGTCGCCCTGATAGAACTGTTCAAAGATGTGCGCCTGCGTGTCGGCGCGCATCCCCTCGCCCTGATCGGTCACCGAGATCATCAGGGCGCTTTTTTCTTTGCGCAGGTTCACGGCCACGGTGCCGCCCTCAGGGCTGAACTTGGCGGCGTTGTCCAGCAGATTGAGCCAGACTTCTTTCAGCAGCCCCTCGCTGCCGGTGTACTCTGCCGGGGCAAGATCGGCATCAAAATCCAGCTCCTTCTGCCGCCACTTCTGCTGGGTCACCAGCACGCTCTGGCGCAGCTGTTCATCCAGCGGGAAGGCTGCTTTGTCGGTCAGGATCGTCTGGCTCTCCACCCGGTTCAGGGTCAGAATATTCGTTGCCAGGTCGGCCAGCCGCCTGCTCTCGTCCCGGATGATGGTCAGGTATTCCTTCTGATCCTCGGGCGGCAGCTGCTCTTCCAGCAGCAGGTCGGCAAAACCGCTGATACTGACGATGGGCGTTTTGAACTCGTGGGAGAAGTTGTTGATAAAATCCTTCCGCAGGATCTCAGTGCCGCCCAACTCCTCCGCTGCCTTGTTGAAGCTCTGCTCAAACTCGACCATCTCCCGGGGCACATAGCCGTGTTCCGCGTGATTTACACGCACGGTAAAGTCCCCATTTGCCAATTTTTTCATAGCCTCAATGTTCCGCTGCAATGGGTGGATAAAAACCATCCGTATCATCACCACCATGCTCACAGCGATCAGGATGCAGACGGTATAGACAAAGGCCAGTGCACCACCGAGCTCGACCTGTCCATCGTGATAGAGAAATCCCTCGTCCACACCGGCCAGGACCAGCACGGTGCAGACGGCCAGCAGCAGAAAGACCATGAAAAAGAGGTTCAGGATCAGAAGCATGGTCAGGTTCAAGGTCTCCATGCCGCTGCGCAGACGGTTGAATGCGTTTTTCATTGGGTCACACTTTCTTCACGGCCCGGTAGCCAAGGCCACGGACGGTCTGGATCTCGAACTCCGGCCAATCATAAAAACGGTTGCGCAGACGGTTGATGTGGACATTCACGGTCTTGTCGTCGCTCTCGCTGTCGATGCCCCAGATCTCGTCCAGCAATTCCATCCGGGTAAAGGTGCGTTCCGGGTAGGCCAGCAGCTTGTACAGCAGTTCAAACTCCTTGGGCGGCAGGGTCTGCACCTCCATCCCCCGCCGCACGGTGCGGCTGTCCATATCCACCACCACATCCCCCACCGTGATCTTATGCTCATCCACGATGCGTGCCCGGCGGAGCAGGGCCTTGATGCGGAGCAGCAGCTCGGTCTTATCCGGCGGTTTGGTCATGTAGTCATCCGTGCCCACCAGAAAACCGGTGTGCTTGTCCTCGGGCAGGGCCTTGGCCGTCAGCATCAGGATGGGCATCATGCTGCCGCCGTCCCGGATGGCCTGGGTCAGGGCAAAGCCATCCATTTTAGGCATCATCACATCGCACAGCAGCAGGTCAATGTGCTGGTGGTCGATGATGTCCAGCGCCGCTTCGCCGTTGAAGGCCGGGATCGCTTCATAGCCGTTGATCTTTAAAATGGCGCAGAGCAGCTTGTTGGTGCTCACGTCATCTTCCGCAACCAGAATTTTCAGCATGGCGTTCTCCTCACTTTCTATGGTATGGCTCTATTATACACCCAAAGATAAACAAAAGATAAACAGAAATATTCACCTTGCGTTTACCTTGGTCGGGTATCCTTTAGCCATCGCAAGGGAGCACGGAGCTCCACAACAGAACAAACAACAAACATTCAAACATAAAACGGAGGATACTTACCATGATGAACCGCAAGAACATGACCGCTTCCACCCTGGACGAGACTGCGCTGGATACTTACTACACCCTGACTGAGGGCGGTGCAAACTACGGCATCGGTCTGGCACTCGCTGCCACTCTGAACAGCCTCAAAAACCGGAACACCTCTTCTCCCGTCCGTATCGACGAGGACACGATGGATGCCTATCTGGCTGTCTCTGAGGGGTTCGACAGCATGGGTCTGGGTCTGGCCGCAATGCTGTAAACCGTATCGTACACTTTGAGAGAAAAGCGGGAGGAAATGAATATGAACATCAACACCATTTATCTGTTGACCGGCGCGGCCGGTTTCCTGGGCATCAACATCTGCACGCAGCTGATCGAACGGGGCGAGCACATCCGGGCCTTCGTCCTCAAGGGGGATCCTGCCCGCAAGTATCTGCCCGCTGAGGTCGAGGTTTTTGAGGGCGATCTGTGCAGTGCCGAGGATTGCGAAGCCTTCTTCAACATCCCCGAGGGCAGCCAGAGCGTCTGCATCCACTGTGCCAGCATGGTCACCATCGACCCGGGTTACAGCGAGAAGCTGATCGCCGTCAATGTGGGCGGCACCGAGAATATGCTTGCCGCCGCCAAGCACCACCCGGAATGCAGGAAGTTCGTGTACGTTTCCTCCACCGGTGCCATCCCTGAGCTGCCCGCCGGGCAACCCATCCGGGAAGTGAATCAGTTCGTCCCCTATGAAGAGGAAAAGGTGGTAGGCTGGTACAGCCGCAGCAAGGCCATGGCCACCCAGAAGGTACTGGATGCCGCCCACGCGGGCCTGAACGCCTGCGTTGTCCACCCCAGCGGCATCATCGGCCCCAACGATCCGGCCATTGGCCAGACCACCCGCACCCTGACCCAGATCCTGAACGGTGAAATGCCCATCGGCATGGCGGGCAGCTTCAACATGGTGGATGTCCGGGACCTGGCCGCAGGCACCATCGCCGCCGCCGACAAGGGCCGCAAAGGTGAATGCTACATCCTGAGCAATGATGAGGTCACCCTGAAGGAAATGTGCCGGATGCTTAAAGAGGATACCGGCTGCAAGGGCTGTAAGTTCTACCTTCCCCTTTCCTTCGCCCACCTTGCCGCAAAGCAGATGGAAAAGTCGGCCGCCAAAAAGGGCACAAAGCCCGTGCTGACCGAATTTGCGGTCTACAACCTGGAGCGCAACAACGCCTTTGACTGCTCCAAAGCCATGAACGAGCTGGGCTTTGCCCCCCGTCCCTACGCCGAAACACTCCACGACACCGCCGCCTGGCTCAAAACCACCGGCAAGATTCACTGAGGAGGTACACCATGAAACCTGTCTGTGTGATTACCGGCGGCGGCAGCGGCATGGGCCGCGCCACGGCCAAGCTGGTCTGTGAAGCCGGATATCATGTGATTTTGGTAGGCCGCACTGCCGCAAAACTGGAAAGCGCCGTGGCCGAGCTGACCGAAGCCGGACACGAAGCCGAAGCCTTTGCCTGTGACCTCTCTGACCGTGCCAGCTGCGAAAAGCTGGCACGGCACGCCGTGGAACGTGGGCAGGTGAAAGCTCTGCTCCACATTGCTGGCATGAGTCCCCACATGGGCAGCCCGGAAGCCATCCTGCGCGCCAACGCGCTGGGCACAGTCAACATCAATGATGCCTTTTACCCGGTCATGGCCCCGGGCGGCTGTGTCATCGATACTTCCAGCATGAGTGCCTATCTGGCCCCCTCCTTCATCATGCCAAAGCGGGTCTATCCCCTCGCCCGTACCGACCGGGAAAAATTTTTGAAAAAGATGATGGCCCGCATCAACCTGATGCCCAAGAGCGCCCGCACCGGTGTGGCCTATTCCATCAGCAAGCATTTCGTCATCTGGTTTGCCAAAACCGATGCCGCCCGCTTTGGTGCCAAAGGGGTGCGCTGCCTCAGTGTGACCCCCGGCAACTTTGATACCCCCATGGGCCAGTTGGAAAGCGCCGAAGCCCAGACTTTTACCGCCCATTCCGCCCTCAAGCGGAACGGCAGACCAGAAGAGATCGCCGCGCTGTATGCCCTGCTGCTGGACGAACGGCTCGGTTATCTCACCGGCACGGACATCGTCATGGACGGCGGTGTCATTGCCAGTGGGATCAACGGCCTTTCCCGCTGACCGATATATCCCCATTCTCTCCATTCAGCACAAAACCGGCTTTCCTGCTGCCACGGGAAAGCCGGTTTTGTCATTTTCAGTTGTTACTGCGCCTGATATGTCTCAATGCTGACGCTGTTGATGGTGATCGTTTCCGTGGGCTTCTGGTTCTCATCCACGGCGGCCTGAGCGATGGTGTCCACCACGTCCATCCCCTCGTACACCTGGCCCAGCACGGTATCGGTGTAGTCGAGGTAGGGCGCGCCGCCGGCGGTCTGATAGGCCGAAACGACCTCAGCGCGGTAGCCTGCACTGTTCATCTGGTCGGTGAGTTCCTGGGTGATGGAATCCCCGCCGGGCAGAGTGGACATGATATAAAAGACGCTGGCGCACTTGCCGGAGGAGTCCGCCGCCATGCAGAGGGCACCGGAATAATGGTGGAGCTTGTCGGTGGCCTCAGCCGGGTAGCGGCTGCCGTTCCAGATGGTGGTGCCCTTGCCGTCAGCACCCTGACCGGCCTCCACCACAAAGTCCTGCTCCACACGGGTCACGGTCAGGCCGTTATAGTAGCCCGCCTGCACCAGACCCACAAAGTTATCATAGGCCTGCGGGGCCTGCTCCGGGAAGAGCACCGCCCGGAACACACCCGCCGTGGTATCGAACACCGCCACGGGTTCCCCCGCCGCCGGGTGGGTGAACTGCAGCTCGGCCGATTCCACCGCCGGGCGGGTGATGGTCTTTGTTCCGGCTCCGCTGCTGCCGCCGATGTTTTTCACAAGGCTGCAGCCGGACAGTGCAAAACTCACGGCCATCAGCAGCGCCGCCAGCCGGACACGGGTCTTATTCATAAACAGATCCCTCCGTTCATATTCTGATAGCAGTTCCCCCGCACGCGGGAGATGCACAGAGTTCAGTATAGCATATTTCTGCCCGGGAAGCGAGAGGGAAATGCGTGAAAATTTGTCGTGCATTTTCTGTGCGAAAAACATCTTGACGAGCAGGCAAAAAAACGCTACACTATAAGCACAGCAAGGGACGGCGGGAACGCAGCAGATCCCGGGCTGTGTGCGTAATTTTATTTGAGTACCATCCCTTTGATTGGGTTTGGATAGACAGGAGAACGTATCTTATGGCAGAAGAGATCAAGAACCCGAACACCGAAGAGGAATATCAGCCCGATCTGATGACTCTTGAGGATGAGGACGGCAATGAGGTCACGTTTGAAGTGATCGATGCACTGGACCATAAGGGCGTGCATTACCTTGCAGTTGTCGAATACGCAGAGGATGAAGAGGATGTCAACGAGGACGCACAGCTGGTCATCCTGAGCGTGGGCGAGGACAGCGAGGGCGAATATCTGGACGTTGTGGAGGATGACGAGACTCTGATGGAAGTCAGCAAGCTGTTTGAGCAGCGCCTGAGCGACCAGTTCGAGATCGAGTAATTCCCCAGCACAGACAGATTCCCAGGCAAGACTTCCTGCCCGGCGCGATTTGTTGCGGTTTATATGATCCTACTAATCATTCAACGGGAGCCCGGAGTTCTCCGGCGGATTGCAGACCTCCCCGCCATGGGTCGACCATGGAGGTTCGATGAGGAAGCGTGAATCCGGCGACAGGGCACCCACCTGTCCGTAAGGGTAGGTTTGATTGCCGCAGACGACCGGGCGGGATCTTTTTATAGCATTGCATCCACCGCTGGCCTGCCACAAGGCCAGTGTGTGGATTTTTTTATAGGACGATCTCTCAGGCACTGATGCCCCCGCTCCCCTATTAGGAGAGGTGGCATTGCGCAGCAATGACGGAGAGGTTTTGGTGATGATGGAAAGGATGTGCATTGCGGTATGAAAAGCGAACATCTTGTGGGGACGAGCATCCCCCGTTTCACCTACGACACCCCCACGGTGCCGGGCAATGATTTTTACGCCCTGTGCGAGGGGGAGCATCCGCTGTGCATGATCTTCCTGCCCGGGTTCGACCACCCTGTCAGCCGCGAATATATCACCCGCTACCTGAAAACGCTGCCCCAGCTCAAGGGCGCACGGCTTGTCTGTGTGGTGCGTTCCTCGGCGCAGGCGGTGGCTAAGGCCACCCACGGCTCAGATTTCCCCTTTCCTGTCATCTGCGACGGCCCCGGCGTACTGTACGGCTATCTGGGCGTAGAGCAGACCCGCGGCCTGCTGAGCTGGAGCTTTGCGGCCCAGAAGATCTACAAGGCCGCCAGAGATGCCGGTTACCACTACGACACCAAAGCCCCTCAGCTGCTGCCGCTGACGCTGGTGGTGGGCCATCTGGGCAAGATCCTGTTCACCCACTCGGGCCGCAGCCAGACCGACCTGCCCGAGGACTGCGCCGCCATCAGCGAGATCGTGCGGGCTGTGGAAAAGGCCACTTCCCCCACCGACGGCCCCGCAGACCCCCACTGCTCGGACGAGACCCTTACCCTGCCCGATCTGGTGGGGTGGGATAACTGAATGATCCACAAAAACGGCTGCTGCACATTTTCCGTGCAGCAGCCGTTTTTCATTCTTCCGTTTCCTCTGCAAACAGCCCCGGGATGCCGCAGACAGCGGCCACGCCCACCACCGTAAACACGATGCGCGACCAGATGGAGCTGCTGCCGCCCAGCAGCCAGCCCACAAAGTCAAACTGGAACAGGCCCACAAGCCCCCAGTTGATGCCGCCAATGATCATCAGGATCAGGCACACTTTATAAAAGGTCTGCACAAAAAGACCTCCTTTCCTTTGGGCAGTTTTCCCCATTGGAAAGGAGGTTATGCATATTACAGCATCCACTTCGGGCTGATGACCCGCGCGCCGCCCCGATCGGGCCGGGCCACATACACCTGCGGCCACTGCGCCCTGACAGCCTCGGCGGCGCTTCGGGCAGCTTCTTCGCTCTCAAAGATGCCAAACACAGCCGCGCCGCTGCCGGTCATCAGGGCAGTGACAGCGCCGTTCTCTTTCAGCGCGGTCTTGATGGCCTCGTTGTCTCTGGCTCCGCTGCATTCCTCCAGCGCGTTGCCTGCGGCGGCACACACACCCGCCAGATCCTCGGCGCGGATCGCCTTTTCCTGGGCTTCGCAGTCGGGGTGGGTGCTGCTGCCCACTTTGTCATAAGCTGCAAAGGCTTCCGGGGTGGAAACGCCGTAATCGGGCATGACCACCGTGAACCAGCAGTCCGGGCAGGGCGGCAGGGCTTTCATCACATCGCCCACGCCCTGCACCCGGCAGGTGCCGCCCATCAGGGCAAAGGGCACGTCCGCGCCGATCTTTGCCCCCAGCGCGCAGAGCTCACTCATGGAGAGCTTTGCGCCGTAAAGGACGTTCAGGCCCACCAGCACACCAGCGGCATCGGCGCTGCCGCCTGCCATGCCGGCACGCACCGGCACATTCTTGTAAATGGTGATCTCTACACCCGCCAGCAGGCCGGTGTAGTGGAAGAAGGCCAGCGCCGCCTTGATGGCCGTGTTGGAATCGTTGGCGGCCACCGGGCTGCCCGGCAGGGTCAGGCTCAGGTTCTGGCTGCGGCGCAGCACCACCCGCTCATACAGGGTAATGGCCTGCATCGTCATATCCAGGTTATGGTAGCCGTTGGGCAGCAGGCCCACTACATCCAGCGCCAGATTCAGCTTGGCCGGGGCCAGAACGGTCACGCAGTTCAGTTTTGCCATCGGTCTTCCTCCTCACTGCTCTCCGCTGTTGATGCCGTTTTCTTTCAGGAACTCCCGGATGCGCTTCATGGCCTCGGTCAGGTGCTCCACGCTGTAAGCATAGGAAACACGGCAGTAGCCCTCGCCGGATGCGCCAAAGGCATCGCCGGGCACCAACGCAACATGCTTCTGCTCCAGCAGCTTTGTGCAGAACTCCTGGCTGGTCATACCGGTGCTCTTGATGCAGGGGAAGGCGTAGAACGCACCCCGCGGCTCAAAGCAGGTCAGGCCCATAGAGTTAAAGCCGTGCACCACCAGGCGGCGGCGCATGTTGTACTCGTCCCGCATCTTGTCGATCTCACCGTCGCACTCCCGCAGGGCGGTGATGGCCGCATACTGGCTGGTGGTGGGGGCGCTCATAATGGCGCTCTGGTGGATCTTGGTCATAATTTTGATGATGGGAGCCGGGCCGCAGGCATAGCCCAAGCGCCAGCCGGTCATGGCATAGGTCTTGGAAAAACCATTCACCACAATGGTCCGCTCGGCCATGCCGGGCAGGGTGGCAATGGAGACATGGGGCCGCAGGCCGTAGTTCAGCTCGGCGTAGATCTCATCCGAAAGCACCATGACGTTGGTATCCCGCAGGACCTCCGCAATGGCTTCCAGATCCTCCCGCTCCATCACCGCACCGGTGGGGTTGTTGGGGAACGGCATGATAAGGAGCTTGGTCTTGGGGGTGATGGCGGCTTTCAGGGCCTCGGGCCTGAGGCGGAACTCATCCTCCTGGCGGCAGGGCACATGCACCGGCACACCGCCGGACAGGGTGGTGATGGGCTCATAGCAGACAAAGCAGGGCTCCGGGATAATCACCTCATCCCCGGGCTGCACGATGGCGCGGATGCACATATCAATAGCTTCGCTGCCGCCCACGGTCACCAGCACCTCCCGCAGGGGGTCGTAGTGCAGGTGCATCCGGCGCTCCAGATATCTGCAAATCTCCGCCCGCAGCTCTTTCAGGCCTGCGTTGGCGGTGTAGCGGGTGCGGCCATGCTCCAGGCTCTCGATGCCTGCTTCCCGCACAGCCCACGGTGTTTTGAAATCCGGCTCGCCCACGCCCAGACTGATGCACTCGGGCATATCAGCGGCCAGATCGAAGAATTTGCGGATGCCGGAGGGGCGCATCTCCCGTGCGGCAGGCGCGATCAGTTTATCGTAATCCATCACAGAACCGTGCACTCTCTTTCATCGATCTCTTCGTCCTGATACAGGCGGCCCTCTTTTTTATAGGTGCGCAGGACAAAATGGGTGGCAGTGGACAGCACATCGTCCAGCGGGCTCAGGCGCTTTGCCACGAACAGGGCGATCTCCTGGAAGGTCTGGCCCTTGATGACCAGCTGCAGGTCATAGCCGCCGCTCATCAGCAGCACGCTCTCCACCTCGTCAAAGGCGGCAATGGTGGCTGCGATCTCATCAAAGCCGCGGCTCTTCTTGGGGCTGACATTCAGCTCGATGACGGCTTCCACCCGGTTCACCCCGGCCTTTTCCCAGTCCACAAGGGTCTTGTAGCCCTTGATGATGCCCTGCGCCCGGGCCAGGTCGATCATAGCCGCCACCTCGGCGGGGGATTTATTCAGCATGGTGGCAATGTCCTCAATGGGCAGCCGCGCATTGTCTTCCAGAATCTTCAAAAGCTGTTCCATGGTCGTTTCTCCTTTGTTTTGCGCGGGTGGGCGTACCCGCCCCGCTGTTATTTTTCAGTATAGCACAAGAATCGCCGCTTTGCATCTTGTTTTTTACATCAAAGCAGTATAGAATGTCTTTTCCGCCTGAAAACTGCTCTTTTTTCCAAAAAGAGTGTTCAAAAATCGGCAAATCTGCTATACTGAAATTAAACCCTTCCGTCAAAGCCTGACGGCTTTGCCACCTTCCCTAATAGGGGCGGCCTTGGCAGAATGATACAGTTTGTGCGGAACGGGGAACTTGCAAAACTCCACGCAACGCCAGAGGCCCCACTACCAGGGGGGCTGGCGCGAAGCGCCTGAGGGGTTTTTACCAGAAACAATGGGGGTAAGGAATATGAAAGCGTTTATCACTGTCATCGGACACGATACCGTGGGCGTTGTTGCCAAAGTGGCCGCCCTTTGCTGTGAGCTGAACATCAACATTGAGGATGTGACCCAGAGTGTTCTGCAGGGCATGTTTGCCATGATCATGCTGGTGGACATCTCCAAGTGCAGCGTCAGCCATGAGGAGCTGCACACCCGCACCGATGCTCTGGCCAAGGAGATGGGGATGCAGATCAATCTGACCCGTCAGGAAGTTTTTGACGCGATGCATACCATCTAATAGACAAGACCTCTCAGACGCTTTGCGCCAGCTCCCTGAATAGAGGCGGCATTGCGAAGCAATGACGGAGAGGTTCAGAAAGGATACTCTTATGAGCATGATGAATACCGGCGACATCCTCGAGACCATCGAGATGTTCACGCAGGACAATCTGGACGTGCGCACGGTCACCATGGGCATCAGCCTGCTGGACTGCATTGATCCGGACCCGAAGAAGGCCTGCGAAAAAATCTACAATAAGATCACCACCAAGGCAGCCGATCTGGTGCCCGCCGTGGAGCATATCAGCGCCGAGTACGGCATTCCCATCATCAACAAGCGGATCAGCGTCACCCCCATTGCCATGCTGCTGGGTGCCTGCCCCGATGCAGACCCCGTGGACTTTGCCAAGGCACTGGATGCCGCAGGCAAGAAGGTGGGCGTGAACTTTGTGGGCGGCTACACCGCCCTTGTGCACAAGGGCTTCTCGGCCGGTGACCGCCGCCTGATCGAGTCCATCCCCCGCGCACTGGCCGAGACCGACATCGTGTGCAGCTCGGTGAATATCGGTGCCACCAAGGCGGGCCTGAACATGGATGCCATCAAGCTGATGGGCGAAGCCGTGAAGAAGGCCAGCGAGCTGACCGCCGACCGCCAGTGCATCGGCGCGGCAAAGCTGGTGGTGTTCTGCAATGCACCCGAGGACAATCCCTTCATGGCCGGTGCATTCCACGGCCCCGGCGAGCCCGACTGTGAGATCCACATCGGCGTTTCCGGCCCCGGCGCTGTGCGCGCCGCACTGGCAAAGCTGCCCAAGGATGCTCCCATCGACGAGGTGGCGGAGCTGGTCAAGCGCACCGCCTTCAAGATCACCCGCGTGGGCCAGCTGGTGGCCAATCTGGCCTCCAAGGCTCTGGGCGTGCCCGCGGGCATCATTGACCTTTCGCTGGCCCCCACCCCTGCTGTGGGCGACAGTGTGGCCAACATTCTGGAAGAGATGGGCCTTGAGACCTGCGGCTGCTGCGGCACCACGGCCTGCCTGGCCCTGCTGAACGATGCTGTGAAGAAGGGCGGCGTGATGGCCTCCAACCATGTAGGCGGCCTCTCCGGTGCCTTTATCCCCGTCAGCGAGGACGACGGCATGATCCACGCCGCCGAGTGCGGATGCCTGACCATCGAAAAGCTGGAAGCCATGACAGCTGTCTGCTCGGTGGGCATCGATATGGTCATCATCCCCGGCGACACTACCCCCGCTGTCATCAGTGCCCTGATCGCCGACGAAGCCGCCATTGGCATGGTGAACAGCAAGACCACCGCTGTCCGCGTCATTCCCGCCATCGGCCGCAAGGCAGGCGAGATCCTGGATTTCGGCGGTCTGCTGGGCTATGGCCCCATCATGCCGGTCAATCAGCGTGACCCCTCGGTGTTCATCAACCGCGGCGGCCGCCTGCCGGCTCCCATGCAGTCTCTGAAGAACTAAAAGGAACAACCCTCTCAGTCAATGCTTCGCATTGCCAGCTCCCCCGAAGGGGGAGCTTTTGCAATTGCCGATACTATCATCTTTGTTATGAAACTTGATATCGTTCCGAAAAAACATTGTATGCTTCCCATTGCCCGGGAACTCCGACGCAACATGACACCACAGGAAGCAAAATTGTGGTATCAATTTTTACGTCATTATCCCGTAAAAGTCTATAAGCAGCGGATTATCGAAGCTTTTATTGCGGATTTTTATTGTTCAAAAGCCATGCTTGTAATCGAAGTAGACGGCGTACAGCATTTTTCTGAGCAAGGGCAGGCTTACGATCGCGAACGGAGTGCAGTTTTTGCTGAATACGGCATTCAGGTTTTGCGTTTTTCCAATACGGAAATTCAGTTAAATTTTGATGCTGTCTGTGCTGAAATTGATCGAAGCATCCAATCTCGTTTATGACGTATCCCTTCTGTACCCAAGCTCCCCCTTCGGGGGAGCTGTCGCCGCTGGCGACTGAGAGGGTTGCTTCCAGAATAAAATGTGTCAAACAGGCCCATTCTCTGGTTATCATTTCCAGAAAAGGGGCCTGTTTTTTATGCTGCCATTCTTTGCCCGCACGCTCACCCGCCGTGAGATGGCGCTGGGGTGCGCCGTGCTTTCCCTTGCGCTGCTTCTGAGCACCCTGCCTGCTGCCCTGCGCTGGGGGCAGGCACAGCTGGACACCGGGGCTCTCCTCTGTGCCGACACCTTGCGCTTCCACATCCGGGCCGACAGCGATTCCCCTGCCGACCAGACCGTCAAGCTCGCCGTGCGGGATGCTGTTCTGGCCTACGCCGATGCCCGCTGCACCGCACAGGACAAGCCTGCCGCCCTGCGCTGGGCGGCAGAGAACCTGCCCGCGCTGGAGCTGACGGCCCGGGCTGTGCTGGCAAGACGAGGGATCTTTTCCACCGTTACGGTACAGCTGGTGGAAATGTACTTTGATACCACCCGCTATTCCACCGGCATCCTGCCCGCCGGGCGGTATCAGGCTCTGCGCATCGACCTGGGCGGCAACGCCCGCCACGGCAAAAACTGGTGGTGCGTGCTCTACCCGGGCCTGTGCCGCTCTGCCTGCGGCACCTACGCCCTGCCGGAGGAAAACGATCTGGTGTGTGGGTCGTATGTGGTGCGGTTCAAGTGTGTGGAGTGGTGGCAGCGGGTGACGGCAAGCCGGGAGGATAAGGTGCTGGTCGAAACAGCCTCGCCCTCTCAGGCGCGAAGCAAAGACGGAGAGGGCAAAAACGCTATGGCACACCTCCCCACAGCGCTGCATACGCTGTCGTGGAAGGAGTGTGACCACAATGGCGATCCCCGCTTATTATTCGTTGATCCAAAAGGGCTCCTACGGCCCGGACGAGGCCCTGGTGCAGACCTGGCTGAACGGCGTGCGTGACCAGTGCAGCTATTACCCCGCACTGACCATAGACGGCCGCTTTGGCACCAGGAGCGAAAACGCCGTGAAAGAATTCCAGCTCCGGAACAATATGAACATGGACGGCAAAGTCGGGGCCAACACCTGGAACGTCCTCTACGCAAAGTACACCGCAAAGCACGGGCTGGCGGTGCCCTATCCCGGCATCGTGATGCGCACCGGCATGTCCGGCGGCACCATCCGGCTCATCCAGCAGAAGCTCAACACGCTGGGGGAGAAGATCGGCACGGACGGAAAGTTCGGCTCCCGGACTGCCGCCGCTGTTCAGCGGTTCCAGCGCCGCAACGGCCTGAACGCTGACGGTGCTGTGGGTAAAGCCACCTGGGAGAAGCTGTTCCCCGCTAGTTAAAAATTTCAATCGGCTCCGGGCAAAAATGCGGTTAAGAGATCTTCACGCCGACAGGCGGGAATCTCCAGCATTTTTGTTCGGAGCCCTCTGCTTTGGGGTTACTAGGGGCGAGCAGCCCCTAGTTCGTGCCTCCCGCGCTTCGAAAGTAGCGGGTGCTTTTCTGGTTCTCTTTTGGCACGCAAAAGAGAACATTCCGTGGTATAATAGAGCCATCCTTTTAGAAAGGGGGCTTCCCCATGCGTTTTCTCCACCTCTCCGACCTGCACCTGGGCAAACGGGTCTGCGAGTTCTCCATGCTGGACGACCAGCGCTATATTTTGGAGCAGATCTTATCCCTGCTCGATTCCCACCCCGTGGATGCCGTGCTGCTGGCCGGTGACCTGTACGACAAACCCGTGCCGCCTGCCGAGGCGGTCCGCCTGCTGGACTGGTTCCTCACCGAGCTTTCCCACCGGGAGCTGCCGGTGTTCGCCATCTCGGGCAACCACGATTCCGCCGACCGGGTGGCCTTTGGCTCTGCCCTGCTGGCCGAAAGCAGGGTCTACGTCTCACCGGTGTTTTCCGGCCCGCCGGAGCCCATCACCCTCACCGACGCACACGGCCCGGTCGATCTGTACTTACTGCCCTTTTTGAAGCCCGCCATGGTGCGGCACGTCTGGCCGGACGCGCCCATTGAGAGCTACAACGATGCCCTTGCCTGTGTGCTGGATCACTGTTCGCCTGACCCGGCCCGCCGCAGTGTGCTGGTGGCACACCAGTTCGTGGCAGGAGCTGCCTCCTGCGAGAGCGAGGAGCCCAGCGTGGGCGGCATCGACTGGGTGGATGCCGCCCTGTTCGACAAGTTCGACTATGTGGCGCTGGGGCATCTGCACAGCCCCCAGAAGGTGGGCCGGGACACCCTGCGCTACTGCGGAACGCCGCTGAAGTATTCCTTCTCGGAGGCCAGCCAGCACAAGAGCGTGACCTTTGTGGATCTGGGCGAAAAGGGCAGCGTGACCATTGCCGCCGAACCGCTGGTGCCCCGGCACGATCTGCGGGAGCTGCGCGGCAGCTATATGGAGCTGACCGACCGCCGCAATTACGAGGGCACCGCCGTGGACGACTACCTGCACATCACCCTGACCGATGAGCAGGACATCCCCGAGGCACTGGCCCGCCTGCGGGTCATCTACCCCAACCTGATGCGGCTGGATTACGACAACCGCCGCACCCAGACCCGGCAGGAGCTGGACGCCCCTGCAAAGGCCGAACAGAAAACGCCGCTGGAGCACTTTGCAGATTTTTACCAGCTGCAGAACAACCAGCCCCTGACCCATGAGCAGACGGCTTTCTGCCAGCAGCTCATTGAAAGTATCTGGAAGGAGGAGGACGCATGAGACCGCTCAAGCTGACCCTCTCGGCCTTTGGCCCCTATGCAGGCACCACCACCCTGCCGCTGGAGCAATTGGGCAGAGGCGGGCTCTACCTTGTCACCGGCGACACCGGCGCGGGCAAGACCACCCTGTTCGATGCCATCACCTACGCCCTGTATGATCATTCCAGCGGCGGCGTGCGGGATGGGGCCATGCTCCGCAGCAAATATGCAGACCCCGGCACCCCCACCTTTGTGGAGCTGGAATTTGAGGTGCGGGGGCAGCGGTACACCGTCCGGCGCAACCCGGAGTATCTGCGCCCCAAGGCACGGGGCGAGGGATTCACCACTGAAAAGGCGGATGCCGCCCTGACCTATGCCGACGGCCGCCCGCCTGTGACCAAAGCCAAGGAGGTAACTTGCGCTGTCATTGATATCATCGGGCTGGACTACAACCAGTTTTCCCAGATCGCCATGATCGCGCAGGGGCAGTTCACCCGGCTGCTCAACGCCACCACTGAGGAGCGGAGCAAGATCTTCCGGAAGCTGTTCCGCACCCAGCGCTACCAGAAACTGCAGGAAGCGCTGGCCGAGGAAAACTCCGCCCTCACAGCCCAACGCGCCGCCCTGAATGCAAAGCTGGACGCAGTGCTTGCGGGCATCTCGTATGATGCCGCAGACCCGGAGGCAGAAGCACTGGGGGCACTCTCGGCGCAGATGCCGCCGGACGCAGTGGCCACCCTGCTGGAGGGATTGACCGCCCGGCAGGAAGCCGCCGCCGCACAGGCCGCAGACGCGCTGGCTGCGCTGGACAAGCAATTGAGCAGGTTACAGACCACGCTGGGCGCGGCAGAGCAGGCAGAGCGCCAGCGACAGGAGGTTGCCGGAGAGCTGGCCAAGGCCCGAAGCACCGCCCAGCTGGAATCCGCCAAGGCCAGCACCCGGCGCAAAACGCTGGAAGCACTGGATGCGGCACTCACGGCCTCTGAAGCAGAGCTTGCCGCTCTGGCCGATGCCGACACCCGCCGGGTGGAGCTGGAGGCCGAAGCGGCCCGCCTTGCCCAGCGGGAAACCGCACTGAACGAGCTGGCCCGGAGCCTGACAGAGTGCCAGCACCGGAACACCGCCGCACGCGCCGCGCAGGAGGCCTACCGGCAGGCGGCGGGCAGACAGACCGAGGCCCATTCTGCCCGTGACACACTGGAGCGTGCTTTTCTGGATGCGCAGGCGGGCCTGCTGGCTCAGACGCTGGAAGAGGGAGCCGCCTGCCCTGTCTGCGGCAGCACCCACCACCCGGCCAAAGCCCACCTGCCCCGCACCGCTCCCACCGAAGTGCAGGTGAACAAAGCCAAGCAGGCCGCCGCCCAGGCCGACAGCGCCGCACAGGAGGCCAGTGCCGCCGCACGGGAAGCGCTGACGCGGGAGCAGGAGGGCCGTGCCCAGCTGCGGAAGGATGCCGAAGCGCTCCTGCCCGAACGGTTCACTTCGCCCGAGGGGCCGGTGCCCTTGACCGTGAGCCTGCTCAAGACTGCGCTGGCCGAGGAAAATGATGCTCTGCACACCGCACAGACTGACCTGAAGCAGCGCCAGACCAAAAACCATACCGACTGCCGCCGCAAAAAAGAGCTGGAAGCCCAGCGCAAAGCGCAGGCAGAGCAGCGCACCGCTCTGGAAGCGCAGGTGACGGCAGCCCAGCAGGCTGCTGCCGCCGCCCAAGCTGCGGTGCAGACACTGGAAGCCCGGCAGGCTGCGGAGCAGATCGCGCAGCCCCAGAAGATCGCGGCGCTCAAGGCAGAGCAGAACGAGCTGCTGGCCCGGCGCAAAGTCCTTGCCGCACAGGAGAAAGACCTGAACGCCCGGCTGCTCCCCAACCGGAGGGCGCTGGCCGATCACCGGAAGCTTGCCGACCAGCGGGACGCGCTGGATGCCCGTTGGCAGTGGGTAAACGCACTGGCCTCCACGGCAGGCGGCACCCTGAGCAGCAAGCAGAAGATCCGGCTGGAGGCCTACATCCAGATGAACTACCTCGACCGCATCCTTGTCCACGCCAACACCCGCCTGATGCAGATGACGGCGGGCCAGTACGAGCTGGAGCGCATCGGTGCCGAGAACCAGCGCAGCCAGTCGGGCCTTGACCTGGGAGTTATCGACCACTACAACGGCACCCGCCGCAGTGTCAAGACCCTGTCCGGCGGCGAGAGCTTCAAGGCCTCGCTGGCGCTGGCCCTGGGCCTTTCCGATGAAGTCCAGAGCACCGCAGGCGGCATCCGGCTGGACACCCTCTTCCTCGATGAGGGCTTCGGCTCGCTGGATGAGGAATCGCTGGAACAGGCCATCCGGGTGCTCTCCGGCCTGACCGAAGGCGACCGACTGGTGGGCATCATCTCCCATGTCGCCGCCCTGAAGGACCGCATCGACCGGCAGGTGGTCGTGCATAAGGAGCGGAGCGGGGGCAGCTGGGTGGAGATTGTGACGTAACCCCACCGACAAAGCCTATCGGCTTTGCCACCTCCCCTGGTAGGGGAGGCCTTGGCGGAGCGGTTCAGCCTGCGCACAAAGGGGAACTCACCAAACTCCATGCAACGCCAGAGGCCCCACTACTAGGGGGGCTGGCAATGCGAAGCATTGACTGAGGGGTTTCACCCCTTTCCCGCATAAACGACTACACCTCCGCACACATTAAGTGCGGAGGTGTTTCTTATGTCCCACAAGCAAAAGCATGTCGGCCCCACATCCAGCCGGGTGAGCCCGCCGCTGGGGGCACTGCCCAGCCAGCCGGACAGCCCGGAGGTGCAGCTGCCGCCGCCGGAACCGGATCTGCCGCCAATCCAGGCAATCCCTATGACAGACGGCACACCGGCAGCCTGTATGCAGAAAAACGCCAGGGAATTTCTGGCAGGAAATACACCCGGGGTAATGGCGCAGTATGCCCCCGGGCTGTTCAGCACTGAGCAGAAGCGAAACAGCCGCCAGCCCGCACCGGATGACCCGGAGGCGGTAAAAGAACTGGTTCGCCTGCGGGAAGAGGAGCCTTATGGTTGACCCCCTCCGTCACGCTCCGCGTGCCAGCTTCCCTCGCAGGGGAGCCTTTGGCAGGACGTGCCATTCTGTGAATATCGCTTACTGCTCCTGCAAGTAAATTTAAAATTTTCAAATTATTTTCCAATTACCTGTTGAAATCTTCGCCGCGTTCTTATATTATGATAACAAACAAAGCAAAGGCAGGTAAGGAAACATGGCAGAAATCAAATACGAAGTGGTCCAGCGCATTGCAGTGCTGTCTCAGCGTCCCCGCGGCTGGGAGCGCCAGCTCAATCTCATCAGCTGGAACGACGGCGAACCCAAGTACGACATCCGCGATTGGTCCCCGGACGGTACCCGCATGGGCAAGGGCATTTCCCTGAGCGGCGAAGAGCTGGCCATCCTCAAGGGCATTCTGGAAGATCTGGAGCTGTAAGATGGACTACCGCGAGGAGTTTTTGCAGATCTGGCACCAGCATGTCTCCCGCCCGGGCAGCGAAAAGCTGCTGGACTGGCTGGACAACAAGACGGATTTCTTCTCGGCTCCGGCCTCCACCCGGTTCCACGGGGCCTGTGACGGCGGGCTGTGCATGCACAGCCTGAACGTCTACCATGCCCTCCACGATGGCTTTTTCACCGAGGGCGAGAGTGAGGAGAGCTATGCCATCTGTGCTCTGCTGCACGATCTGTGCAAGGCCAACTACTACAAAAAGGGCACCCGCAATGTAAAGAACGATGCCACCGGCCAGTGGGAAAAGGTGCCCAGCTACAGCGTGGAGGATCTGTTCCCCTATGGCCACGGCGAAAAGAGCGTGTTCCTGATCGAGCGGTTTATGAAGCTGAAGGTCGAGGAAGCGGTAGCCATCCGCTGGCACATGGGCGGCTTTGACGATGCGGCCAAGGGCGGCTGCTTTGCCATCTCGGAGGCCTACGACAAATACCCGCTTGCCGTCAAGCTCCACATTGCCGACCTGAAGGCCACCTACCTCATGGAACACCGCACCAGCGCCGTGCGGTAACATCCCCAAGACGCAAAAAAGACGATGCACAGCGTTTGTGCATCGTCTTTTTGTTATACAGTCATTAAGCTTTCCAGCTGATGTACCAGATCCACCGCCTGATGGTCGAGCGCCGTGGTGGGCTTCCAGTCCGGCTGCGCAAAGGGGCAGCGTTCCTCCTCCGGTTCCGGCGGTGCGGCCTGCGGGGCAGGCTCCTGCTCCGGTGCCCTCTGCTCCGGTACAGCATCCGGCTGGAGCTGCTCTGCCTTGGGGGCATCCGCCGCCGGGTGGAACACGATCACCGGCAGGCCGGGCTGTTCCAGCACCTTGGGCTGCGGGGGCACGGGCGGCAGCAAACTGTTTGCCCGCGCCTGCTCACACAGAGCTTCCAGCTCAGCGTTCTCCTGCCGCAGTGCCACCATCTCCCGCTCACAGGCGTAAAGCCGGGTCTGGTAGCGGCGGATCTCCGCATTGGCAGCAGCAAGACGGCGGTTCAACAGCTCCGCCTGAGCGGGCTGGCTCGGGAGCCGTCTCCCGGTTTCCGGTTCGACCTGCGCCATCATTTCCTCCACTTCCTGCACCCTGCGCAGAGCGCGGCGGTATTCACGGGCAGCGGCGGCACAATAACGCTCCACACAGCGCAGCACACTGGTCCTGCGGCAGCTCAGCCATTCGGTGCGCAGCCAGATGTCGTTTGGTACCATCTCTGCTCCTCCCGCTCACGCGCGCAAGAGACCACGCCCCCTCCCGGGCGGTTCACACAGTAACTTACAAACTTACTTGCGCTTATTCAGGATCGCCAGCAGCTCATCGTAGTAACGGTTGTCACTGCTTTCTTCCTCCACCGGCTTTGCAGCGCTGTTTGCGGCGGCAGCAGGCTGCTGCTTTGCGGCACCCGCGCCGGACACATCAGAGCTGAACACTGCGCTGGGGGTGGAAGCACCGGCACCGGCGGCGTTGTTCAGGCTGCTGCGCAGGCCATCGGCGGCCTTGTTGTCAAAGCCGGTGGCCACAACGGTAACGCGCATCTCATCGGACAGGTTCTCATCGAACGCAGTACCCCAGATGATGTTTGCATCGGGGTGAGCGCTCTGGGTGATGAGGCCGGCAGCGGTCTCGACATCCTCCAGGCCGATATCGGGGCTGGAGGTGATGTTGATGATCACGCCGTGTGCACCGGCAATGCTGGTCTCCAGCAGCGGAGAGGAGATCGCAGCCTTGGCGGCGTTCTCTGCCTTACCTGCGCCCTTGGCGCTGCCCACGCCCATGTGGGCGTAACCGGCATCCTTCATAATGGAGCGCACGTCTGCGAAGTCCAGGTTGATGAAGGCGGGCACATTGATCAGAGCGGAGATGGATTCCACGCCCTGACGCAGCACATTATCGGCGGCCTGGAAGGCGTTCATCAGGGTGATCTTTTCCTGGCTGATCATCTTCAGACGCTCATTCGGGATAACGATCAGGCTGTCAACGTGCATGAGCAGGTTTGCAATGCCCTGC
This sequence comes from Faecalibacterium sp. Marseille-Q4164, assembly GCF_017377545.1. Taxonomy (NCBI): domain Bacteria; kingdom Bacillati; phylum Bacillota; class Clostridia; order Eubacteriales; family Oscillospiraceae; genus Faecalibacterium; species Faecalibacterium sp. Marseille-Q4164. The sequence continues at coordinate 46,568 of NZ_JAFREJ010000003.1, read as the reverse complement.
TCTGCCAGGCCCATCTTGCGCTTGCCCTCAAAGGAGAAGGGTTTAGTGACGATGCCCACGGTCAGGATGCCCAGATCATGTGCCACCTCAGCCACAACGGGAGCCGCACCCGTGCCGGTGCCGCCGCCCATACCGGCGGTGATAAAGACCATCTGGGAGCCCTTCAGGGCATTTGCGATCTCGTCCTTGCTTTCCTCGGCAGCACGCTGGCCGATCTCAGGATCAGCGCCCGCGCCGCGGCCCTTGGTGAGCTTGGAGCCCAGCTGCACCTTGGTGGCAGCATGGTTCTTGGCCAGCGCCTGCTGGTCGGTGTTCATTGCAATAAATTCTACGCCCTGCAGACCGTCGCTGACCATGCGGTTGACTGCGTTGCCGCCGCCGCCGCCCACACCAATGACCTTGATCGTCGTAACGTTTTCATCCATTTCTTCGTCGAGCATGAGTGCCATAACTTTTGTCCTCCATCGGATATGTTATCGTAAACCTGCGCTTTTCGCACAAGAAGAGTTCGATACTATACTTATATAACTGTATCGTATCATCTTTTTGCCCCGATTGCAAGACAAATTTGTTTTTTTGCAGAGGTTTTTTTGGCCGACCCGTTTTCCGGGGCCGATTCCCGCCGAATTTGCGCCCCCAAACCGGCCAAAATCTCTGTAAATCCGGCATAGCCCCGGTCGATATGCGCCGGGTGGGTGATGACCGTGGTTCCCCGGGCCGCAAGCCCCGCCAGCACCAGTGCCGCCCCGCCCCGCAGATCGGGGGCCTCCACCACGGTGCCGCGCAAAAGGCCGCCCGGTGCAATGGTCAGCACCCTGCCCGCCTTTCCGGCCTGTGCGCCCAGGCGGCAAAAACCCTCGGCACAGCCGAACCGGCGCTCAAAGATCACGTCCTCGATGCTGCTCTCGCTGTCGGCACAGAGCATTGCCGCCGCCAGCAGCGGGGCAGCATCGGTGGCAAGGGCCGGATAGGCTCCGGTGAACACCCGGCCTGCCCCGTGCAGCCGCCCAAAGCGGGAAATTCGCACCGTATCCCCTGCCGGTTCCACCCGGCACCCCATTTGTCCCAGAATTTCCAGCACCGGCGCATAGAGCGCAGGGGCGCAGCCGGTCAGTTCCACCCGGCCACCCGCCGCCGCACAGCCGCAGGCCAGCGTGGAAGCAAAAATACGGTCGGGCAGGGGCGAAAAACAGCACCCGGAAAGCCCCCGCCGCCCTTCGATGCGAATCGTGGAGCTGCCTGCCCCCTCGATGCAGCCGCCGCACCGGTTCAGAAAAGCGGCAAGGTCGGCGATTTCCGGTTCCCGGGCCGCCCCCCGCAGGATGGTCCTGCCTCTGGCACAGGCAGCGGCCAGCAGAAGCGTCTCGGTGGCCCCTACGCTGGGAAAACGCAGGGTGATCTCGGCCCCGTGCAGGCCGGAGGGAGCCGTCAGCACCAGCCGCCCTTCCCCAGCTTCCAGCTCCACCGCCCCCATTTTTGCCAGCCCCGCCAGATGCAGGTCGATGGGCCGGGCCCCGATGCGGCAGCCGCCGGGCAGGCTGGTCTCGGCGCGGCCCAACCTTGCCAGCATGGGCGCGCAGAACAGAATGGAGGCCCGCATTTGTCCCGCTGTTTGCCCCGGCAAGGTGCTGTTGGCAGGCGGGCCGGAGAGTACTGCATCACTGCCCTCCCACCGGGCGGCACAGCCCACACCCCGCAAAAGCGCCATGCAGTGCTCCACATCCGCAAGGCGGGGCACAGCCTGGAGCCGCACCTCTCCCGTGCAGAGCAGCGATGCCGCAAAAAGCGGCAGAACGCTGTTTTTCGCTGCCGGAATTTTTACGCTTCCGTTCAGCGGGCGGCCCCCTGTCACCACGATCCGTTCCTCCATGTCCGTGCCCCCATTCCGCAAAAGATACCCCACCGTATGCAAAACAGGGCCGGAGTGTGAGGCGGACAAGTTTGTTTTGTAATTTATAGCATCCTCGCCCTCTCAGGCGCTTTGCGCCAGCACCGGGTTGCGGCTCCCAGCATCCGCTTCGCGCAAACCCTTGCGCTTGCGTCCTGCTGGCCGCGGCCCCAACAACTCCTCCCTCATTCCGCCGCAGGCGGTGGTCGTCGTCGTTGCTCCCAAAGGGAGAGCCTTTGGCAATTCAACTTTATGTTTTCTATTCCGTCAGGTCTCACCTCTTGATACGGATAGGACAATACCCATTTCGCCCAGCAACATCATCAGGCTCGTTCCTCCGGAGGAGAAAAAGGGCAGGCTGATGCCGGTGTTGGGGATGGTATTGGTGACCACGGCCACATTGAGGACAGCCTGCAGGGCCACCTGCACGGTAAAGCCCACCACCAGCAGCGCCCCAAAACGGTCGGGAGCATGGGCGGCAATGGTAATGCCCCGCCAGAGCAGCAGCACGAACAGCAGCACCACGGCGCAGGCCCCCACAAAGCCCAGTTCCTCGCAGACGATGGAGAAGATGAAGTCGTTCTGGGGTTCGGGCACAAACAGATGCTTCTGGCGGCTGTTCCCCAGCCCCAGGCCGGTGGCTCCGCCGGAGCCGATGGCGTACAGGCTCTGGATGGTCTGGTGGCCGTCCCCCAGCGGGTCGGCAAAAGGGTCCTGCCAGGAGCGCAGGCGGTCGGCGGCGTAGGGCACAAGGTCCGGCATAACGACCACCGCCGCCCCGATGGCGGCCGCCCCGCCCACGCCCGCCAGCACGAACCACCGCAGACCTGTGCCGCCCACGAACATCAACACTGCCCCGATGCCCAGGATCAGCAAAGTGCCCGAAAGATGGGGTTCCAGCAGCATCAGCGCCGCCACCACCCCCAGCACCAGCACAAAGGGCAGCACCCCCACCGCAAAGCTGCGCATCCTGTCATGGTTCAGCGAGATGATGTGCGAAAACACCAGCACCACGGCAAATTTTGCGATCTCGCTTGGCTGCAGGGTACCCACCCCCGGCAGCACCAGCCACCGTTTGCAGCCGTTGTATTCCGGCATAAAAAGCACCACCGCAAGCAGCACCAGCGAGACCCCCAGCAGCGGCCAGGCCAATTTGTGGAAGATGTGGTAGTCCACCCGGCTGGCCAGCCACAGCCCCGCAATGCCCATGGCAGCGTAGAGCAGCTGGGGGCGCAGGTAGGCAAAGGCATCGCCCCGACGGTAAAGGGCCACCGCCCCCGACGCACTGCCCAGCATCACCAGCCCGAACCCCACCAGCGTGAGTACCAGCACCAGAAACGGCAGGTCCATGGCCGGCAGCGGCCGCAGCGGTGCCTTGTGCCGCCCGCCCCGCGGCAGTGCCGCAGCTTCTTTCATCTCGTCACCCCCAGTTTCACTATTGTATGTCAAAACCGGGGCTGCTAGTCTATTTTCTTGAGGTTCTGCGTAAGGATAAGCAGATACTGGTTTTGGAGCGTCAGCGACCAGATTGAAAAGTAAATCTTATGCCAAGGGCTCCCCTACTAGGGGAGCTGTCGCGGCGAAGCCTGCGACTGAGAGGTTGGACAGAGCAGGGCTTATTCAAGAAGGGAGAGTTTCTATGCCCAAAGTTCTCCGCACCCTGCCCGAGCGGGGATTCCGCCGCCGGGCACGGGCCGTGGCGGTGCTGTTCTGTGCCGTCTGCCTGGGGCTGGCCGTGCGGCTCTTTTTCCTGCAGGTGCGCACCGACGGCTTCTATGCCGACCGCGCACAGGGCCAGCAGCTGCGGGACACCGTGGTCCCCGCAGACCGGGGGCGCATTTACAGCGCCGACGGCCTTTTGCTGGCCGCCAACAGCAGCTGCTGGACCCTGCGGGCCTCGCCCCGGGAGATGCCGGAAGAGAAAATCACCCTTGCCGCCCACGGCCTTGCGGAGATCTTAGCGCTGGACGAAGCGGCCCTGCTGGAAAAATTCAGCGACCGCCGCTCCAACGACTGCCTGCTCCGCTACCGGGTGGACCGCGCCGCAGCCGATGCCGTGCGGGACTTTTGCGAAGAAAACAGCATCACCGGCATCCGCATCAATCAGGACAGCAAGCGCTGGTATCCGCAGGGCGCGTTTCTGGCTTCGGTGCTGGGGTTCACCAATGTGGACAACGCAGGGGTGGCCGGGCTGGAACTGAAATATGACGATCTGCTCACCGGAGAAAACGGCGTGGTGCTCACAGCTGTCAACGCCTGGGGCTACACACTGGAGCAGAGCTACGAGACCGAGCGTTTTCCCACCGAGGGGGACGGCCTGCGGCTCACCATCGACAGCTGTATCCAGCACTACCTTGAAAACGCGCTGTCCTACGCTGTGCAGGAGCACCATGTGGCGGCGCGGGCCGTGGGGATCGTCATGGATGTGAACACCGGGGCCGTGCTGGCCATGTCCACCACGCCCTCCTACGACCCCAACGAACCCCGCGTCATTGCCGACACCGCCGCCCGGAACGCCGTGGAGGCCCTGACCGGTGATGCACGCAAGGCCGCTTTGCAGCTGGCCCAGCAGACCCAGTGGCGGAACAAGGCCGTCAGCGACCTGTACGAGCCGGGCAGCGTGTTCAAGCTCATCACCTGCGCGGCGGCGCTGGATGCCGGAGCCATCACAAAGCATTCCAGCTTTTACTGCGGGGAATCCATCTCGGTGGCAGGCACCCGCTTCCACTGTGCCAACCACAAGCGCCATGGGGCCCAGAGCGTGACCCAGGCGCTGGAAAATTCCTGCAACCAGAGCTTCATCCAGATCGGGGGCCGACTGGGCAGGGAGGCCTTCTGCGATTATTTTGCCGCCTTCGGCCTGCGGGAGCCCACCGGCATCGACCTGCCCGCCGAGCCGAAAAAGAGCCTGTACTATACCGCCGACCGGATGGGCCCGGTGGAGCTGGCCTCCTGTGCCTTTGGGCAGAGCAGCAAAATCTCCTATCTGGAAATGGCGGCGGCAGTCTGCGCCGTGGTCAACGGGGGAAAGCTGATGCATCCCTACGTCGTCTCGGAGATCCTGGCCCCGGACGGCAGTACCATTGAGCAGTTCTCCCCTGTCTGCAAACGGCAGGTGCTCAAGGCAGAGACCAGTCAGACCATGCGGGAGATGATGGAGGCCGTGGTGCTCCACGGCGGCGGACGGAACGCTCAGATCCCGGGCTACCGGGTAGGCGGAAAAAGCGGCACCAGCCAGAAGCTGGACAGCGCCGACGAAAAAGCCCGCATTGCCAGCTTTGTGGCGGTGGCTCCCATCGACGACCCGCAGTTTCTCTGTCTGGTCTGCCTGGACGAACCCCACAGCTGGACGACCGCGGGCGGCAGCCTGTCGGCCCCGGTCTGTGCCGAAGTGCTGGAGCAGACGCTGGTGTACAGGGGCGTGCTCCGCACCACGGAAGCCCCGGCTGCCTCCACAGCAGAGACCGCCGCCGACCTCCCCGCTGACGGCGACAGTTTTGACGGGGCCTGAAAATGGGCAGCAAAAAAGACCGCCGAAGCGGTCTTGAATTGCTTGTTTTCAATTCTGGTGCGGCTGCTCGCGGAACTTGATCTCGCCGGTCTCGCTGTTCATGGATTCCACAATGGCAAGGCTCTCCAGCTGGATGCCCTTGCTGCGGATGAGCTCGCCGCCCTGCTGGAAGCCCTTCTCCACGGCAATGCCAATGCCCTCAACCGTAGCTCCGGCCTCCTTGGCCAGATCCAGCAGGCCCATCAGGGCACAGCCGTTTGCCAGGAAGTCATCGATGATCAGGACATGGTCCTCTGCGGTGAGGAACTTTTTGGAGACAATGACGTTGTAGATCTTCTTGTGGGTGAAGGACTGGATCTTGGTCTCATAGTTGTCGTAATCCAGGTTGATGCTCATGGACTTTTTGGCAAACACCACAGGAACATTGAACTCGCTGGCAACCACAGCGGCAATGCCGATGCCGCTGGCCTCAATGGTCAGCACCTTGTTGACGGGCTTGCCTGCAAACAGGCGCTTCCACTCCTTTGCCATCTCGCGGAACAGGGGGATGTCCATCTGGTGGTTGATGAAGCTATCCACCTTCAGCACATTGCCCTCGCGCACGATCCCGTCTCTCTGAATGCGTTCTTCCAGCAGTTTCATATCCGTCTCTTCCTCCAAGCTTTGGTACTGCATTTTGATTTTACCTAGTATACCGGATTTGCCCCCCTGTTTTCAAGGTCTTTTGGCATTTTCTCTCTTGTTTTTCAGCAAAATTTGAGTATACTGGAAGCAACGGCTCCGGGTGGATTTCCGGGGCGCTCCGGGCACAGGGAAAGGTGCCCGTTTTCTGCATCCTGCCGCCTGTTCGGGCGGGATGCATTGTGAGGAGAAGGAGTATCACGCGTATGAAGACCGGATTGATCCTGGAAGGCGGTGCCATGCGGGGCATGTTCACTGCCGGTGTTCTGGATGTTCTGATGGAGCAGGGCATCACGGTAGACGGCATGGTAGGTGTTTCGGCGGGAGCAGTGTTCGGCTGCAACTACAAATCCCACCAGATCGGGCGGACCATCCGCTACAACACCACCTATTGCAACGACAAACGCTATGCCAGCTTCCGCAACCTGCTGCGCACCGGCAACCTGTACAGCGAGGATTTCTGCTACCACGAGGTGCCCGAAAAGCTCGACCCGTTCGATGACAAGGCTTTCCGGGAATCCCCCATGGATTACTTTGTGGTCTGCACCGATGTCCGCACCGGCGACCCTATCTATCATAAGTGCCGCACCGGTGATGCGGAGGATGTGCGCTGGATGGAAGCCTCGGCTTCCATGCCACTGGCCGCAAAGATCGTCAAGATCGGCCATTACGGCCTGCTGGACGGCGGCGTTGCCGATTCCATCCCCATCCGCTTCTTTGAGTCCATCGGCTACAAGCGGAACCTCATCATCCTGACCCAGCCCAAGGGGTTTGTGAAAAAGAAGAATCCCATGCTGCCCGCCATCCGGGCACGGTATCTGCGCTATCCTGCCTTTGTGGAGGCTGTGGCCGACCGCCACGAGCGCTACAACGAAACCCTGAGCTACATCTCCATGCTGGAGCAGTCCGGCAAGGATTACGTTATCCGCCCGCCCATCCCGCTGGAGATCGGTGCCATGGAGCGTGACCCCGACCAGCTGCGCCGCGTCTACGAAACCGGCCGGGCCGTGGCACAGATCCAGGTGGATAAGATCCGGGCCTTCCTTGAAACTGCAAAGGCCGAAGCCGAGGAATGATCACTGTGCTATACTGGGGCAAATCAAAACAGGAGGCACTGATCTATGAACACTCTGGATGCCATTCTCACCCGGCGCAGCTGCCGGGAATTCACCGACAAGCCCATCAAAAGCGAAACACTGCACCAGCTGCTGGAAGCGGCCATGAGCGGACCCAGCTGCGTCAATGCGCGGGATTGGTCCTTCGTGGTGGTGACCGACCCGGAAAAGCTGGCACAGATGGCCGATGCCAACGGCCGCCCTGCCGAGCCGCTGCGGAAAGCTGCCGCCGGTATCCTCGTCTGCGGCGACCTTGACCGTGCGTTCCGCTTTGCAAAGGACTACTGGGTGATCGACGGAGCCATTGCCGCCCAGAACATCTGCCTCGCCGCACAGGAGCTGGGGCTTGGCGCAGTCTGGCTGGGCACCTGGCCCCAGATGGACCGGGTAGAGGCCCAGCAAAAGCTCTTCGCTCTGCCGGAGACCATTGTGCCCCACTCCATCATCGCCCTTGGCTACCCGGAAGCAGACCTTACTGCCCCGCGTGAGAGCCGCTATGAGGATGACCGGATACATTTTAACCAGTGGTAAATTTTCCAGACGAAACCACGAGCGTTCCTGCTTGATACTTTACCATATTGCTCCTCTTTCATCCAAGTGGAACAGACTGTGCAAAACAGACTTTCCAGCGCGTTTTCGTTCTTTTCTATTATAACACAAACCACTCCATGGCTTCAAAGGTGATTTTCCACAAAGTTTGCATCGTGCAATATGCGCAGAATGACCCGCAGATTTCTTGTGCAAAAGTACCTTTGCAAATTGGGCAGAGAATCGGTATAATGATTTCGTACAACGAGTGGCACTCATGCGTAAGACCGGTTGCATGAGTGCCACTCGTTTTTTTGTTTGTCCTAAAATGGAAAGGTAAGGTGAATCCCATGGAAAGTTCCAATCAATTTCTCGGCACGGAACGCATCGGAAAGCTGATGCAAAAGTATGCGATTCCGTGCATTATTTCTCTGCTGGTCGGCGCACTGTACAACATCGTGGACCAGATCTTTATTGCAAATGCCAGCTACCTCGGCTCCTACGGCAACGCCGCCAATACGGTCGTGTTCCCGCTTACGGTGGTGGCGCTGGCCATTGCCGTGATGATCGGTGACGGCTGCTGCGCCTTTGTCAGCATCAGCCTTGGCCAGAACGAAGTCCCCAAGGCAAGGCGGAGCGTTGGCAACGCGGTGGTGATGTGTCTGGTCAGCAGCATCGTTCTGACCGCTGTGTATCTGATCTTTGCAAATACCATTCTCGCCATGTTCGGCGGAACGGTCAACGCCGAGACCTATCATCATTCCCAAGAATATTTCTTCTACATCACGCTGGGTATCCCCTTTTATATGTTCGGGCAGGCCATGAACCCCATCATCCGTGCCGACGGCAGCCCCCGGTTTGCCATGGTGTCCACCCTTGCGGGTGCGGTGCTGAACATCATTCTGGATCCCATCTTTATCTTCGGCTTCCGCTGGGGCATGATGGGCGCGGCGGTGGCTACTGTGATCGGTCAGGTGGTCACCGCAGCGCTGGCAGTGTGGTATCTGCTGCACATGAAGATCATTCGCCCGGCGTGGGCTGACCTTCGGCTGAAGGGTTCCATCTGCGGCCGCACCCTGACCCTTGGCATGACCAGCTTTCTTTCTCAGATCAGCCTTGTTGCAGCCATGGCAGCCATCAACAACATGATCCGCAAATACGGCGCACTGGATGCGGTATTCGGGCAGGAACAGTACGCCCAGATCCCCATGGCGGTGGTGGGCATCGTGATGAAGTTCTTCCAGATCGTCATCTCCATCGTGGTGGGCATGGCAGCCGGCTGCATCCCCGTGGTGGGCTTCAACATGGGTGCAAAAAAGCCCGCCCGTGTGAAGGAGTTGTTCACGAAACTGCTGCTGGCAGAAGCCGCTGTCGGTGTGGTCGCACTGGTGCTGGTGGAGCTGCTTCCCCGGCAGCTCATCGCCCTGTTCGGTGCCGCCAATGAGAGCGTGTACTACACCGATTTTGCCGTGAAGTCCTTCCGCATCTACCTGTGCATGATCATTCTGGCCTGTGTCAACAAAGCCTGCTTCATCTTCCTGCAGGCCATGGGCAAGGCAGCAGAATCCACTGCCCTTTCCATGGTGCGTGAGGTGGTGTTCGGCGTGGGCTTTGCCCTGCTGCTGCCCCGGTTTTTCGGGCTGGATGGTGTGCTGTACTCCATGCCGCTGTCGGATATCCTGACCTTCCTGATCGCAGGCTATCTGATTCACAAGACCTACCATGAATTCAATTATCATATTGCATTGGATAGCGGTGTCATCGGCATTGAAAAGTGCGCGGAGATCATGGAAAGCCTGGTTTGAATGAATCGGAGTCTGCCGCCATCCGGCTGCCACTGATCCAGAAGTCAAAACCACCGGCTGAGCCGGTGGCTTGAGTAAGCCCTAGAAGGGCTCCTTACTAGCAAAGCCCCTGCAAGGGGCCACGAGCAAGCATCTTTCATCTGCATTACTTGCCCTACTGCTCTAACGAGCAGTATCATAAAGTGCATCTTCTAAGATGACAATTTCTTTGTCATCTCGCTTCGCTTGAATCTTATAGCTAAAGCATTTTCTTTTCCACCAGCGGAGCTGGTGGTTGTCGCTCGCTCAAGCTACTCAAAACAATGAGGCCGTTCCCTCTCTTTCTCAGAGAAGCGGAACGGCCTCATTTTGTTTATTTTTTCCGGTACTCCCGCGGAGTCATGCCAAAATGCGCCTTGAATGCCCGGTTAAAATAGGAGAGGTTTTCAAACCCGCACCGGGAAGCGATCGTCAGCACCGTCTCGTCCGTAGCATGCAGCGCTTCGGCGGCGGCATTCAGCCGGTATTCGTTCAGAAAGGCAACAAAGCTCTGCCCTGTCATCTGCCGGAACCAGCGCATGAAGTGGCTGGAACTGAAGGAGCAGACCCCGGCGGCATCGGCGACCCGAAGCCCCTCGGCATAATGGACAGAGATCCATTGCAGAACGGCTTTCAGCCGCCGGGTATCGGCAGTTTCCGCGGGGAGCTGCTGTTTCCCCTGCGCAATGAGCAGGGAGAGAAAGCGCAGCAGCGCTCCTTTGACCAGCAGCTCATAGCCGGGAAGCTTGGCACGGTTGGCTTCCTCCACCTCCCGCAGGCAGGCGGCGGCCTGGAGATAACACAGGTCGTTGGGAGTCAGCCGCGCAGGCAGCAGCAGCCGCCCGCTCTGGAGCGGAAGCAGGTATTTTTCGGCGCAAAGGTCCTCCGCACCGCCCAGAAGCTCCAGCTCAAAGATGATGTTCTCGTATTCCATGCGCTGCCCCTCTGCCTGCCGCAGGGCGTGGAGGGTGCCGGGCGTAAAAATAAAGATATCCCCCTGATAGGCCGGGCAGGACGCAGCGCCCACCTGCACCAGCCCCGCGCCCCGCTTGACAAAGACCAGCTCCATGCTCTCCTGCCAGTGCAGTGCCACCTGCGGAAAATCTCCCGGAATGGTGCAGGGATACAGATTGAAGGGGAACCGCACGGCACCGTGCTGCTTGGTTTCCTGCAAAGAAGCCTGATTATGCATCATCTCACCTCCAGATGATAGGATTGTACCATAATTTGCTCCTTTAAGGCAAGATTTCGATTGTTTTATCTGGTATATCTTGCATTATAAATGTCAAACCTGTTTTCCGTAAGGTGTGTATCTGAAAACAAAGGAGGATCCATTATGAGCTTTACCGAAACATTACAGAGCCTCACCGGAAAGCTGCTGGCGGACTGCACCGATCAGGAGCTGTATCTGGCACTGCTGGAGCTGGTGCGGCAGAAGAGTGCCGACCGCGTGCAGCCCGTTACCGGCCGCAAGCTGTACTATATCAGCGCCGAATTTCTTATCGGCAAGCTGCTGTCTAACAACCTCATCAATCTGGGACTGTACGAAGAAGCCCGGGATGCACTGGCCGCTGCCGGAAAGCGCCTTTCCGATATTGAAGAGGTGGAACCGGAGCCCTCTCTCGGCAACGGTGGTCTGGGCCGTCTGGCAGCCTGCTTCCTGGATTCGCTGGCAACGCTGAACCTGCCCGGCGACGGCGTGGGCCTGCGGTATCACTTTGGCCTGTTCCACCAGTCCTTTGAGGATGGTGTGCAGAACGAAAAGCCCGACCCCTGGCTCACCGCCCACAGCTGGGCCGAAAAGACCGATGTGACCTACCCGGTGGAGCTGGCAGGCAAGGAATATACTGCCCGGCTGTACAAGCTGGCTGTCACCGGTTACGAGGGCCGCACCAACACCCTGAATCTGTTCGATCTGGATACCATCGACGAGAGCATCGTCCATGACGGCATTGCCTTTGACAAGACCGCCATCGACAAGAACCTGACCCTGTTCCTCTACCCGGACGACTCCGATGAGGCAGGCCGCCGTCTGCGGGTGTATCAGCAGTACCTCATGGTTTCTGCCGGTGCCCAGCTCATTCTGGCAGAGTGCGCCGCCCGGGGCTGCAATTACCACGATCTGGCCGACTACGCCGCCATCCAGATCAACGACACCCATCCCAGCATGGTCATCCCGGAGCTGATCCGGCTGCTGGGGCAGCGGGGCATTGAGTTTGAGGAAGCTGTGGAGATCGTTACCAAGACCTGCGCCTACACCAACCACACCATTCTGGCTGAGGCACTGGAAAAGTGGCCCCGCGCCTATCTGGATGCAGTGGTGCCCCAGCTGATGCCCATCATTGAAAAGCTGGACGCACTGGCCCGCACCCGCACCGAGGACGAGAGCCTTGCCATCATCGACAAGGATGACCGGGTACACATGGCCCACATGGACATCCACTTCACCCATTCCACCAACGGCGTGGCAGCACTGCACACCGAGATCCTGAAAAATTCCGAGCTGCACGGCTTCTATGAGCTGTACCCGGAAAAGTTCAACAACAAGACCAACGGCATCACCTTCCGCCGCTGGCTGCTGGAATGTGACCCGCGCCTGACCGCCACGCTGGAAAAGCACATCGGTTCCGGCTTCCGCAAGGACGCTGCCGAGTTGGAGAAGCTGCTGGCCTTCGCCGACGACGAAGCCGTGCTGGGCGAGCTGACCGCCGTAAAAAAGGCCAACAAGGCAGCGCTGGCAGACTGGCTGCTGCGCACCCAGAAGGTGGCAGTGAATCCCGATGCCGTGTTCGATATCCAGTCCAAGCGGCTGCACGAGTATAAGCGTCAGCAGCTGAACCTGCTTTATCTCATCCATCAGTATTACGAGATCAAGGCAGGGCATCTGCCTGCCATGCCACTGGTGAGCATCTTTGGTGCCAAGGCTGCTCCTGCCTACACCATTGCCAAGGACATCATCCATGCCCTGCTGACCCTCTCCAAGGTCATCGCCGCAGACCCGGAGGTGTCCAAGTGGCTGCAGGTGGTATTTGTGGAAAATTACAACGTCACCGCTGCCGAAAAGCTCATCCCTGCCTGTGACCTGTCTGAGCAGATCAGCCTTGCCTCCAAGGAGGCCTCCGGCACCGGCAATATGAAGTTCATGCTGAACGGTGCGCTGACGCTTGGCACCATGGACGGTGCCAATGTGGAGATCAGCCAGCAGGTGGGCGAAGAGAACATTTATATCTTCGGCCAGACCTCGGATCAGGTCATCCACCGCTACGCCGTGGGCGATTACGACCCGGCCCAGTGGGTGGAGGGCGATGCCAACATCCGCCGCGCCATCAGCTTCCTCACCGGCCCGGAGATGCTGGCTGCCGGCCATGCCGAAAATCTGACCCGCCTGCACAATGAGCTGATCCACAAGGACTGGTTCCAGACCCTGCCGGACTTCAACGCCTATGTCGTCCGCAAAGGGCAGGCCCTCAGCGATTACGCCTGCGACCCCATGGGCTGGCGGCGCAAGTGTCTGGTGAACATTGCCAAAGCCGGGATGTTCTCCTCCGACCGCACCATTGCCGAGTATGACCGCGACATCTGGCATCTGGGGAAGTAATCGTTTTTACTTTACGTCATCCCAGCATCCAGCAGTTTCTTGTAGAAGATGCACTGCTTTCTGTGGGAAGAGCTATCATTTCGGTACGCCGGAGCATCTGCGGACGCTCCGGCGTGCCATTTTTACAGGGAAGGCTTCTGCTCCAACAGGTCTGTCATGCTGCGCAGGCTGATGCCAAGGGTGGAAAGGTTATGCAGCATGGCGCTGGTGGCAGGGGGCAGGATGCCCAGAGCCCCCAGAAGGATGAGGGCCGAGTTGAAGCTGAGCACAAAGCGGTAATTGCTGCCCACCCGCTTTTGCAGGGCGTTGGCAATGGCTTTTAAGGTCACCAGCTCTTCCAGACTATCCGCGCGGATGGTCACATCGGCAATCTCCCGGGCGATGGCGGCACCGGAATGGATGGCGATGCCGATATCTGCCGCCGACAAAGCGGGCGAATCGTTGATGCCGTCGCCGATCATCACAACTGTATGTCCCTCGGCTTTGGCGTCGCGGACAAAGGCGGCCTTATCCTCCGGCAGCACCTCCGCAAAGCAACGGTCTACCCCCACCTGCGCCGCAATGGCGCGGGCGGTGCGATCGCTGTCGCCGGTCATCATGACGGTCTGAGTGATGCCCAGCTTTTGGAGCTGGCGCAGCACCTGTGCCGCCTCCGGGCGCAGGGGGTCTGCAATACAGATGACCCCCACCAGCACCCCGGATGCGGCCAGATACAGGTGGGAGTACTGGGGGTCCAGCGCATCGAACTTTGCCTGTTCCCCTGCCGGGATGGTGCAGCCCTCGTCCTCGAAAATAAAGTGAGCGCTGCCGATGACCACCCGCTTGCCCCCTACCCGGCTGGCAATGCCATGGGCCACGATGTACTCCACCTCGGAGTGCATCTCTTCGTGAGAGATTCCCCGCTCCTTGGCAGCACGGACGACGGCGTTTGCCATGGAATGGGGGAAATGCTCTTCCAGACAGGCGGCAAGCTGCAATACCTCCTGCTCCCCGCAGCCGGAGAAAGGCACTACCTGCACCACCTGTGGGGTGGCACGGGTAAGGGTGCCGGTCTTATCGAACACGATGGTGTCCGCCTTTGCCAGCGCTTCCAGATACTTGCCGCCCTTTACAGTGATGTGATATTCCCCGCACTCCCGCATGGCAGAGAGCACCGCCAGCGGCATGGAAAGCTTCAGCGCACAGGAGAAGTCCACCATCAAGATGGAGATGGCCCGGGTGACGTTGCGGGTAAAGGCATAGGTAGCCACCGTACCGGCAAGACACCACGGCACCAGACGGTCGGCCAGCTGCAAAGCCCGGTTTTCGGTGCCGGACTTGAGCTTTTCCGATTCCTCGATCATGGCCACGATCTTATCGTAGCGGTTGGCACCGCCCTCTGCCTTGGCCACAAGGACGCATTCGCCCTCTTCCACCACTGTTCCGGCGTAAACGGTAGCACCGGTGGTCTTGCGCACCGGCATGGACTCGCCGGTCAGGGCAGCTTGGTTCACCATGGCTTCGCCTTCCAGCACCGTGCCGTCCAGCGGGATCATGTTGCCGGAGCGCACCACCACTTCATCCCCGGCGTGAACGCGGGTCAATGGCACCAACACCTCGCCCTGCGGGGTGCGCACCCAGACCTTATCCACGTTCAGCGCCATGCTGCGGGCAAGGTCGTCCAAGCTCTTTTTCCGCGTCCACTCCTCCAGCAGACTGCCCACAGTCAGCAGGAACATCACCGAACCTGCGGTGTTGTAATCCCCCCGCAGGAGGGAGGCGGTGATGCTGAGCGCATCCAGCACCTCTACCTCCAGCTTGCGGTGCAGCAGGCAGCGGATGCCCTTCCAGACAAAGGCGATGGAGCGCCACACCGTATATGCCGCCGCGATGGGCGCGGGCAGGAACACCTTGCGGAACACCCGGCCCGCCACAAGGTTGACCATCTTTTCCTGATATTCCTGATTGATTTTCCGGCTATCGTGGGAAGTGACCAGCACCTCTAACTCTTCGTTGTCAAAGCGGTAGGCCGCCAGCAGGGCGACGGCATCCTTCCGGCTGCCCCGGTAGGTCAGCACCACATCTCCGGTGCGCTCGTAGACGGTGGCTTTTTGAATGTTGTCCTGCCCGTTCAGGTAGGCTTCCAGCACATCTGCCCGGTGCAGGGTCATGCGCACGGCGCAGACGTGCACCCGCATCCGTCCCTTACCTTCATGTAAGATCGTACATTTCATTGCTTTTCTTACCCCTCTGCGTAAAAAAGAGCCGCCCAAGGGCGGCTCCGCTGCGTTGTATCACTGTGCAGTCTGCTCTGCGGGCTGTTCAGCCGTATCCTCGATGACCTCCTGTGCAGCCTCGGCGGCGCGGCTCTCGTTGATGGCCTTTGCATCGGCAAGGATGTCACCGGCCTCTTCCTGCACCTTGTTCACAGTCTGCATGGTGCAGTCCTTCATCCGCAGCACCGCAGCGGTGGTCTGGGTGTAGACCTTTTTGGCATCCTTGCTGGACAGCACCTTGAAGCCGGCAGAGCCGAACACCACACCGCCCAAAAACAGTGCAAGCTTTTTTGTATCAAACATATTTACCCCTCATTTCTGTGTTTCCTATCTGAGCGCCCATCCCCTTGAGCGGGGGCAGGCTCTTTATCTCTGTATTGTAGCACGCTTTCGGACTTTTTCAATGGTTTTTGATGATGTTAGGACGTATTAACATTGTTAGCAGAAGCTTGATACGGAGGACCATTTTCGTCATGCTCACTTGTTCTTGTGGATTGGTTTGAACCCCTCCACAAGATGTGGTCGTGTTCATTCAGGGGCGCACCCTGTTTTTTTACTATGATTCATCATTTTCCACGCGCAGCATCCGGTATCCTACACCAACATGAGTCTGGATCAGATGCGGCGCATCCGGGCATCGTTCCAATTTTTTGCGCAGGGATGCCATGTAAACTCGCAAGGAGGCAATGTCATTTTCCTGCGTACTGCCCCATACTTTCTGCGTGAGGGAGGTATGCGTCAGCACTTTGCCCACATTATGCGCCAGCACACACAGCAGTTTGTACTCGATGGGGGTCAAGTGCAATTCATTCTCGCTCAACCAGACGCAGCCTGCCGAGAAGTCGATCTTCAAAGGACCATTGACAAAAACCGGGCTGTTTATGCCGTCAGAAGCCAGCAGATTCAATCGGCGCTGCGTTACACGCAGTCTTGCCAGCAGCTCATCCACGGAAAACGGCTTCGTCAGATAATCGTCTGCGCCATTGTCCAGTGCTTCGATCTTATCAGAATCCTCGCTCCGGGCACTCAGGACGATGATGGGCAGGTTCGACCATGTGCGGACGCTGCGGATGACCTCGATGCCGTCTATATCGGGCAGCCCAAGATCCAGCAGCATGATGTCCGGATTGTGGCTGGTAGTCATCATGATTGCCGTTTCCCCATTGGAAGCAGTCAGATATTTATAGCCGTGGGTTTTCAGGGTTGTTGTGATCAGACACCGTACAGGAACATCATCCTCTACGACCAGAATGGTCGGCTTATTCATGGATATTCACCTCGCTTTGCGGCAATGCAAAGGAAAAGACACTGCCATTGGGAATGTTGTCACGCAGGGTCAATGTTCCGCCGTGAGCCGTCAGGATCGCACGGCAGAGGGGCAAGCCCAGTCCAAGGCTGCGGTGGCTGTCTGCGATGCGGCTCTGCCCGGTATAAAACATCTCGAACACCTGTGCTTTTGCGCGATCCGGAATGCCGGGACCGTTATCTGCAACTTCCACTACGACCTGATGGTCTTTCCGGTAAGCCGAGATCTGAATGACCGAGCCCACGGGGGTGTATTTGATGGCGTTATCCACCAGATTGACAACGACCTGCATGATCAGCCGTGCATCCACATTGACCAGGAGGATCTCGTCCCCATACTGTGTTGTGATGGTGTGTTCGCAGCTTTTCCGGTTGACATGATGCAGTGCTTCTTCGATCATCTCATCCATCAGCTGCGGTGAGATCTGCAGATTCATCCGCCCATCTTCAATGCGGGTGATGGAAAGCAGATTTTCCACCAGACCGATCAGCCATTGTGCATCGTCAAAAATATCGGTGCAGATCTTGTTCCGGGTCTCTGTATCCAGCGTTTCTCCGTTGGAAAGCAGATTGCTGGCATTGCCGGAAATGGAGGTCAGCGGGGTGCGCAGATCATGGGAGATCGTGCGCAGCAGGTTTGCCCGCAATTCTTCATTCCTTGCCTGCAATGCAGCTTGCTCTTTTTCCAGCGCGTTTCTGCGGTTTTCGATGGCCAGCGCACCTTCGCCCAGAATGGAAAGCAGCACACTGTTTTCAAAGGCATCCAGCGGTTTTTCAGACAGGTCGATTCCGATCACTCCAAACACGCCGCCTCCGGTCCGAAGTGCAAGATAAAGCCCCTTTGCGTCCGGGTAGCTATCCGTGCTTGCACCGGAACGCTTTTTGTTGGCAAACGTCCAGTTTGCTGCATTCCGTTCTTCCGGTACAGAAAAGATGTTTTGCGCCGTTTCCCCGTCAACCGAAAAAATCTGTTCTGAACCAAGACCTCCGTTTTGTTCCGGGTAAACGATCAGGCTCCGGTTCAGCAGCTTCATCAACTGGGACGCTGTCTGAGAGAGGATTTCTTCCTCGCTTTTTGCTCTCTGTAAAAGCTGATTTGTGTCAAACAGTATTTTTGTACGGAACGCTGCCTGCGCGGACATTTTTGCATGATCCTTCAACCGCGTTGTCAGGGTGCAGGTAATGATTGCAGAGGTCAGCATCAGGGCAAATGTAACCTGATAACCGGGATCATACGCATGGAATGTCAGGCGCGGTTCCGTCAAGAAAAAATTGTATAGCGCAACACTGGCAATGGAGCCCAGCACACCGCAGGTGTAACCGCTGGTACACAATGCGGTGAACAGCACCCCCAGCATATAGAACGTAATAATGTTATAGCGCGCAAAGTCCAATTGTAAAAAAAGAAAGCCGATGAGCGTGATGCAGCTCAAAATGCCTGCGGTGACCAGTAAATCGCGAACAGAAGGCAGAAACGGACGGATGAACAGCTTTCTTCCTGAGCCGTAGCCGTTCTCTGCAGAAGCATCCGGGATGATGTAAATATCCAGATTAGGCGCAGTCAGCGTCAATTTTTCAGTCAGTGACGGTCCACTCCAGAAATGGCGGCGATGTACGCTGGAGCGCCCCAGCACGATTTTTGTAATGCCGGAGATGCGGGCAAACTCTGCGATCTGCTGCGGAATGTCATCCCCGTAGATCGTAGAAATGTCGGCACCTGCCTGCTCTGCCATACGAATGTGCTGCTGCAAGCGCCGACAGTCTTCTTTTCCCATCTGATCCGAGTCAGGCGTCCGGACATACAGGGCTGTAAAGGTCCCGCCGAACGCCTTTGCCATCGTTGCTGCCGTCCTCACGATCTTTGCATTGGAGGGAGAGGACGACAGACACGCCAGAATATGTTCAGTGGGTGGGTCGTTCTGATTCATAAAGATCACCTGCCTTGCCCACAGTATAGCACAATTTGATGGTCACGACCACCAGCCACGTCTTTTTCCTTCTTGTCGAATGATCTCCTTCCGCATGTGATCCAGCGCATCTGCTGCCCGGAAACCACTCAACATGACTCCAAGAACCATCAATAACAAAGCGACATCCATATGATCTGTCCTATCTTTTCAGAGCCGGAAACACTTCTGGATCGATGCGTATTTTCCCAAAACCAGCATACTTTCATCCCGGCACAGCCGCGTATCCGGCGTGATGTTCATATCAAGCTTTCCGTCTTTTTTCAGCGCAAGAATATTGATGTTATACTTTTTTCGGATATTGATCTCACCGATCGTACGATCCATCCATTCCGGCGGAATGGTCACTTCCATGATGGCGTGGTCGTCCTGCAGCTCGATATAATCGAGAATGTGTTCGGAGCTATATCGGATCGCCGCCCACTTTGCCAGCTGCTTTTCCGGATAGACCACTTCATCCGCACCGTTGCGCAGCAGGAACTTGGCTTGTACATCCCGCTCTGCACGCGAGACCACAAGCTTTGCACCCAGTTCCTTGAGCAGTGATGTTGTTTCCAGTGAGCTTTGAAAATTGCCGCCGATGGTTACGATACACACATCAAAATTGCCGACACCAAGGGAGCGCAGAAAGTATTCGCTGGTGCTGTCACCGATCTGTGCATTCGTCACATAGGAAAGCACGGCGTTTACACGGTCCTCGTTGCTGTCGATCGCCATGACCTGATGACCCAGCTCATTCAGTTCCTGCGCAATATGGCGGCCAAAACGGCCAAGCCCGATCAAAAGAATCGATTTCATACTTGTCTCCTTTATCCGATTGCGATCTTCTCCTGCGGCAGACGAGAGTGGGCAGGGCTGCTGCCAAATGCCGCATAGATCAACGTCAATCCGCCAACACGTCCCAAAAACATCAGTGCGATCAGCACCCCCTGCGAAAGGATGCCCAACTGCGGCGTGATGCCCAATGTCAGACCTACCGTTGCCACAGCCGAAGCGGTCTCATACAGACAGACCGACATCGGCAGCTGCTCGGCCGCAGCAATGACAAAAGCTCCGAGGAAGAACAGCGTCAAATACATCCCTGCGATCGTGGCAGCATTCTTGACCGCGGAACCATCTATGCGCCGCCCGAAAAATTCGGCATCTTCTCTGCGGCGGAAGGTCGCCCACATATTGGCCAGCAGAACGGCAAATGTTGTGGTTTTCATGCCGCCTGCCGTAGAGCCGGGCGAACCGCCCAACAGCATCAGAACCACCATCAACGCCTGTGAAGCGCTGCCCATCGCAGCAAGATCCGCGGTGTTAAAACCGGCAGTACGGGGTGTGACGGATTGGAACATCGACAATAAAATGCGCTGTCGGGCAGAGCCTGCCGTGAACTCGAAACAATAAAAGTACAGCGTCGGCAGTACCAGAAGAAATGCCGTTGTGACAAGGATCACCTTGCTCTGCATCCGGTAACGGTGAAAATCAAGGCGATATGTACAAATATCCTCCCATGTCAGAAAGCCAAGGCCGCCAAAGACGATCAGGGCCGCGATCACTGTGGTAAGCAATGGATTTCCTGCATACCGTGTCAGCGAAACAAATTTTGCCCCCTCTGTTCCCAGCAGGTCAAAGCCGGCATTGCAGAACGCCGAAATGGAATGAAACAGCGCGTACCAAATCCCGCGCAAACCATAATCAGCGCAGAACGTCGGCAGCAGCAGTGCAGCACCGCCCAATTCAAACAGGGCGGTGATCCGCAGAATAAAGCCTGTCAGCCGCACGATGCCGCCCATCTGTGGGGCAGCAGTAGCTTCCTGCATCGTGCTGCGCTGCTTGAGGGAAATCTTTCGCCCGGAAAGCAGCGCAAAGGCAGCGCCCACTGTAATGACGCCCAATCCTCCAATCTGGATCAGAAGAAGAATCACGCTCTGCCCGAATGCCGACCAGTAGCTGCCGGTATCCTGTACCACAAGGCCGGTCACGCAAAGGGCAGAAGTGGAGGTAAACAGTGCCTCATGGAACGGTGTGACGCACCGCTGTTGTGTAGCAATCGGGAGCATCAGAAGTAATGCGCCCACCAGACCAACTGCCGCAAAACCTGCAATAATGACCTGAAAAGAAGAAAAACGGTGCTGCCTGTAACGAGGATATTGAATCATAAAAGCTCCTTTACCTATCCGTGTGCATAAAGATTAGCATGGAATAAATAAAAGAGCCGTAAAGAAAATTGTAGAGGTATAAAGATTTCATTAAAATTGATCGATCAACACCAAATAACAAATGCTGGACATCACCAGCGCAAAAAACGGTAATGTCCAGCATTCATTCAGATTTCTAACCCATGGCTCCCAGCTACATTTTAATATTCCTCCGGGTCACCGTTCAGAATCAAATCCGCATAGCCCAGCTTAAGCCACCTTGGTCTTTCGCAGATACCCCCATGCTGCCAATCCAACGAGCAGAACGATCTTGATCGGTGCCGATGCCAGCAGTACATCTGCCTGAAAGAAAGCATGCCCGCCTGCATAGAGAAAATCAAAGCTGATCATTTTATACAGCAATGCATTGGAAAGCCCAATGCCCCCTGCCGGAATCAGGGTGGACAGCCATTCTCCAAAGGAGCCCGGCACGACCATATAAACAATCAGCGGTGCCACCACACTGATCAGCGCCACAGACAAAGCGGTCAGGTTGTTCTTGGCCCATACGGATGCCATCAGCACAAAGGCCACCTCCGCAAAGAAGAGCAGGAAGTTTGCCACCAGCATGACCCACTCCATCTGGCCAACGGTATACGGCAGCAGGCTGGTCACAGAAAATAGCCATTGCACGGAAGTTTGGGTACTTTCCCAGCCAAATAGAGCATTCGTGACCAGGATCCACACCACGCCGCAGAGCAGATACGCCGCCCCTGTGATACTAAACGCCGCCGCTAGCTTTGCCGCTGCTAGCCGCAGACCGCCGTTTTTTGTGCACAGTTGGATGTCCTGCGCCCCGGTCTGTGCATCCGATGCAAACACCGGGGCCGCAATCACCGCGCACAGCAGGGTGAGCAGCAAACTCAACAGGGTTTGGTAATCCATTGCGTCTGAACTGACCCCAAATGAATAGGTGAACGGTTTTTGTACAGCATCGAACTTTTTCTGTGCAATGGCCTGCGCCTGCTCATAGCCGGGCTTTCCGCTTTGTTCCAGCCAGATCACCGATTCCAACCGTTTGGGGAGCTGGCTGTAAAAGTTCTGCATATCCTCTGCGGTCAGCCCCATCACGCCCGGTGCCATGCCGGTTTTCGAGTCTGCAAAGGCTTCCTTTGCGTTGTTCACAAGAGGCTGATACCGGGCAAGTTCTTTATAAAATACCTCGACCGGGATATCGTTGATGGAGCTTGCATCATACTGCCGGTACACCCGCTGATAGACTTCCAGTGCTTCCTGCATGACATCCGGCGTGATGGTACCGGATACCTGCTGCTCCTGCCGTTTCCGGATTGCTTTCAGACCCGTGTAACGCACTTCGTTTCCGCTGGCATCCAGTTCCGTCCAGCCGATAAAGGTCACCGGCAGATATGCCATGACCACAGCCAGCACCAGCGCAATGGCCAGCAGAATAGCTGTCATACGAGTTTTGCACACACGTTTCAATTCCAAACGATACAGGTTCATTTTGCTTCCTCCATTTCCTCCGGGAACAGCCACAGATACAGATCTTCCAGCCGGGGCTGTGCCGGGACGCTGTCCGGCAGCTGCGGTGCATCCGCCAGATACCGCAATGTTACCGTTCCGTCCGGCTCGTTGCGCAGGTTTACTACCCGCAGCCGGTATTCCCACCGGGCAAGCTGTTCCATCGGGATATTTCCCTGCCAGACTTTGGCTTCGATCTGCTTTACCAGCCCTTCGGTGGTGTCCTGTGCAATGATTTTGCCAGCTTTCATCACGGCATTTTCAGCTGCAATGTATTCCACATCCGAAACGATATGCGTTGAAATAAGAACGATCCGTTCCTGCGCAAACTCCGACAGCAGATTGCGGAAGCGCACCCGTTCTCCGGGGTCCAGCCCTGCCGTGGGCTCATCTAGAATTAAAATTTCCGGGTCGTTGAGCAGTGCCTGTGCGATGCCTACCCGGCGCTTCATACCGCCGGAAAGCTTTATGATCTTTTTGCGGCGCACCTCAGTGAGGCTTACCCGCTCCAGCAGTGCGTCGATCTGCCGGACAGCCTCTGTGCGCGGCAGGCCCTTGAGCGCCGCCATATATTCCAGATAGTCCTGCACCGTGAATTCCGGGTAAAACCCGAATTCCTGCGGCAGATACCCCAGCTTTTCCCGGTAGGCCGCACCAAGCGTCCCAATCTCCACCCCATCGCACAAAATCCGGCCACTGCTGGGCCGCAGAATGCCCGCCAGCATCCGCATTAAGGTTGTTTTGCCTGCACCATTCGCCCCCAGCAGCCCCCACACACCCGGCGTGAGAGTGATGGACACATCATCCACTGCCGTTTTATCCCGGTATCGCTTTGTAATATTCTGAATTTTCAGTTCCATGACTTGTTCCTTTCAAGCTTCTGCAATATATTCTGACCGGGCGGCAAGCTGGATGCACTGCAACACCATACAGAGCATCAGCACGCCCGCCGCCAGTGGCAGACCTTTCGGCAGTTCCGATAATTGCACGAACCGCAGCAAACACAGCTGCCCTGCAAACAGTGGTACAGCCCCGGTCATCATCCATTCCGGGCGCACCCAGCGCAGCAGCAGAAGCAGCTCATTGTTTGCAGTCAGGAATGGCACGGTCAACACCGCCAGCAGTTGCCCGATGCTCCATGGCACGGCTGCCCGCACATTGAGTACCAGCACTCCCAGCAGGATCGTTTCCCCCGCCAGCAGCAGCAAAAAACGCATCACCAGCGGACGACCGATTCCTGCATATGTGGCACGTTCCAGTTCAAGCATCTTATATTGACTTGCCCGGTATAAAAACGGCAGACCGAGCAGAGCTGTCAGCATGGCAAGTGTGCTCAGACCAAACAGTGCATTGCGTAATGTCCATGCCTTCTCCCACAGGGCAAGTTCCCGCCCCACACTGTACAACGCCAGTGCCGCCATTGCTTCCAGCGCCCAGACCTTCCAGCCCAGCAATTTGAACTGGCAGTGCAGCAAATTGCGCCAATCACTCCGTTGTTTTACGACATATTCCGCCCGGCAGCGGCGCAGCAGCGTTTTCGGTGCGGCTGTGTCAAGCTCTGTCGCCAGTGCTCTGGACAGTTCTTTTTCAAAGGCTCGATTCATCTCCAGTCCTCCTTTTCCAATTGCATTTTCAAGGTTTTCAATGCGGCACGCAGGCGGGACTGCACTGTGCGCAGGGGCAGACCTGTAATCTGCGCGATCTCCCGCAATTTAAGCTGTTGTGCGAACCGCAGCAATACCAGTTCCCGCTGTTCCGGCTCCAGCTGGGCCGTCAGCGCTCGCAGGTTTGCTTTCTCCTCTGCCGCAGCAAAGCCGCTTTCCTGATAGGCGGGTTCGCCCGGCAAGCTCTCCAGCGATACCTCCGTCCGCTCCATCGTACGGTTCAGATCGATGCAAATGTTTTTTGCGATTTTGTACAGAAAGGGACGGAATGCCCCCTGAAATCCACCACAGGAATCCAGCCAGCGCACCGCTTTCAAAAAGGTTTCCTGTGCTGCATCCTGCGCCTGCTGCTCGTCCGCTGTATGCCAACGGCAATAGTTCAGAATTTGTGGATAGTACGCTGTAATCAGAGTGTCCAGCGCACCCGTATCTCCGCTCTGCACTTTCCGCAGCAATAATTCTGTCTGGATACGGTTCACCCCCTTCCTGTCTATTAAAACGTCCCATATCATCAAAATGATTTCTGTTTTTTCAAAAATTTCAAATAATTTCCTTTATTATGTTCTTATAGCTTTATTATAATAAAGAGCCTTGTGTTTTTCCTTGTCAAGAGGGCTGGCACCGTCCGGCCCTCTCTCTTTTCGCCAAAGTTTTCATTGTTTTTTCTTGTATGCTGCTGAAAGTGTCATGTTTTCAAAAGTGCGCGTTTGCGCAGCGGAGCAATGAAAGCCCCAGTGGGGCTTTTGTTGCTGCGCAAACGCGAGCTTGCCTTGGCAGGCGGAACAGGCTCATCATGCCCCCAGCAAAGAGAAACAGAGCGTTCCCGACGAGGAACGCCCTGTTGTACATATCGCTGTCGTATGCGGATTTAATCGCAAGTTTTTCAAGCAGTGCAATTCTCAACAACGTATTTGCGATATGCAATTCACGGTTGTTGCCAACAAATCAAATTGTGAATTGCGGTGGCAGGGTGTGTCCTATTCCGGGGCGCACCCTGTTTTTGTTTTTATGGAAACTCATGCTGTTCCATATGCAACGAGCGGGTCATTTCTGCGAACGCCCAGTGCAGTGGTCTCGTACAAAACCCGCCCTGCAAATCTTGCACGGACCTCGCAGTTCTGCATCCCATCGGAGCTTTTCCACCTGCCCAGCAGTGCATCCTTTAATACTTCCTGCCCAGCACAGACTTGCGGAAACCAGTATCCATCTGCCGATGCTTCTTCGTAGACGGCTTTTGAGATTTCTGTCTGACGGATCACTTTGAAATCTTCTTTTATGATTCCAAGATGGTTCATCAGACGGAGTACATCCTCGCAATCTGCTTCCACCTCTTCGGAAGTCCAGCGGCCATTTCCGCCTCGCTCCAACAGCAAAGCAGGGATTCCTTTTTGTGCTGCCCAGCTATACAATCCATTTCGGGCTGTTGAACAGACCCGCATGGAAACAGAAAGAGCTTGTGCCGCTCTGCGGGTCTCCTGCTCCACTGTTTGCCCGGCTCCGCAGGGAAAGAATACCAACGGGGCCAGTTCTTCATTCCAGTCTCCGCCGTGAAGGTCCAGAAGAAAATCCGCTTCCGGGTAAAGGAGTTTTTCGATCGTCCATGCCATCCGCTGTGTTTCCGTTCCATCCTCCTTGCCGGGAAATTCCCGGTTCAGATTCCTGCCATCTGCCGGATTCAGTTGTTTTACCCCTGCAAAAAATCCTTTGGAATTGACCAGCGGCAGCAAAATGACCTGTCCAAAAAGAGTAGCACAGTCCAGCATTTCCACTAATTTTTGCAGAGCCAGAATGCCGACGTACTCACAGCCATGCACCCCAGCTGTGACCACCAGCGTCTTTCCGGGGTGCGCCCCGCACAGCAGCCATGCTTCCAGCGGTACACCGCCAGGAACAGGCAGTTTCACCTGTCGTTTTTCACCGGGGGCGATCTCAAAGCCGCACAGTGTCATGCCGATTCCTCCGTATCAAAGACGACAATAGATTCCAGCAGTTTACGGGCATACTCGTCCTTCGTTTCACTGATGCGCTCTACCGGCAGGTTCTCTGTTACCCGGCCCTGATACAGGAACAACACATCATCACAAAGATAGGTAATGGAAGTCAGGTCATGGGTGATAAAGATGTACGTCAAGCCAAGGCGATCTTTCAGTTCCCGCAGCAAGTCCATGATCTGTACCTGCGTGTGTGCATCCAGCGAGGAAATCGCTTCGTCAAACAGAATGATTTCCGGCTTGCAGGCCACTGCGCGGGCGATGCAGACACGCTGCAGCTGTCCGCCGGAAAGCTCATGGGGAAACCGGTCTGCAAAATCGGCAGGCAGGCCGACCAACTCCAGCAATCGGCTCGTTTCGGCTTTCCGATCCAGTTTTTTGCCCTCTCTGCGTTCCTGTACGGTCAGCCCTTCCCCAATAATATCCCGGATGCGGAACCGGGGATTTGCGGAGGTTGTGTAATCCTGAAACACGATACTGAGTTTGTTTTGCAGATTTCGTCGTCCGGCACGGGAAGCGTAGACCGAAACGCCATCCAGAACGGCTTCACCGCTGTCTGGTTTGAGCAGTCCGCAGAGCACACGGCCCATCGTGGATTTGCCGGAGCCGCTTTCCCCCAGAATACCGAGACAGGTGCCCTCTTTTACGGTAAGTGACACATCAAACAACACCTGCTGCCGGGTATGACCAAAAATTTTATCCTGCCGCTCACTGCGGAAGCTTACATTAATATTTTTGAGTTCAAGCATGGGCAGTCTCCTTTTTGCCATTCAAAACAGCGGTGTACCTGCGCATAACATCCGCGCGCTTCTCCACCAGCAGTTTCGTATAGGGGTCTTGTGCATGATGCAGGATATGCTGGAAATCGCCGCGGTCCACCACTGCTCCGTGATTCAGCACCACGATACGGTCTGCCACGCGAGAAATGGCATTCAGGTCATGTGAAATAAAGATTATGGCCGTGTTATGATTTTCTTTGATATGCAGAAGTTCGTTCAGAATCTCAT
This sequence comes from Faecalibacterium sp. Marseille-Q4164, assembly GCF_017377545.1. Classification (NCBI taxonomy): domain Bacteria; kingdom Bacillati; phylum Bacillota; class Clostridia; order Eubacteriales; family Oscillospiraceae; genus Faecalibacterium; species Faecalibacterium sp. Marseille-Q4164. The sequence continues at coordinate 19,567 of NZ_JAFREJ010000003.1, read as the reverse complement.
ACTGGGTGATGGCATCGATCGCCGTGGTAGGTTCGTCTGCAATCAGAAGAGCTGGTTTCATGGCCGTTGCAATGCCGATCATGATGCGCTGGAGCATACCGCCGGAAAGCTGATGCGGATATTTTTCCAGCACTTCCTCCGGGTTTCGGATGCGCATTTTTTCCAGCAGTTCCAGTGAGCGGATATGGATTTCCTCTGCTGTCCAGTTATTATGCGCCGAAAACGTCTCAGCGATCTGCTGTCCAATGCGGTACAGCGGATCAAAGCAGGTCATCGGGTTCTGAAGAATGATGCCCACCTTTCCGCCGCGCAGACGGCGCAGTTCCTCAGCACTCTTACCCAAAAGTTCTTCCCCCTGAAACTGTGCGCTGCCCTTGACATGGAAGCTGTGGTCTAGCAGGCCCATCGCCGCTTTCATCGACATTGACTTGCCGGAACCACTTTCCCCCAGAATGCCGAGGCACTCGCCGGGAGCAACTGCGAAGGACACCCCGCGCACCAATTCGATTTCCTTATGGTGGCTCTGCAAAGAAACGTGCAGATCGTTCAATTCAAAAACAGGGTTCATTTCTGCACCTCCTTGGGGTCCAGCACATCGCGCAGGGCGTCGCCCATCAGGTTGAACACACAGACCAGCACCACAATGGCGATACCGGGAGCGATCATCTGCACTGGGTTCGACGTCATCACATTTTTTGCCTCATTGAGCATTGCGCCCCATTCCGGCGTGGGGGCCTGTACGCCCAGTCCCAAGAACGACAGCGTGGAAATATTGATGATTGCCCAGCCCACATCCAGCGAAGCCAGAACCACCAGGTCGGAAGTGATGGAGGGCAGCAGATGACGGAACAGGATGAACCGCTCCGGCATTCCTACGCAGCGGGAAAACTGGACAAAGTTGCGGTCGCGGTACTGCATTACGCCCGTGCGGATCATGCGGGCATACCACGCCCACTTGATGAAAACATTTGCAATGATGACGTTCTGGACGCTGACACCCAGCAGTGCCACCACAGCGAACACCATGATCTGGCTGGGAAAAGAGAGCATCACATCCACCACACGCATGATAACTTCTTCTACAATGCCCCGGAAATAACCCGCCATGATGCCAAGGATTGCACCCAGACTGATGGTGCCGAACATGGTCAGCAGGGCAAGGCCGAGGGTAGGACGGATGCCATAGATCATGCGGGAAAGGACACAGCGGCCAAGCTGGTCGGTGCCCAGCGGATATTGCAGGCTGTAGGATGCAAATTTGTTCAGGATATTGGTCTCATAGGGGTCGTTGGGCGCAATGACAGGAGCCAGAATGCCTACAAGACCCACCAGCAATACAAATACAACGGTAAACACTGCCGTGCGGTTGCGGAAGAATCGTTCTTTCATGGTCAGTCCTCCTTGCGCAGACGGGGATCGGAGACGGTCTGCAAAATATCAAACAGCAGATTGAACAGGACAAACAGTACCCCGATCAGCAAAACATAGGTCTGGATGACCGGGTAATCCCGATTGAAGATGGAACTGATGCAGAGCGTACCAAGTCCCGGCCACGAAAAAACATTTTCGACCACGATGGTGCCGGAGATCAGCTGCGGGATGCTCATGCCCATCGCCACGATGCAGGTGTGCATGGAGTTTTTCAGAATGTGCTTGACCAGAATCGACTTCTGTGGCAGCCCGCGCACATTGGCGTAAAGCACATAGTCCTGTTTCATGTTTTCCAGCATATTGTTGCGGATCAGACGGATATACGTCGAAATATAGCTCAATGCCACCGTGAAGGACGGCAAGATCAGATGCCGCCATGTTCCGTTACCGTTGGTGGGAAGCCAGTTCAATTGAACGCCAATGCCCCACATCAGCAGCAGACCCACCCAGTAGGCAGGCATGGCAGTCGTTACAAAGACCAGTCCGCGCATAATTTTGTCAAACCAGCCGCCCTTATAAACTGCACAGAGGAAGCCGATGGGGATACTGAGCACCGCCACGATGACAAAAGAAGTTCCTGCCAGCTGGAGGGTCGCAGGCAGGCAGCGCAGCAGCTCGCCCGCCACGGTGCGTTTCGGGTTGACATAGCTGATACCAAAGTCACCGTGGAGACAGCCCAGCACCCAGTCAAAATAACGGACAAAGAAGGGTTTATTCAGACCAAGCTGCTCTTCCATCGCAGCAATGATCTCCTCCGTGATCACGGGGGTCTGCTGGATGCGCAGTGCGACCTCCGCCGGGTTGGAGGGAATCAGATTGATAAAGCAGAAGCAGACGAACGAAATGGCCAGCAGCAGCGGAATCGCCATCAACAGCCTGCGTACAACATAGCGTTTCATGGGCAGTCCTTTCTTCAAGAAAAGCCGCTCCATACCCGAAGCGGCTTTTCCTGTCAATTCTTATTCAAAATACATATCCGCAAAGGGCACATCATACTGGTCGGTGCCAAAGTGGACACCGTGCAGAGCAGAGGTGTACAGAGCCTTGTTGCACTCATAGGTCAGCGGCAGATACATTGCGTCCTCGTGCAGGTTGGTCAGAACCGACTTATACAGCTCCTGACGCTCGGCATCGTCCGTAGAGGTCAGGATCTTGGTAATGGCTTCGTCAATTTCCGCCTTGTCCTCAAGACCCTGCTGAGCGGCATAGTCGCCATAGACCGGGGCACGCATTGCAGCCAGCGAAGACTGCGGGTCATACGGCATACCCCAGCAGATATTGAACACCATATCGAAGTTGCCAGCCTTCATGTTATCGCGGTAGGACTGCTCTTCCTCACCGTGAATGGTCATGGAAATGCCAAGCTTGAGGTACTCGCTCTGGAGATACTCGGCGATGGTCTTTTCCGTCACGCTGTCACTGTTGTAGAGCAGGTCGAGTGCAAGCTGCTTGCCATTCTTGGCGCGCATCTTGTCGCTGCCAAGGACCCATCCAGCTTCGTCAAGGAGCTGCGCCGCAGTCTCCGTGCTGTACTCATACGGCTTCAGGCCGACATTGCAGTAGGGAACCGTGGTGGCGTAAAGCGTATCCGCAGGCTGCTCCAGACCGTAGAAGATGCCATCAGAGATGGTCTGACGGTCGGTAGCGTGCTGCAATGCCTTACGAACCGCCGGGTCGCCCAGAATCTCATGGGTGGTGTTCATAACGATATGGCGGGTAGAGGTGGGGTCAGACAGACCGACCGTGAATCTGTCGCTGTCCAGATACTGGCTGATCGCATCGGCATCGATCATGTTCTTGCCGAAAATCAGGTCGATCTCGCCGGATTCCAGAGCCATAATACGGGTCTGGTTGTCGGGAATGACCTTGACCGTGATCTTGCGGATGGCCGGCGCTTCGCCCCAGTAATTCTCGTTCCGCTCAAACACGGCGTATTCATCGGTCACGAAATCCGTCAGCACATAGGGGCCGGTGCCAATGTGGCCATTGACGCCATCCTTCGTGCTGCCGTTGATCATGCAGTTGGGGGAGATCATGGCAAAGGGACGGATGCAGCCCAGCTCCGTCAGCATGGGGTAGTAAGGCTCACTCATCTCAATGACGAAAGTGTTTTCATCGGGAGCCGACACGCCCACCAGCAGGTTCATCATCTCCAGCCAAGTGTGGCGTTCGCGGTTTTCCAGAATGGCGTTGAAGTTGGCAAGAATGGCATTGGCATCGCACTTTTCGCCATCCGAGAACAGAACATTGGGACGAATGTGGAAGGTGTAGGTACAGCCATCCTCGCTGATGTCCCAGCTTTCCGCCAGACAGCCTTCATAGCCATCTGCCGTAATGCTGACCAATGTATCGTAGAGGATGCTCTGGGCATACATTTCGCCTGCATACAGATGCGGGTTCAGATCACGAATATCACGATAGTTGACAAAGATCAGCTCATCGCGGACCTCCCCGGATGCCGCAGCGGAAGCAGATGCAGCGCTGGACGAAGCAGTAGACGAAGAGCTGGAGCCGCAGGCAGCCAGCACGCCGGTGCAGCAGACACCTGCCATCAGCAGGCAGAAGTTTCTGCGAGAGATTTTCATAGTGTGTTTCCTCCTGTGGTATCAAAAAACATCAGTTATAACGAAAAAGGAGCCCCACGCTTGCTGCGCGGCGCTCCCATAGGATACCACAGTTTGTCCTGCCTGACCAGTGATGAAATCGGCATGGTTTTCCATAACAAATCGTTATGGAAAATCAAGCCTTTTCTCAGAGCAACTTTTTGAAATTTTCGATAAACCATTGTGCTGCTTCACTTAGTTCATCACCTTCTGGTCGAACGATTCCAATCAGCAAAAATGGCTCACATCCGTTGATTTTCAGATTCTTAATGTCATAGTGTTTATACGGCTGGTGCATAAAATTGATGCCAAGGCTGCACAGGTCGGTCTGCATCAGCGCATTGATGGTCATGTGGTCGCTATTCGAGTAAATGGAATAATTCAAATCTTTGGTGCTGATAGCACCCAATGAGACCCGGTCCAGATGATGCTCCATAGAAAAGTAGTCCCGTACCGCCCCGATGAAGCGCAAGCTGGACAGCTCCGAGAAATCCACGCAGTCTCTCTCGTAATATGGGTGATTGGGTCCCACATAGACACAAGCCTCTTTTACATCGAGCGGTTCAAATTCCAAATTCTTATGTCCAAGGATATGCCGAAACGCCGCCAGTTGACGCTGTGCAATATAGACGATGCCGATTTCCGTCTGCCCGCTGGCCACCCAGTTGCTGACCTCTTCGACACTGCCCTCCTGATGCTCGACAATGTACTCTCTGCCCCAGTGCCGATAAAAATCCACCAGAAGATTCGTGATCATATTGCTGGGGTAAGTTGCCAACGTAAATTTTTTGCCATTGTGGTGCGTCGCCATCGAGCTGATCAGAGAAGCGTGTTTCAGAATGACTTTTGCATAATCGCGCACCGTTTCCCCATAGGGCGTGATTCGCAGCCCTCGGCTGCTCCGCTCCACCAGTTTTCGCCCCAGCTCTTTTTCCAGCGAGGAGATCACCTTGCTGACATTGGGCTGCGATGTATAAAGGCATTCTGCCGCTTGGCTGAAGCTGCCTTTTTCACATACAATGGTAAAATACTCTAGCTGTTTAAGTTCCATCTTCTTTCGCGATCTCCTGAATCCGGTCAAATATACCGCAGTTAGTTTTAGCTTACCTAGTATAGCATTCTTTCCAGTGCAGTGCAAGATTAAAATCACCGTTACGCAACCTAAAAAACGGAGCACCTTATAAAAGGTCTCCGTTTTGGGTGTTTATTGATTTATCTTATGATTTTAGTCCATGACCTCCAGCTACATTTTTCGATGGAAGCAAGGGATTCATTTTGTTTTCCAAAGAAAACAAAAAATCCGAACCCTTCTCCTATCGGAAAAAAGTTCGGATTTTGTTGTTGTGGTGCACCTCGCGCACTCATATCCGAACTTTTCTCCGCTTTCACGGCTTCCCCAAAAGCGACCGTTTCCGTACCTTCCTTATAATTAAAGGTAATGAGAACCTTATCATCGTAGAGATAGATGGCATTGATGAAGGTATCCACCAGTGCCTGCCGCTGCTCCGGCTGGGTCATATCCAGCTTGCGGAAGCGAAGCAGCCAAAACCGGACGAACTCTTCTTTCATCTTCGGCTTGGCCAGCCGTTCCTCTGCAATGCGGGCTTGCAGTTCCTTCCTCTGCTCTTCCAGCGCTTCCAGCCGCTCCTTGGTGGAGCTGGTCAGAATGCCCATCTGGATAGCGTTCAGCATATTGGTGATGCCGACTCCCGTTTCCTTCAACTGCTTTTCATAGATGGGCAAATCCGTGCTTTCCTGATTTTGCAATTCCATGACTTTGGCAATGATGGCATTCATGGAAGCGTCATCTTCCACCAGCTTCATGGTCTCGTTGACCACCAGATCTTCCAGCCACTGTTTCCGCACGGCCTTTTTATCGCAGGTCTTTTTCTTCTTGGCGGCGGCACACTTGTAATAGGTATACATTTTCCCGGTGTGGCTGACACCGCTTTCTCCGAACATCAGCGCTCCGCACTTACCGCAGTACAGCTTAGTGGTGAGCAGATAGCTTTCCTCTGCCTTATGACGGGCAGGGGCCTTTTTATTTTTCGCCAGCTTTTCCTGCACCTTATTGAACAGGTTCGCGTTTGCGCAGCGAAACGGAGCAATGAAAGCCCCAGTGGGGCTTTTAAGCGACAGAACGGTCTTGCGTAGCAAGATGGAGGGGCCTTGCCCCGACAAGTTCACCTGACACCAACGCCGAAATCGCATTGGGCTGTACCACATCCCGCAAACACAATTCGCCGATGTACCGGCGGCTGCTCAGCATCCGCTGAATCGTATTGTAGGACATCTCCCCGTCCATTGAATTTTTGATGTTGTGTGCCTTTAACCAATCCCGCAGGTCAGTCATGGTCGCACCGTCCGCATACTTCTGGAACGTCTGCTCCACATACGGGGCCAGCAGCGGGTCGGGCTGGTAATGCCGGGTCTCATCGATCATGTAGCCGAACGGAATCGTGCCACCATTATAAATACCCTTGAGAGCATTCTCGGTCATGCCACGCACGACCTTTTCAGACAGGTCAGCCGAGTAGTATTCCGCATAGCCCTCCAGAACAGACTCCAGAATGATGCCCTCCGGGCCAGCCGAAATGACGACTTCCGTAGCCGATACCAGCTTCACACCATTGCGTTTCAGCTGGGTCTTGTACCGTGCGCTGTCGTAGCGGTTCCGGGCGAAGCGATCTAGCTTCCAGACCAGAACGATGTCGAACAGCTTTTTGTCGCTATCTTTATAAAAGCCGCCCTCATTCTCAGATCGTCCAATTCCGGCTTGCCGACTGCAGATCCACCATGTGGGCATACAGTCCCTTCCGGGCGTACAGCTCTGCCGGGCTGCCCTGCTCGGCCACGATGCCACCCGACAGCACCACCACCTGATCCGCACCAGCTACGGTGCGCATCCGGTGGGCGATGATGAGGACGGTTTTGTTTTTTATGAGCCGGGACAGTGCTTCCTGAATGGCAGTTTCGTTTTCCACATCCAAGCTGGCTGTGGCCTCGTCCAGCAGGATGATGGGCGCATCCTTCAGGAAGGCACGGGCAATGGAAATGCGCTGACGCTCGCCGCCGGAAAGAGCACAGCCATTCTCGCCGATGTTCGTGTTCCATTTGTCCGGCAGCTTTTCGGCAAATTCCTCGCAGTTTGCCAGCTTTGCCGCTGCCAGAACCTCCTCGTCGGTGGCACCTTTGCGCCCCAGACGGATGTTTTCCAGGATCGTGTTGTCAAACAGGGTCACATCCTGAAAGACGATGGAATACAGGCTCATGAGCTTTTCCGGGTCGATTTGGGAAACCTCCATGCCGCCCACGGTGATGCTGCCCTTCTGGTAGTCCCAGAACCGTGCCGCCAGTCGGGAAACGGTGGTCTTGCCACCGCCGGAGGGTCCCACCAGTGCCGTGACCTCGCCCTGCTTTGCGGTAAAGGAAACATCCCGCAGAACCGTCTCGCCAGAGTTATAGGCAAAGCCCACATGGTCGAACACGATATCGCAGCCCTGATTGGTCAGCTGCTCGCTGCCGGTCTGCAGGGGAGCGTCCAGAATCTCATTCATCCGCCCCACATTGGTACGCATGGCGATGACCGCCGCCAGATTCTGCAAAGCGCCCTGCATGGGGTCGTACATCCGGGATGCCGCCATCAGGAACAGAAACAGGGTCAATACGTCGATGCTGCCCTGTACCAGCAACACCGAGCCAGTGAGCGCCACCGATGCAATGCCCAGCTTGAGCACCATGCCCGCAGAGGACACGAACAGCGCTGTTTCCAGCTCTGCCGCAACGGATTGTTTTTCCACCGCACGAATCTTTTTGGAAAGGCCGGACAGATAACGCTGCTCCGCATTGCTGGCTTTCAGGTCCCGGAGGGTCTCGATGTACTCCTGAATGCCGTCCGCACAGGCCATTTTCGCCGCCATGGTCCTGCCCTGCACCTTGTCCTGCACCCGGTAGCTGCCCACCACGATGGCAGCGGATACCGGGATGACCCACAGAGCTGCCAGTGCCATCCGCCAGTCGAACGCAAACAGGCTCAGCGCAATAATCACGGTGGAGATCAAGGAACCGAACAGGCCGGGAATAAAGTGAGAGCAGGTCTTTTCCAACACCTCGCAGTCCGCCATGATGGTGCTGGTCAGGTCGGCAAGGTCCCGCTTGCCGAAAAAGGACAGGGGCAGCTTGCGCAGCCGCTCCGCAAGGGTCAGGCGGCGGGTGCCGCTCTCTTTATAGGTCGTAAAATAGGTGCCGTTGTACTGGAACCATGTGGTCAGCAAGATCAGCGCAAAGCAGGCCGCACACCCCAGCAGATAAAAGGCGGTTCTCCCGCTCGCGGAGCCTGCCAGCAGATCTTTTACCAGGAGATACAGCAGCCCGGTGGGCAGCATGAACGCTATATTCTGGAACGCACAGGCCAGAACGCCCTTTACAAGCCCCTTTGCGCCCTCCGGGGAGCTGGCCGTGGCGTGTTGAATTTTTTCGATCATCCTTTACCCCTCCTTTGCGACCTTCCACTGCACCGAGGCCTGATAATCCTGCCACATCCGGGCAAACAGGCCGTTCTGCGCGCACAGTTCGTCCTTTGTGCCGGATTCTGCAATCTGCCCATCCTGCACCACATAGATGCAGTCGGCGTTGGCGACGGTGGACAGGCGGTGCGCGATCATCAGCACGGTTTTGCCCTTGGCAAGCCGGGCAAAGGCTGCCTGCACCTTAGCTTCATTGTCCGGGTCGGCAAAAGCGGTGGCCTCGTCCAGAATCAGGATGGGCGCATTTTTCAGCATGGCGCGGGCAATGGCAATGCGCTGCTGCTCGCCGCCGGACAGATACACGCCCTTGGTGCCAATAACAGTGTGGATACCCGCCGGGAACTTTTCTATAATATCCATGCACTGCGCTGCTTTCAACGCTGCCAGCACCTCAGCTTCGGTGGCCTGCGGTCTGCCCAGACGGACGTTATCCAGAATGCTGCCCTTGAGCAGACGGCTGTTTTGAAACACAAAGGAGATGGTATCCATCAGCTCTTCCTTGGGGATATCCCGCACATCCGCTCCGCCCACCCGGACGCTGCCGCTCTGCACATCAAAGAACCGGCAGACAAGGTTTGCCAGCGTGGATTTTCCGCCGCCGGAGGGGCCTACAAAAGCCACAGTCCGTCCCGGTTGGATCTCCAGCGAAACGCCCTTGATGACCTCGGTTTTTCCGTCATAGCTGAAATGCACGTCCTGCAGCGCGACAGATGCATCCTGTGGGTGCTGCGGAACAGCCTGAACCTGCATGGGTGCTGCCTCCAGCACCGAGTCGATGCGTGCCAGCGCATCCGCTACCACCATCTTGTTCTCGCTCATGTACATTATGCGGGTCAAAGTCAGGGAGATCACCGGCGTGATGATGATATAGAACAGCAGGTTCAGCAGAAATTCCGGGGTGACACCGTGGGTCGTGAACAGCAGCCCGCCCGCGATCAAAAAGGCGAACACGCCGTTGACGGCGGCGGTGTAGAACATCATGGGCAGGCGCAGGTCTTTGGTGTAGGAGATGACCCACTTTTCATACTCATCAATGGTGGTCTTGAACTTTTTGAAGGAAAATACCGATTGCCCGAAGGTCTTGACCACCGGGATGCCCCGGACGTACTCCACGGCCTCGTTGGACATAGCCTCCAAGGCGTTGCCGTACTGCCGCATTTTTTCAGCCATCCGCTTGCCGGTCATGGTCGTCATAATGAGGAAAGCCAGCACCACCGGCGCAAGGCTCAGCAGACCCAGCCGCCAGTCGAACGCCAACAGCAGAACCAGCAGCCCCACCGGGGTGGCGATGGCGTTGTACTGGTCGGGCAGCTGGTGGGCAAGATAGGTCTCGGCGGCTCCGGTGCTCTCGTGGATGATCTTGCGCAGCTTACCGCTGCCGAAGGTCTCGGCAAAGCCCAGCGGCAGCACCGCCAGATGCTCCGACACCGCCAGCCGCAGATTGGTCGCCACCCGGAACGCCGACAGGTGGGAGCACATCAGCGCTGCAATGTAAATAAGGTAAGACAGCACTGCAAACAACACTGCCATCCAGCCGTAATGGGGGATGTTCACCGCCTGCGCATAGTCCGGCGCGGCGTTCAGCACATCCCGCAGGATCTTCCAGATGTACACAAAAGGCACCAGCGCCACCAGCGCACTGACCGCAGACAGCACCCACGAAGCGTAGGTGAAATATCGGTAGTTCCCTGCATAGCCCATCAGCCGGGAAAAGTCCGATCGTTTTTTCAATCAAATCACATCCTTACCGCAATATTGCCATGCGCAACTGCCTGACATGATCGGGTGCGCATGTGCCGTTTATTCTGCCTCAGACAAATTTTCCGTGACGAAAAGTTCAATGACATTTTCCATAGTTGCCTGATCATAGTCCTCTGCGATGGCGGCAGCATTCCAATAAGCATAATTTCCTTCATACAAGCTCTGCAGGTCGTCGAGATCCTCTGCATAGCGGAATTCCAGATGATACGTCGTTTCCATCGTATCGGGCGCAAAGGCAAAGTAGGTAAACTCCCCGGAATCCGCATCCTCGCTCTGGTAGAAGAGGAAGCTGTTTTCATTGTCCACATCCAGTTTCTGGTATGTGTGTGCAAACACTTCCTGTCCTTGCGCATCCAGACCGGTGATGGTGTCGCCATTCATCACGAATTTTTCCACGCCGCCCAGAAAATAGCAGTTGAACGCCGTGCTGTCCGGATCTGCTGCATATTTTTCAACAGCCTCCTCGCCATACGGCTCTGCCATGCACATTCCCAGCAGCATATCCGTAGCCGATTCCGCATTGTCCTCGCCTACCAGTGGAGTCGCAGCGTCGATCCACAAATTCCGGTATTCACTCTTTGCCATCTCCGGGAACAGTTCCACATAAGTCCCGCTGATACCAGACAGATAATCCTCCGCATCCATTACCTGACTTGCGGAAGCCGAAGAAGCCACCGAGGAGGAAACGCTGGATGCCGAAGACGCTGTGCTTGCGCTCTGCTGGCCGCAGCTGACAGCAGACAGCAGGCAGACCGCAGACAAGGCCACTGCAACAAATTTCTTTTTCATCATCATATGAAAGTACCTCCGGTTTTAAAGTAAGTTTATTCTAACCGCTCTGTACTTTAGCATATTTTTCGGCCGTGGACTACTCCATTCTGATTTCCCTGCTCCGTTTTGCGAGTCCATTTGCGTGGGTGCGGTACTGCGACGGGGTCGTTCCATATCGTTTCCGGAAAGCCTCCGAAAACTTGCTGGCGTTGTCATATCCTGCATTCTGTGCGATCTGCGTAATGGGTTTTGCGCTCCGGACAAGCTCTACGGCAGCCTGTTCCAGACGGTATTCCTTGATATAGTGGTATACTGGCACACCGTAGACCTGTTTGAACATTTTTTGCAGGTGCGAAACCGAGATCCCGTGTTCTTCTGCCAGCTGCGCAAGGGAGACATACCCCTCCCGGTTTGTCAGAAGGTGATCCCGGAGATGGTGTGCCAGTTCGGTCTGTTCGGTAGAACAGTACAAGTCCGTTCCTTCCTCCTGCGGAATGCGGCTCAGCAGCATCAACAGCTCCACCACCTTGAGCCGCAGGAACCGGAGATCCATGTAGGGCGCATTTTCGTACAATTCCCGGAAAACGTGCTCACAGCGGGGTCCTGCCGTACCGAACATGAACCATCGGTTTCCCAGAAGATTCTGCTTCAGTACCGCAAAATCCACCGAAAAGCCCGGTGCGTTCTTCTCAAGCCAGTTCTGAGCGGCTGCTGGATCAACTTCCAGACACAGCCCTTCGTAACAGCCCAGCGGGAACCGTGACTCTGAACGTGTTCCATGCCGTCCGTCGTAGCAGCTGACGGCCATATCCCCCGGCTTTAGCAGAACGCTATCACGCATGGAAAAGCTGGTTTCAAAACGGCCATTGATGCAGAAATTGATCTCTATCATACCGATCTGCGTGCGGATTTCCGTATAGGTCTCCATCTCCAGCCGCAGCAGCATGATCCCCACGCCATCAAACAGCCGGTAATAGTGAATTTCTCCACTTCCGGCCGCATTTTCAAAGCCGCCTGTTTGTCCGGGATTATAGGGAGTGACCCCCGTTTTGTCATGAAAAATGATATCAATCATACTGTTTATTCAATCCGATCTCCACAATCCGTCTTTTGCAGGGCTTGGAATGGCAGCTGTGGTCAACTGGCAGATCTCTGTCTTTCATGTTTTTCCTTTCTTCGCCCCTTGCATCGCAATTTTCTCAACCATGCGCTATCCCAGTGCCACATCCAGTACCATCATCACGCTGAAGCCTACCGCAAAAACACCGTGCCGACGTTAGAGTGCTGCCCCTGCGACATTTCCGGGATCAGCTCCTCCACCACCACATACAGCATGGCTCCGGCGGCAAAGCTGAGCAGATAGGACAAAGCGGGCACCACAATGCCTGCCGCCAGGATCGTCAGTACTGCCCCGATCGCACCGAGAATGTACCATCGAATCAGCTTTTTCGGTTTCTCCGTCTTCATCTTTTTTGCCTCCGATTGCAGTTCATGATTCTGCTTTTCATTTGGGCAATTTCCAACTTCTTAGAAGATCAAATGGACAATACCGCCGACAATTGCCGCTCCCGCAACCCAGATCAGCGCCAGTATGCTTCGCTTTTTCAGCACCTGCCTCCAGGTCTGCACGAACGGCGCATCTTCAAGCCCTGGCAGCACCCAAAACTGGCTGTGCCCGACCCATAGCTTGTCGATTACAACGCCGTCATAGATATTCATGACCTCAAGAAACAGCAGCGCCTGCCAATAGGCCTCACCAAAGGAGGAAGCCTCGTTCCACAAACCGATGATCAGCACAAGAGCAGCAAGCATCACGATAAAGAACGGTATCATAAAGCATTTTCGTTTCCGGTTCATCGTATTGCGGTCGATCAGTCCCAGTTCGATGGCGCGATCCTGCACCTCCTTGGGATAAAAGTACAGTCCATTGACAGCACCACCGATCACAGCGATTTTTACCATTGCGGTAAACAGCAGACAATAAAGCAGCAGTTGCAGTACGATCATTGTTTTTCTCCTCTCAGTCTGCGTGCGAATCGGGCATCTGGCATCATCGCGGTGTAGCGGATTCCTTGTTTTCCCTTATGCTGAAGCTGCTGGATATGGGCTTCTGTTGTTTTTCTTTTTTCATGCAGGACTTTTTTTATCACACGCATAGAAAATCTCTGCCTCCCAAAACGATTGCTTCTGTCACACGTCCTCAAAGCAGTGCGCAAAGCCACGCTGCCACAGCGGAGGCGGGAATGTAGATTACAAAGTGCCGGATATGTGTTCGCTTGTTATAGCCGAACATATGCGGACCGACCACGCCCTTCAGCTCCGGATAGAAATGCGGAAAGAAATTGGAGTGACACAGCAGCACCCAGTCAAAGAAAATGATGTCGTAGATCTCCATGGCGTAGAGCACGGTAAGAAACCGCACAAAGAAGTCCAGGAAGCCGAAGCCGTTTCTGACGCCGTCCCATACGCTTAGTGCCGCCGCAGCGAGAAAAAGCAGGATGGCAATGATCTCAATCACCCAGCCGATACTATGTGCGCCGGGAAATCGTTCCTTTGTATCGGGGATTGCGTCCAGATTTTCCTTTGGTGCGGATGAGAAAAAACGCTTGTCCTGAATGAAACCCACCCCGCCGTATAAAACAAGAAAGTATGCCAGAAATACCATGAGCGTTACAAGAACCGTGATTTTCATTTCGACTTTACCTTCTCTCCTTCACGTCCGCAAATATGGCAGATCATTGCATTCCCGCGTCGGGGTATTTGATGAGGCCATACAGCGAGGAGCATCTCCCATGTATTGTTTCAAAGCACGGTAACGATCAAGGCTGCCAGTGCGGCAGCTGCGGCAAACAACGGGATACCGCGCCAAAACGATTCGATATGCTTTTTCGGATTTTGATAGTATTTCTTCTCCGGCAAAAACGAGAAACGGATGCGTTTTGTACTGCGCCACCAGAGCAGATCGATCACAAGGAGATCGAACAGGCCCAATCCCTCGCCGAATGCAAGGAAGTACCAAAATGCTGACAGGTAATTGTTTAGGCCCAGCACACTTTTCAACGCAAGCCCCAAAACGGAAAACACCACTGTAAACAAAAGAAGATTACTGAGCAAAATGGCAGCGGTGGATTTTCCCTTCGGAACAGCCTTTCCAAGCTGATGGTCGCTTCGCACACGGTTTTGAACTTCTTCGGGATAAGAACGCAGCCCCATGAGATTTTTCTTGTCCGTGCCTGTTCCAAGAAAACATACGCCCCAATACAGAAAATAAAAAGCAATTGCAACGATGATTTTCATAAGCCTATATCTCCGTTGAATCCAAAAAGCTGCGGATAGAGCATTCTGATTCTTCCTTTTCTTCAGCCTCTTTCGTTTTGAGCTGCCTGTGCCTGTGTCAGGAACGCCATGATTCTCCGGTAAAATTCCTGCGGATACATCATCACAAGCTCCGCGTGATCCATCTTCGGAATTTCATGCAGTTGCGCCCGTGGAAAATATTGCTTTATAAAGCAGATATTGCTGTGTCGCGCCTGCTTTTCCTCTTCGCCGTACCAATATGTGATTTGGCAGCCCATTTCAGCCGGCTTCGTCGGCAGAGTATAATTGTTCGCCGACCAGAAAATGTTGCGGACGGTGCGTTTTGAATAGGTTTTCAGATACGCCGCCAGCGCATCATACTCCTTCACTGGATCGCGCCCCGGCATCGTCCAGCGCTCTGGCGGATAGACCGTCTCAAGGACCTTGCGGCTCTTCGCTATGAGCCTGAAACCAAGATTGTCACGCAGGCAGGCGAGACGGCGCAAAATCAGCGGCATCCGATACGGCGTAATGCCTGCATCAATAACGGCGCGCTCGACCGGGATTTTTCCCAAGGCGAGAAAGCGTGTCAGACACGCACCGCCCAGAGAACAGCCATATGCCGCGTTCAAGTGGGTAATGCCGCGCGCTTGCAGCCAATCTGTTACCTCGTCTACTGTCGTCTCCACAGAGATAAAGTCTTCTCCCGTTTCGCCGTGACCGTCATAGACGATCTGAATCACATGGTAATCCTGCGAAAGCAGGCCAACCGAGTCGGCGAACGCCCACTCCGGCTCCGCCGTGCACGGCAGAAACAGCAGCGTCTTTTCATGTTCTTTTCCATATTCCAAAGTTCTCATACCATCCGCCCCTTGGTTTTTGCAGCATTATTTTTTCGGATTACGCTCCGTCATCGCGCCAAAGAATGCCGGTGCGCCGCCTGCACTTCCTTATCTTCCCACGCCCTTCAAGTACCCGCTTTTTGAGTTTTCCTCAGTATCATCGGATTCATCATAGGCATCGTAAAGCGCATTGGGGTCGTGGGCTCTTTTCTTGAAAGGCGAGCACAGCTCATTTTTGTGCGCAAAGGCAAACTCCATGTTGTCCGTCCAACCTGTGTGACCGGTAATGAACAGCGGATGCAGCCCACGTTTTCTCAGCTTTTTCTCCAGCAAAGCCAAAGACTTCACCGCCAGCTTGTTATCCTCTGCCAGCGAAGAAATAAAACTGTATCCGCCGTCCGCACCGAACCAGAGGGTATCGCCGGTAAAGAGATATTTCCCGTCCACAAGGTATACCATGTGCCCCCATGTATGACCGGGAACGAGAAAACACTCGATCCTGATGCCGTCAATATCAAAGACCTCACCATCGTGCAGCAGCACTTTTTCATTGTTGATCGTCACCTGCGGCAGCTTATAGAGATGATAAATGACCTTGCGGCGTGCTTCTCCGGTCAAATACCGGTTCTCGATCTCGCCAATGTACAGCTTCGCATTCTGGAACAGCCCCGGACTGTCTGCTTCCACCGCACCTACATGGTCGGTGTCCTGATGGGTGATGAGGATGTGCCGGATGGAATACGGGTCGATTCCCAGCCAGTTCATCTTCTCTGCCAGCCGGTCATAGTTGTATCCGGCATCGATCATAATGGTCGTATCGCCCTTGCGGTAGAAAAAGATATTTGCCACCCACTCCCGCACACAGGCGACATTTTCATCGATCCAGCCGGTGTTCAAAGGCTTGAAGATTTCCTTGCCCCGGTACATCCGGCTCATTGCTTTTCTTTGGAATTCCGTTGCCTTTTTTGACATAATCGCACCTCATTTCTGTGCTGTGATACACAGCCAGCCCTTTTTATTTTTGTGGTTCTGGATCTTACAAAATCCTGCTTGCTCCAGATACGTTTTACCGTTCACAATGCAATACTTTTTACCAGATGCGCCCACTGCTCCGGGTGACAAGCCAGCAATTCCTCGTGCTGCAAGTTCTGCTCATGGAGAACAGGATGTGCAAAATGCTGCTGATACCGGACACGGTATTTTTTGCCCATCTTCAGGGCGTAAAAGATATGGATCTCGGTACCGGGCACATGGATCTTATCCGGCAGCGGAGTGATAAGATCGGAGTAGAACTGATTTTTACAGCTCTGCATGGTCACATAAGGGCGGGCCTCACCGAACATTTTCAGAAAGGCTTTGACATAATCCCCCGACTCTCTGGCACGCTTATCCAGACGCTTTTGGAGAAATTTTGCCTTAAACTTTCCGTCCCGCACCACAGGGTAGATCAATGGCAGCAGAAAATCAGTCTGCAATCTTGCCGCCAGCGGCGATGCCTGATCCAGATCGGAGCTGCCCAGAATGCCGTAGTCCATGTGGATGTTCTGCCGCGCCGCCAGCAGCCCCACAAACGAGCCGCCCAGAGAGCAGCCATAGGCCGCCCGGATGTGACCGCCGCAGTGGGTCTTGAGGTAGGCCTCGATCTTTTCGGTCTCCTCCAGCATGGTGGGAAATTCGGTCTGTTCAGTCTCATCAAAGCCATCGTAGCTGACGCACAGCACCCGGAAGCTGTCAGCCAGAAGCGGGATCACCGCACCGAAATTGCTCTTCCAATGGCAACAGGTGCCCGGCAGCAGCAACAGCACCGGGGCATCCTCTGCACCAAATGTGTAGATTTTCATCGTGATACGTTCCTTCTCTATTTATTTTCCACCTGTAAATAGAAGAGATATATTTCTTCGTATAGGGCAGAGTTTTGAGTTAGGTAAAACTAACTTTTCGTTCTATAAAAAGCCGCTTCTCAGCGGTCCTTCTGCCAAAATAATACGCCCTGCCGTCTCCTCTGTCAAGGAGTTTAGGCATTTTCGGAG
Organism: Faecalibacterium sp. Marseille-Q4164; assembly: GCF_017377545.1. Taxonomy (NCBI): domain Bacteria; kingdom Bacillati; phylum Bacillota; class Clostridia; order Eubacteriales; family Oscillospiraceae; genus Faecalibacterium; species Faecalibacterium sp. Marseille-Q4164. The sequence goes on along the minus strand of NZ_JAFREJ010000003.1, from coordinate 2,306 downwards.
ATTTTGAAAAAGATTTCGTTATTGGAGCTTCCCCTGCGGCATAGAGGAGGCAAAACGTTTCCCGCATCGAAAAAATTTCGTCCCTGTAAACTTGTCTGTTTCTGCTTGGCAACGCCCGGTGGGAGTGCTATTTTTACTTTGTGAATTTGTTTTGCCTAACCATCTGAGGGGTTTTTCCCCTGCATTTTTTTGCATCGATTGTTAGACAATGGTCAAAAAAGCAACATCCTGTTGCTGCCGGCAATAGAAAGATCTACCGCAGACAGAAAATGGGGTTTGTTCTGATTCACATAGCGTATTTTTTCCTAAAGCTACAAGATGTGTCATACTTTTCTTGCTTCACTTCAATAAATTTTTCAAAACCCTCTTGACGCATTCTACATGCCGTGGTATTTTTCTTGTAAATCCCATTGATTTTGTGGATTGGTTCAAATTCATCCACAAGATGTGGTCGTGTTCATTTTGAACACAGCCACAGAAAGTGGTTGGTTATCACCGTGAGACCCACCACTTCAGTGAGGAAAAGTCCACGAAAGAATTTACCGCCCCGCAACACACCCGATTCATTTTGCCGCTGTTTCACCCGACAAAATCCATCGCTATGCTGCATGGGCGGTATTTTTCTTTTACGGGAGCTGCACCTTGAAAATTTCATGAGCCGACCGGACGTGATACCGACTTTCCGTCAACGCCGCTGCACAAACAGGGGCAGGAACTTCGTTCGGAGCAAACGGTGACCCCATTACATAAGCAGCGGAACTCTCTACTTATTTTTGCGTCTTAACAATTCGGAAACCATTACCCAGAAACGGTTTTGAGCGCAGCGGTAGAGGGCAAGAACCGTCCCGTGGCCACAAATTTTCAATTCTTGAAAATGTTGTGCTCCACTGGGACTTCACTTCTCAAACTCTTGCGAGTTTTCTAAGTGATCTTGTTGGGGCAGCGCTTGTCGGGGCAACGCCCCTCCATCTGCTGTCGCAGACCGCGCTGCCGCTTAAAAGCCCCACTGGGGCTTTCATTGCTCCGCTACGCTTCGCAAACGCGGTCCCACCCCAAACCCTGCTCATCATTCGTGCCTTGCGGCACGAATGGAACGGCGTGTCGTGCTTACATAACTTCACCGAGGAGTTATCGAACAGACAGGAGGTACAATGACCAAAACGAATGTTCAATCGACCCCTAGCAATTCCCAGCACCACGACACGCCGAACAACAAAACGCACGTCATCAAGTTCCGTGTGACAGCGGAGGAAAAAGCGTCACTGGAACTCACTTGCAAACTCCTGAATCTCTCCCTCTCCACTTTTATCCGCCGCGCCATCCACAACGTCAAGATCGAGAAAACAATCATCGTTGCCGGCGGCGGAGAAGAAACCCTGACCGCTGTTTCCACTTTGCTTGCCCAGTGCAGCAAGGTGGGCAGCAATCTCAACCAGCTTGCAAGGCACTTCAATTCCGGCGGTGCGGACACCGAGCAGATCCGGGCGAAACTCCTTGACGAACTTGCAGACCTGACCGCATTCCGGCTCAGCGCCGAGAAAGTTCTGGGTGAACTGTATGGCAACGCTCAAGCATATCGCCTCTAAGAATTCGGACTACACCGCCATCGAAGCGTACCTCGTTTACCAGCACAACGCGTTCACCGGAAAGCAACTTCTGGATGAGCACGGCAAGCCGAAGCTGCGGGATTCGTACCTGCTCGACACCCTTGAGTGCGGCGATTTCTCGTTCGCAACGGCCTGTCTGCTGGCAAACCGCAAGTATGGCAAGAACACCCAACGCGATGATATTAAGAGCCATCAGTATATCATCAGCTTCGACCCCAGAGATGCAGCCGACAACGGCTTGACCATGGAAAAAGCACAGGCACTTGGCCTGAAATTCTGCGAAGAAAACTTCTCCGGTCACCCCGCCATCGTCTGCACTCACCCGGATGGGCATAACCATTCGGGAAACATCCACGTCCACATTGTGATCGGCAGTATCCGCACACGAGAGGTGGAACGTAAGCCCTATATGCAAAAGCCCCGCGACTGGCGCGAGGGTATGAAGCACTCCAGCACAGCCCAGACCATGCGGCACTTGCGTGTTGAGGTCATGGAGATGTGTGAGGGTGCTGGTCTGTACCAGATCGACCTGCTCAACGGCTCGAAGGAGCGTGTGAGCGAAGCCGAGTATTGGGCGCGTAGGCGCGGCCAGTTGAAACTTGACAGTGAAAACGCAGGCCTCGCCGCAACCGGACAGCCGCCCAAGCAGAAGAAGTTTGAAACCGTGAAGGACACTTTGCGGAAACAGATTTCTTCGGT